>CAYWBJ010000123.1:0-3815 GCA_964456165.1 uncultured Gemmatimonadaceae bacterium | reverse complement strand
CGGCCGCTGGCTCGATTGTCCGGTCGAATCGGTGGCCGCCCAAGGCGGAGAGGAAGTTGGCCAGGTCAGCGCGCTGGCACGGTTTGGAGGAGGACGCATGGCGCTGGTCTCGGCCGGCCTGCGCGGTTCAGGCGCGCCGGTTACCGAGATCAACCTGTTCGGCAACAAGGGGGTGCTGGCATGGGAGATGGGGTCGGCGGCGGCCGATGACGATCGTGTCGCAGCTACCTCGGAAGGAAAGCGCGGCAGCGAGCTGGTGCGTGCGTCCCTGGTCGCTGCCGCGCCGGTGGCCGCCGACGGCGCGCCTCGCGGCCGAACGAGCATCGCGAGCCTGGAAAACGTCGACCTGGCGGCGCCCGCGGCGCCGGCGAAGAAACAGTCACCCCCGTACGGCGTTTTGCTGGTATCGGGTGACTACACCCACCAGCCGACCTACGCGGACGACTTCGCCGCCGACCCGCGCTGCCGGCTGATCGGCGTTACGGACGAGCCCGGACTGCCGGAGCGTCGCCAGCGGCTCAACAAGCTCTATGCGGACCGCAGCGGCCTGCCGTGGCTCCCGGACTTCGAGGCGGCGCTGCAGCGGGACGACGTGGACATAGTCAGCATCTGTGCCGAGCCCTACCGGCGGGGACCGCTCGCGGTGGCAGCAGCCAGGGCGGGCAAGCACCTCTACTTCGACAAGCCTTTCGCCGCCTCCATGCAGCATGCCGACGACATGGTGGGGGCGGTGCGGGATGCCGGCGTGCTCGGCCACATGCTCACCTGGGTGCTGGCCGAGCCGTCGCAGCAGGCGCGGGAGATCGCTCTCAGCGGCCGGCTGGGCGAGTTGCGGGCGATCCACTGCGACGTCTCCTTCGCCAAAGGGCAGGCGGGAACGGCTGATCTCTCGAAGCCGCGAGCGGAGGCGGAAGTCCCCGAGCGGTTCGAGGGGGCCGAGTCCAAGCGGGAGATGACCAACACCGGCGTCTACCAGGTGGCGATGCTGCACTGGATCCTGGGGCGTCGCGCGAAACGGGTGACGGCGGCGACCGGGAACTTCTTCTTTGCCGAGCACCAGTCAGCGGACATGGAGGACTTCGGGCAGATGCTGATCGAGTTCGACGGCGGGCTCACCGCGACAGTAAGCTCCGGGCGCGTCGGCTGGCGGTCGCACGCCGCCTTCGGGCTCAAGCGGGTCTGCCTCGTCGGGTCGGAAGGGACGGCGGTAATAGACGTGAACCGGCCGCGCGTGGAGGTCTGGGCTGATGTCGAGCCGTGGGCGGCGCCGGAACGGGACCCCGGCGACCCGATGGGAATGTGGAACCCGCTGCCCGACACGTCACGGACGCGGAAGAAGGAGAGCTGGATCTCGCCACACGGCGCCCCCAGCGACGCCAGCCACTTCCTCGACTGCCTGGAGCAGGGGAAAGTCAGCGAGATGCCGGTCGATATCGCGGCGGCGGCCACCGAGGTGCTTATGGCCGGATATCGGTCGGCGGCGACCGGTCAGGTCGTGGAATTGACCTAGGAGCGCCTGACGGCACCCGGATCGATGCAGGCGGCAGGCCGGCCGGCGGCAGTAGCCGGCAACCTGTGGAAGCTGTTGGCGATGCAGGCCTGCCGCTGGTTTCTGCTGCTGATGCCGGTTCTGAATCTCTTCTACGCGGAGAACGGGCTCTCGCTGCAGGACGTCTTCGTCGTCCAGGCCTTCTTCTCGATCTGCGTCATTCTCTTCGAGGTCCCTTCCGGCTACTTCTCCGATCGTCTCGGCCGTCGCCGCTCGCTCCTGATCGGGAGCATCGCCGGGGCCGTCGGCTTCGGCGTGTACGCCTTCGCCACGGCGCTGCCGCACTTTTTTCTGGCCCAGTTCCTCATCGCCATCGGCGCCAGCTTCCTTTCCGGCACCGACACGGCGATGCTCTACGACACCCTGCTGCAGCTGGGCAGGGAGGGCGAATTCCAGAAGGTGGCAGGACGCTACGGCTCCATCGGCAACTTCTCCGAGGGCACGGCGGCGCTGGTCGGCGGCTCTCTTGCCCTGATCAGCCTGCGCACGCCACTCTACGGGCAGGCAGTGTTGATGTTCTGCATCATTCCCCTGGCCTGGTCTCTGGTCGAGCCGCAGCGGACGCGGCTCCAGGCCTCGGAGAGCAGCTTTCGGTCGGTGCTGAGGATCGTGCGCTACGCCCTGCACGGGCATGCGGAGGTGAAGTGGTTGATCCTTTACTCGTCGCTGGTTGGCACTTCGACCCTCACGATAGTCTGGTTTGTGCAGCCCTACCTGGTGGCGGCTGATCTGCCCCTTGTCTGGTTCGGCGTCGCGTGGGCGGTGCTGCAGTTCTCGGTGGGCTTCTTCGCCCTGATCGCCTACCGGATCGAGGCGATGATCGGGCGCTCGAGCGCGCTCGTATCTCTCATCCTGTTGTCTTCCGGCGGCTACTTCGCGCTGAGCCAGGTGCAGGCGCTGTGGGCGGCCCCGCTGCTGCTGCTGCTCTACTTTGTGCGCGGCATCAACGGGCCCGTTCTCGGCGACTACATCAACCGCTGCGTGAGTTCGGACATCCGCGCCACCGTCCTGTCGGTCAAGGCCCTGGTGGGCCGGATGATGTTCGTGGCGCTGGGGCCGACGGCCGGCTGGATTAGCGACGCCTACGGACTGGGACATGCCTTCGCGTTCTGTGGCGCCGTTTTCTTCGGTTTCGGCCTCCTGTTCCTGCTCTTCCTGTGGCGCAACGGTGTTCTTGCAGACCAGGATGGCAACGGGCGGACTACGCCCTGAGCACCTGGATCAAGCGGGCGGTGAGCGGCGGCAACATGACCGTGGTGGAGAGCCTGGAGAAGGAAGGGCTGGTCGAGTGCCGCCCGAGCCTGGAAGATCGCCGGGCGATCGAGGTCGACATGACCGGCAAAGGCGGCCAGCGTTTCAAACAGGTGTTCCCCCTGCCCGCCAGCTACAAGTCGGAGATTTTCTCCGTGCTGACGGTCGAAGAGCAGCAACAGCTGCGCGATTGACCGAGAAACTCGGGCTGTCCCTGGCGAAAGGAGATTCGCTGTTTTCTGGGGACATTAATCACGAGCCACGATGTCACATCGAGCCGCGACTACGGTGTCTCCGGATCGATCCAGGGGGTCCGGTTGCTCAAGGAGAGGGCTCCGTCGGCGACGAGCGTCGTGGCGTTGATGTAGTGCGCTCCCGGAGAGCAGAGGAACAGGACCAGGGCGGTGATTTCATCCGGTTCGCCCAGACGATGGGCCGGGATGTCCTGCAGGGTGGCGGACTCGTAGTCCTCTTGGGGCAGCTGGTCGAACTCGACACGGCGCAGGCCGCTGGTGGCGATGAAGTCCGGAGCCAGGTTGTTGACGGTGACCTCGTGACGGGCATAGTAGGCGGCCAGGGTCTTGGTGCGGTTGGCCCCGCCCGCTCGGGCCGGGAGAAGTCGGGAGATCGTTCAGCCATGTGGCATTCGGTAGAGCCGGCTACCGATCCTGCACCGAGCCGTCGTACCCGAGGGGGGTGTCGAGCACCTTGTCGATGACCGGATACCGACTGAGAGCCTCCTCGCTCAACTCGATCCCGAGCCCGGGTCCGTCCGGCACGATCAGGTAGCCATCCGCTGGCCGCAGCGGCTCGACGAGCAGGTGTTCATCGTGGCCGGTGTATTCCTGCAGCGCGAAGTTGGGGATGCAGGCGGCGAGCTGGACGCAGGCGGCGGTGCTGACCGGGCTGAGCGGGTTGTGGGGGATCACCTTGACGTGCCGGGCCTCGGCCATCGCGGCTACCTTCTTGCTGCCGCTCAGCCCGCCGCAGAGGCAGACGTCCGGGCGCACGTACG
>CAYWBJ010000122.1:0-2279 GCA_964456165.1 uncultured Gemmatimonadaceae bacterium | reverse complement strand
TGCTCCTGGTGTCTCAGGCAGACGCGGGTGCTCAACGAACTCGTTGCCAGCTGCGAGAATTTCCAGGCAATAGCCATTGGCGTTAACGGTACCAGGCGCGCGCTTCAGAATACTCTGCGACGACTGCGAGCCGAGTTTCCTGCTTACCAGATCAGCAGAACCCTGCAAGAGGACATTGGCGAAGTGGAAGCGACGCCGCTGATGCTCCTCGCGGACGACACAGGAGCGTTCGTAACCCATATGCGCGGATACCAGCGGACTGAGGTGCTGGTGCCCGCTCTCGAGAACTTTGTACCAGGGTACTGCGCCTAGTCTCCCGACCGGGTCTTCCGTCTCCGCACTGGATCAAAAGATAGAGCACCTAGGCGGGGTTCATCCCTGATCCCACAGCCCGCAAGGGCATCAGCCACAACTTTCGCGTGTATCTACGTTACGACGACTTCGGAAAGAGAAGCGGACATTGGTCGCACCCAGTACTCGCTTCGGCGGGTATTCGGACGTCCTTAAGCACGGGCGTCCGATGGCGCCACTCGCAGTTCCCGCCAGGCGTTGTTCAGCACGCGGCTCGCGGACCTCAGGAATAGGATCAGGAGCGCGATTATAGGGTATCGATTTCCGCTGCCTCCACCAAACACCCTAAGGAAAACAGGTCCTTATTCAAGGGCCTGTTGGTCTATTTCAGGCTGAATTGGGCTCGCAGCGGCAAAACCGACGGAGCGGAGCACACCCAGAATTGAGTGTCCGCGGCGATTCTCCGAGAACCGAGACCGGCGTGAGGTGGATAGCCATGTAGCTAGCGGGATTAGGGCTCCAAGCTGATACGAACCCCGGCATTGGCAATAAACCCCTCGAGCGGTGCCCAGGCGTCCACGGTCCAGCGGCCGTCCGCCAGACGGCTGGGAAGGACCAGCGGATCTTCCCGAGTCTGGCGAACGTCGAGGAGGTTTTCGAGGTTCAGGAACAAACGGTAGCGACCCAGCACGATTTCTCCGAGCAGGCCGAGGTGAAGATATCCCTCGCTCTTGTTCCGATGGGGATTATCTTCCAGCGCCTGCTCGCCCGTGTAATACAACTCGAGGCCGATGCGGCCACGGTCGTGCTGCTCCCACATCGCCACCAGGCCCGCCGAATGACGCGGTGTCAGTGGAACGGTCCGGCGACCCGGCTCATCGCCAGCTGGCTCGTTGGCATCGAGGTAGAGATGGCTGGCTGTTACCACATACGGCGCCTGGCGCCAGCGCAGCAGCGCCTCGACGCCGCGCGTACGGGTGACGCCGTCCTGGTTGACGAGCCGCACCCGGTCCGGCGCCACGGTCTGCAGCCGCACCGCGTCGTCGATATCCGAGCCGAACAGCGTCAGCCCGGCCTCCAACGCACCCACGGCGTAGCCAAAATCGAGCGATAGTGTCTCCGCGCTCTCAGCCTCTAGGCCAGATAGCGGCTCGAGCCGCGACAGCCCGGCAGCCTCGGTTTCCTCCACAAAGGGTGTCGGCGCATAGAAGCCGCGCCCCCAGGAAGTGCGAATCGTCCACGACCCGGGACGATACAGCAGTGAGAGGCGTGGGCTGAACTGATCGCCGTACTCATTGTGTTCATCCCACCGGGCGCTCGCGGCAACACTGACATCCGCCCCCAGATCGTGGTCCACCTGGGCAAAGAGCGCCGGTGCGTCGTAGCCGTAACCGAAAGCAGGGAAGGTCTCCGCCTCGTAATCGTCAGCCTGGTAGGTCAAGCCACCGACCCAGGATGTGGCAGTCGTCTCACCGGCCAGGGAGGCTTCGATCAGCATCGTTTCGTGCTGATCTTTCTCGAGCAACTCGCCAAAGCGGTGGTCGTGGGATTGGCGCGTTCCGGAAGCGCGCAACTGAGCGACTCCCCAGGTCGAAACGGGGCGTTCGAGCACGAGGCCAGCATCAAAGCGCTGCGTATCCTGGTTCTGCTGGAATGGCTGCCCATCCGGCACCAGCCCGCCGTCCACCGTGCCGCCCCGCCGATCCTCTGCCATGGCACCGATGGTCAGATAGACACTCGACCCGTCGGGTCCGTCATAGAAAAGTCGGGGTCGGACCGAGAAACGCTCATAACCCGGGATGTCGATCCAGTCGTCATTATCCAGGTCCTGGGCCGATTGGCGGTTGTAGTTCGACAGCAAGGATCCGCTCCAGTGGCCACTGAGCGGCACCGCGCCATAGGCAGATAGGTCCTGCGCATCGCGGGTCGTAGAATTCAGAATCACCTCACCTGTCGCGTCAGCGTCCGGGCGTTTCGAGACCAGGTTG
>CAYWBJ010000121.1:0-4602 GCA_964456165.1 uncultured Gemmatimonadaceae bacterium | reverse complement strand
CCCCACCTCGGCCGGCGCCGGCGACCAGAAGATCAGCAGCTTGCGCAGCCCCAGCCCGACTGTGCGCAGGGGATCTGCCGCAATCCATCGCAACGCCTGCAGCGCCATCATCCGATCGAGCAGAACCGGATCGGCGGGCCGGTCGATGTAGTCGGCGGCCAGCGCGAAGTAATCGACGCCGGCCCGGTAGCCGCCGGCCGCTTCCGGCTCATGGCCGATGAAGAGATTGACCCCGACGTTGGAGGAGATCGGGACGAAATGGCCAGTCTGCGCCAGGTTGCGCAACGACCAGGGCAGGATGACCAACCCCGCCGCCAGCAGGACGACCAGCGCATGCCTCCACTGACCGGAACGCCGCAATCTGCCGCCGATCAGAAACGGCAGCCAGGCCAGAACCACCGGCTTGCACAGTGCTGCCAACCCGATGCCGACGCCGAGGCAGGCCGCTGACCCAGCCGTGGACTGCTCTTCCCACCGTGCCCCCAGCCACAGGCAGGTACCGACCAGGGCGATCAGTAAGGTCTCGGCCATCAGCACCGTGGAAAAGAGGATGAACAGTGGATACAGGGCCACGAGCGCGGCCGCCACAAGGCCCGTGCCCGGCCCGCCCAGCCGGCGCCCGAGGGCGAAGCAGACGAGGCAGGTCAGGGTGCCGATGACCGTCTGTACCAGGCGCGCGAACTCCACCTGGTGCCCAACCAGGCCGTAGACTGCAGCCAGCATCAGGGGGAACAGCGGTGGTCTGTAGGTGCCACCGTCGGTGTGCAGCAGCCCGGTCAGCCAGTAGGCCCGTGCGGTACCATCCCAGTGCGCTGCATCTGAGCTGTCGACCAGATCTCCGCCACCGACGACGAGAACGACCCGCAGGAACAGCCCCACGATCAGGATAAGCAGGAGGATGCGGCGGTGGTGGAAGTTGCCGAGCATGGACCGGACCTGTCGTGCCGTACCGCACCGCCGGCACTCGGGCGAACCGCGACGGTGTAGAGTTACTGGCGGTCCCGAGCCGTGTGCGGGTAGAAGTCGATGACGTCACCAGCCGCGTCCACGAGAAAGCAGCCGGGATGGAGCATGGCCGTCGGACAGACGTGGCCCGGCACCGCCAGCAGGTATTCACCGACCGCCGGGAGCGACCCCGGACAGTGAAACACCCCGTGCTCCTCATTCTGGCGCAGCAGTTGCCAGCCTTCCCGCCCGAGAACGTGAGCGCGGCTCGCCATGTCCGAATCGGGCGGCACTGCCTTCAGGCCCAGGTCGGTGGTCACCGTTTGATGCTGCGGATGCCTATCGACGATCTGGCACAGCACAGCTACCGCCCAGCGAAAGGGCATGTCCTCAGTCGCCCGGTCGTAGTTGGCGTCCCAGTAGGTGCAGGCCCCAGGCGAGCCGTGGTAGCCTGCAGCGCGAGCGTAATAGGGAAAGGAAAACGTGTTCCCGCCCACCAGTCGATCCACCGGAAGCCCCTGCTCCCGGAGGCTCCCCGCAACCCTATTGGCCGCATCCATGTGAACCTGAGCGGCCGCCGCCCGTTGCTGCAGGTCGGCGACGTGCTCGTGGCCATCGTACATGTGAAAACCGGCGGCGTTGAGCTGCGCCCGCTCGGCGATATTCCGGTACATCGCCTCGACGCCGTCCCAGCCCACTCCGGTTCGGCGGGTGCCCACGTCGATGTCCAACAGGACGTCGATCGTCTTCTTGGCGGATTCGGCAACCGAGGCCAGCACGTCGATGTGCTCGGCGACGCTGACGATGGCGAAGACCGTCGAGTCCGGGTGCTCTGCGGCCAGGGCGACGAGGCGCTCCACCTTGCTTCGCTGCACCTGCGGGTAGGCCAGGATCGCCTCTGGCGTGCCCGCCTCGAGGACCATCTGCAGCTCGCGCAGGGTCGCACACTTGAGTCCGCCGACGCCGGCCTCGACCAGCCGGCGGGTGACAGCGGCCGACTTGTGGGTCTTGACGTGCACCATCAGGTTCTCGGCCCCGCCGGCCATGTCACACATGGTGGTTATGTTGTACTCGAGCTGCTCCTCGAACAGCAACATCGCCGGGGTCTCAAGTGAATCCGGATCCGCAACCTTGTACCCTACCGTCTCTAACATCGATCCTGCATCGCACTGAGTGTCCGTCTGGAGGCGGAAAATAGCGTCGGACCTCGGCGCTGGCAATCCTCCTTCCAGCGACGGTCGCCGCTGTATGCCGGCGGAGGCACCGCGGGATCTACCAGGGTAGCTGCAGGCGCTCGCGCATGGCCTCGTCGGAATTGCCATGAAGGCGCCAGTAGGGTTCGCGTACCGAGGTTAGCAGCTCCCCTCGACCGCCGTCCGACGAGTGCCAGGCCAGGATCTGGCGGGGATGGCCGGACGCCACCCAGACCGTCACCGACCGCTCCCCCTCCTCCACCGTCCAGGTCCAGGGGACGGCAGGGCGATCGCTCCCACCCACCTGATGCTGCTCCACATTACCCTTTTTCAGCAGCGCCGGCACCAGCGCGTGCTCCTGGTGCGCCATGCGCAACTGCCACAGGCTCGGCAGCAACTGCAGCTGCTGCGTCTCCCCGACCGCCATCAACTCGCCATCGAGCTCGCGGATGCGGATGAGCAGCTCGTCTTCACTGACGAAGGAGCCCGGTCGCGGCAGCCGGTAGTCGCGGTTACCCTCCACCTCGAAGTAGCTCGCCAGCCGGCCGTGCAGCTGGTCCGGGGTCGCCCGCACCTCGTCGAAGACGTGGCCGCACCAATCCTGCATCGTAAGAGAGACCTTGGCGAAGTCGAAGCGGTCACGACCAAAGCCCCCTTCGCCGGCGCGCACAAAGCTGAAGACCGACGTCATCACCGAGTAATCGTATATTCCGGTGTTGAACTTGAGGACGTTGTTGAGCTTGAGGGTGTAGCGCCGGTCGGCCTCAGGCGTCGGCGACTCGACTTTAATCAACGTTTGGCGGTTGAGGTCCTCGGTGACGAAGACCATGACCCCGAAGCCGTCGCGGAGCTCGCCGTAGCGCGGCTGGATGATCTTGTAACTGCTCAGCTCGGCGCGTCCATCACCCCAGTACTCGTAGAACTCCGGATCGGCGGCACCGGCCGCTAGCGCCAGCACCAGGGAGGCGGCTGCCAGCAGCAGGCGTCTCAAGGCGACCCGACCGGCGGATCGGACGGATGGATGCTGCCGCGGGCCCGCTCCTTGCGCACGGCCGGCAGGCCCGAGTCACCGCGGGGACGCCAGAGCCACATCTCGTATATGAGCACCGCGATGCGGAGCAGCATTGTCAGCCTCAGCAGAACCGAGTCAATCGGGGCCAGAGCGCCGAATCCCTGGGCCCCGTAGCGGATCACCCAAGGCTTGGCCACATCGAGGAGGATGTAGACGAACCAGGAGGTGCGACAAAGGTCTTCCAGCAGCTGCTCCAGGTGCTCATCAGGAACAGGTGCCCGTCCGCAAGGAAGATGAGCGACATGATGAAAAGGTGGAAGTGGGTCCTATCCGAAAGTTCGGTGGGTTCCTTGGGAAAGAGCATCCGGTCGTCGCTGCCGCGGTAGTATTCGGCCCCTCCCGCCACGGTCAGCTACGGGTCAGCTACGTACGCTGATAGGAAATTTAAATCGAGATCCCATCCCAGTCGCCAGCAGCATAAAAACCAGGAAGAATGTCATAATCAGCCGCGCGTGGAAGTCCATGCGAAGCAGCTGCGACCGGTTAGAGAAACACTTCATGGGCAGGAAATTAGACCCGTCAAACGGGGGCGTCAAAAGGTCGCGCGGAGGCGCAAATCGGGCAGATGGCCTCATTCAGTTTAGTGCCTCGGCATCTTAGTGGCTCGGCATCGTCAAAGGCGGATGCCCTGATGCCTACTGGCTTTCCAGCAGTACGTTTTTCCGTTGACGAATCCTGACAAAGGAATACTTTAGTTCTCCTACTGCTCCAATTGTTTGGCCATCCAAACAAGGTGCCAGTTTCAGATGATCAGACCGACCAGTTCCCTTGTCGACCTGAGGTCGGGCGATGAAGGCGTAGTGACCAGCGTACCTGGATCGTCGCCACTGGTGGCGCGCCTCGGTGAACTAGGTTTGGTGCCCGGAGCCTACATCCGTATTCTGCGCGACGTCTGCCCACTGGTGTTTCAGGTCGGCGAGGATCGCCTCAGTATCCGCAAGCGCGACGCCGCAGCTATTCGCGTCCAGCGCGATACCACCGAGTCTTGAGCCAACTCTCCTTCTCCGTGCCCTCCCTATCGAGCTAAACCATGACCGTTGCGGCCGAAACCAGCGATGTCAAGACCATTGCACTAGTCTGCAATCCTAACTCCGGCAAGACGACGCTCTTTAATTCCTTCACCGGTCTGCGCCAGAAAGTGGGCAACTACGCCGGGGTCACGGTGGAGGGCCTAAAGGGGGCCATGGCCTTAGGGAACGGTCAGGCGGTCGAGATCCTCGATCTTCCCGGCATATACAGCCTCGCCGCCCAGTCCCTCGATCAGCGAATCGCGGTGGACATCCTGCAAGGCCGGCAGCCCGACATCCCGCCACTCGACGCCCTTCTCGCCGTCGTCGATGCCTGCAACCTGGCCCGCAATTTCTACCTGGTGTCGCAGCTGACCGAGACCGA
>CAYWBJ010000120.1:0-69322 GCA_964456165.1 uncultured Gemmatimonadaceae bacterium | reverse complement strand
CAAAGATGTCGAGGTGGGTCCATGGGACCTCGTCGACATCCATCTCGGCTACGATGGTCCCATCAAGGTGTGGTGGAATGGGCGCGAGGTGTTTGACGGTCCAGGCAGCAGTCCGGCGGTGCAGGATACGACGTCGCTGCGCCTCAAATCCAGGCATGGCACGAACCGGCTGGCACTTGCTCTCGACACGAGAGGAGGTGAAGCGCGGGGGATTTTCGCGCGCTGCGAGAGGACCTGGGAACCGTAGCAGCCGCGGCTCACGATCCTATATCGTCTTGCTGCAAAGGCGAGATTGAGAGAAGGAGATGTCTTCAACCGGATTCAAGCTCCACCCCGAAACGCCGTTCCCGATAGGCGTCGAGTACTACCGAGCCCCCACCCCGAAACAGGACGTGTGGGACGAGGACTTTGCCCGTATTCGTCAGGCCGGCCTCCACATCGTGCGCAGTTTCACCTACTGGAACTGGATCGAGCCACAGCCGGGCGTGTATCGGCTGGAAGATATCGACCGGCTGTTCGATCTGGCGGCCGAGCATGGTCTCTACGTGTGGCTGGACATCACCCTGGCCACCCACGGGTCCTGTCCCGAATGGCTGATGCGGGAGCATCCCGATATCCGGTCGGTCAATCCGCACGGCCAACCGACGGTGGCGCGCGCGCATCCGGCCTACCCGCAGGGCGGCATCATGCACTGCTACGACCATCCGGCTTGGCTCGAGCACGGCGGCAAACTGCTGCGCCATATGGTGTCGCGCTACAAGGACCGTGACAATCTGCTGATCTGGGGCCTGTGGGACGGCGTCAGTCCGATCGACACCGGGACGAAAGCAATGCCGAATACGCTGTGTTATTGTGATTACTCCCGAGCGCAGTACAAGAGCTGGTTACAGAGTGAGTTTTCTCTCGACGAGCTGAACGAGCGTTTCTTGCGGCGCTATGGCAGCTGGGAGGATGTGGAGCCACCGCGCAACAACAATACCGTCCTTGAGATGCTCATGTACCGGCGTTTCCACTATGAGAATCTGGTCGGAAAACTGCAGTGGATGGTGCAGGAGACCCGCCGGATTGACCCCGTGCACGAGGTCAGGGCCCACTCCGCCAACACGCCCAGACCCTGGGACGAGATGTGTGCGAGGGAAGTGGACAGCTGGGGCATGTCGATGTCCTCGAACAACCTGCTCACCTCGGGCGATTCGAGCGTGATCGCCGAACGCATGTTCAGTCTCGACATAGCCAGAGCCATGGGGGTCAATGGCCGTTGGTGGAACGAGGAAATTTACGCCGGCATGGCACGGGGTGGGGTCACCTGGAAGAAACAATCGGATCCGCGCGAGCTGACGGCCTTGTTGTGGATGTCACTGGCGTATGGTGCCGCCGGGGCCATGTTCTGGCAGTACCGCCCCGAGTACTTGAGTTTCGAGTCACCGGGGTACAATCTGGCGGCATTGGATGGTGCGTCGACGCCACGCTTCGAGGCTGTAAAAGAGGCGGTCGCCCAAATCGCCGGCATGGGTCAGCATCTGCCGCTGGAGTGCCCTCGGGCTGAGGTGGGCATCGTTTACGACGCCGAGTCGCAGGAGCTTTTCGGTTTCAACGACGAGGCCCAGCGCTTCAACGCGGATCTGTTTGGCGTTTACCGCACGCTATGGCGGTCTGGCATTGGCGCTGATATTCTGACAAAGGCCATGGATTGGTCGGGCTATCGACTGCTGTTTCTTCCCAATACGGCGCTGATGAGTGATGCACTGCGGGCGCGGATCGAGCGGATACTAGATGACAGCCCGCAGACACGGCTGGTGGCGGAGGGCAGTTTCGGCCTCTACTCGGCCGACGGCCAGTCTAGTTACGGACCGCCGGAGAGCTTCTCGTCTCGCCTCGGGGTACGCGTGGCAGATTTCTCGGCGGTAACCGAGCAGGATATCGCCGCTGGCAGAAATCTGTTGCAGACTCCCTATGGACAGGTGCCGATCGTTTCTCCGTGCGGTTACGCTGTGCTGGAACCACAGGGGGACAGCCTGGCGATCGCCTCGCTGAGCGACGAGACTCTTGCGGTTCGCAGTGCAGATGGCTGCTTTACCTGGTATGGTATGACCCTGTCGGCCGGCTTCGGCGATGTCGGCGAGTCGACGCTGGTGTCGGGATTGACGGCGGAGGCCGGTGTCGAGCCGCTGGTGGGGGTATCGGGAGCCGCCGTGCCCGTCGTGGCGCGGCGATCCGGCCTCGGCGGCTGGCTCATTTTCGCCTTCAATCTGGATCGTGCCTCCGTGCGCGTGCGGTTGTTGCCCCGCTGGCAGACGGGCAGTGCTGAGGATCTCTTCTCGGGAGCCGGCCTGGAGCTGCGGGATAACGGTTTCGACGTCGAGATCGAGGCCTGGGGTGTTGCCGTCGTGCACTGTACCGAGGGGTAGGTGATCACGCTCTCAGGAAACGTGCGCAGGCGAACCCGGCTGGTAATCACGCTACTGGTTGGGATCCCCTGCGGCGGGTGTGCTTGCCATCGTCGAGCCAAATCCACACGCTCATGTAGAGGTAGCCAGTAGAGGTAGCCAGTGTCCAGGTGTTGAGCGACCGCTGTTGGACGGTGCCTAGTCTGGCGGCCGGCCGGTCGTGCCTGCGCAATATGGAAGAGATCGTCTGCCTGGAGCTGGGCAGCTAGGTCGCCGTTCGGATCAAGGAGGAATACCGCCGTGCAAACGATCATAGCCCTGTGCGCGCTTTTGTCCTTTTCGCTGTCAGGATGTGCGATTGTTGGCGTTTCTCAGCTAGCGTCTGAAGCCGAACCGGAGGCCGGCAGGTGGCAGATCGGAACTCCCATCGTCGGTTACTACCATGGCCCTGGCGGCGGTGGCGGTAGATGGGGCCCATTGACCGACGGCATGGCCCGCAAGCTGGTCGATGGGGGTTTCAACCTGGCCTGGGGCAGCAGTGTGGAAGATCTCGACGTCGCTCACGCCCATGGGTTGCGTGTGACACTACTCGCCAAGGAGGTGAATTGGCGGAACCTGAGTCAACCTGGCGCCCTCGACGACCCGGTGCGGCGGGCCAAGCTCGATTCCCTCATAGATGAGGTGAAGGACCACCCGGCATTATACAGCTACTTTGTAGCTGACGAGCCCAGTGCCGCCGTGTTTCCGCTGTTGTCCAGGGTGGTCTCATACATCCGCGAGCGTGATCCCCAGCACGAGGTCCATGTCAATCTGTTCCCCACATACGCCAGCGCCGTGGCGCTCGGTACCGCTGGCGATACGGAAACAGCTTACCGAGAACACCTGCGTCAGTACGTCCAGGTCGTCAAGCCGGACCTGATCAGCTACGACCACTATCCTTTCCGCAAGACCCACGACAGCGGTGATTACTTCCTGAACCTGGCACTTATCCGCGAGGCAGCCCTCATCGGCGACGTGCCCTTCATCAATGTCGTGCAGGCTGTCGCCTTGAGTCCCGAAAGCCGCGTGCCGACACCAGGTGAAGGGAGATTTCAGGCCTACACCACGCTGGCCTACGGCGGCCAGGGGATCTCGCACTTCGTCTACTGGCCCTACAGCGAGTTCAGGGGGGGTATTTCCGGATTCGATGATACGGAGTTCAACGAAGAGCGCGCCCGGAAAGATGCGGCGGCGCCATGGTCCCCGTTGGGTGAAGCCCTGCGCGAGATCCACCCCAGATTCATCGCCATCGCCGAACAGTTGCAGCCCCTGATGTCGTTGGGCGTCTACCATCTTGGGGTTATACCCAGCGGTGGTGTCAGGTTGCCAACGAAGGCCTCGTTCACGGTGGAACCGGCTGTGCCTCCTGAACAGAAGTGGGGCATCCTGGTGGGCTATTTCGGGACCTCGGGAGACCCGAGCCATGTGCTGGTCGTCAACCTTGACTACACCCGGCCGGTTAGCACCACCGTCATCGGACCCGGGGCCATGGAGCAGTTCGACGCGCAAACGCGGGAATGGCGTCAGGCAGCGGACGGATCGCGGGCGAAAATCGATCTGTTGGAGGGCGGTGGTGTACTCCTGCGTTTACGGTAGGAGGTCAATCCCCTGACCGGACCACCAAGATGAAGATTCTCATCACATCAGCGCAGAGCGTGTTGGGCCGGGCAATCACGAGCGAATTGGCTGCCGGTCAGGAGCTGCGCCTGCTGGAAACCGAGCCCATCAAGGGGCCTCCCGGAACAGAATCTGCGGTCGCCGATCTCATGCGGGCCGATACGCTGCAGGCGGCCGTCAATGGGGTCGAGGTTGTCGTCCATACAGGCGAGTTGCCGCAGACCGCTCTGCAGGACGACGGTGCCAGGCTCGAGTGGTACACGCGCGGAACCTATGACCTGATGGCAGCCGCCATCGAGGCGGGAGCCAGGCGCTTCGTCTACTGCGGCACCCTCGATCTGTTCGATTCCTATCCGAACGACGTTTACATAACCGAATGGCATGAGCCGTTTCCGCCGCCTGCCGGCCAGAGCATGTGGCGCTACCTGGCCGAGCTCACGATACGCGAATTTGTGCGCGACAACGCCATCACCGGCACCGTACTGCGGTTGGGAACACTGGTTGCCGAAAACGAAGCCGATCCAGGGGCCCCGGACTACAGCTGGCTCGACCCTCGCGATGCCGCGCGGGTCGTGCGCACGGCGCTGGCGCGCGATTCTTCTGACGCCCTCAACTGGGTTCGGCGCTGGCAGATTCACCACGTCTGTGCGAATCCACCGAACCCACGTTTTCTCATCCACCCAGAGATTCAGAAGGGGTTCGAGCACTCCTTTGCCGCTGCTTGGGCGCGAGGCGAGGGTTGAAGTGAAGCGTGTCGTTGTCTTCGGGGCCTGCGGACATATCGGGCCCTTCATCACACGCGAGTTGAATCAGTACTACGATCTGACCTTGACCGACGTCGTCGCCCATCCCGACGGAGACGACACGGAGACAGTTGACATTCGAGACTATGCCGCAGTGCATCGCGCGTGCGCGGGCCAGGATGCCATCCTCAACATGTGTGTCATCCGCAACGATCCGGTGCTCAGTTGGCAGGTCAATGCCCTGGGCGTCGAGAATGTCAGTCGCGCCCTTGTGGAACACGGCATCGGACGAGTCCTGCACATCGGCCCGCAGTTTGCCCGTGCCTGGTACGACCATGACTTCCGGGTCGACGATGTGCCACTGGCACCGGGAGCGGGGATCTATTGTCTGACCAAATTCATGGGGATGGAGATCTCGCGAGCATACGCTCGCGAATACGGCATCGATACGGTGTGGTTCCTGTTGAACGAATTCGGTTCAAAGCCCGAAACGCAACAAACGGAGGCTTCCCACCATCCGTTCACATTGGTGCGAGAGGATTTGGTTACGGCGTGTCGTTTGGCCCTCGAGGTTGAAAAGCTGCCGGACCACTATCAGTGGTTCAACCTCAACAGCTACCTCGAGCACGGTAAGTACACCGTCGACAAGGTGCGGCGCATTCTGGGTTACGAGGTGGGCGAACAGCTCGAGCGCTATTTCCGCAGACCAGAAAATGTTTGAGTGACAGGGGAGATTTCCATGCCAAGCACAGCGTCCCTCGCGTCCCAGACGCCGTGGGCGCGATGTCAGTCCTGCGAGCCGGCGCCAAGATGAACGCGACGCACCGGGCGCCCCATCAGTTTCTCTCGAAGTTTCTCTTCCATACCACGCCCTCGGGATACGATCCGCGCGAGTCCGACTTGCCGGCAGCTATGCAGGAAGTCGTATATCGCTCGATGGCGATCACGCCGTGCCGCTGGTGGGGCGCACACGCGCAGCAGGGAGGACGCGGCGCTGGTGGGTTTCGACGAAGCGATGGACTCATCGAAGCGGTCATGGTCGAGCGAGCCACAGCACCCCGAGCAATGAATCCGGACGTCAATAACCGACACGCCGTTGCCACCGCGGCCAGTCGATGGACTCGCGATCGATGGTGACATTGTAGGGCAATTCGTACAGATGCACCGCATAGGGCTCGAAGGAATCTTCTAACACGCCCTCCACGACATCGACCAGCCGGTTTTCGAAGCGCACCGCGGCGCGCTCGGCGAGGCCGCCCTCCGGCAACGGCAGTGTAAAGCGGGCCTTGATCGGCTCATCGAGGCCATTGACGGCGATCAGGAAGTAACCGCTGGAGGTTTGCCGCAGAGACTGATGCAGGGCACCGTAGCGGTGTTCCTCGGCATGCATGTCGGTTTTGACCGAAGTTACGCCGGTGGGGCCCTTGATGATCTTCACTTCAGGAGGTTCCGCCGTTTCAGGCGTCACCAGGTAGGGCGCCAGAGCGCGCAGTTCAGCAGTCAGGTCCGCCCACTGCGCCCAGTAGCCGGGCGAGGTTTCGTTCACCCACCAGGACCATTTCTCATCCTCGTATTGGCCCCCGTAGTGGAAGCTGAAGTAGTTGACGCCGCTGATCCCGTGGGCCACGGCCATATAGGTCATGCAGCGGACCTCTGTCATGGTTGGGGGCCGGTCCCCCGGGTCGCCCGCAAGGGGCGCCATCTGCATGTACATCCATCCGAGCTTGCCGTCGGCGCCGGCGCCGGCGCCCTTGACGACGCTGTCGGAGAATTGGGCCACGTAGGTCAATGGATAGTTAGGCACCGGGTAGGTATTGTCGGAGTGGATGTCGGCGACGTGACGATAGTCACGGTGATCACTCTCGTACCCGTAGGCCAGGTTGATCCACACCGGGTGGTCTGGATCCAGCCGCTTGATCAGCTCGTAGGCCGGGAGTTGCTCCTCCGGCGGTGTCTTGTAGGGCATGTCGACGTGGGGTTTGCCCTCATCTGCGGGCCCAGGGTTGCGGCCATTGGGCTCGTCCTCCAGGCCCCACACGAGCAATCCCGGGGCGTCCCGACAGGCCAGCACGATTTGTTCGACCTGCTCCAGGTTCTTGGAAATCTCATTGCCGAGATGAACGGCCGAGTACATGCCGTTGGCATAGGCGTCGTCGACGTCGGCGCGAAAGCTCTCGGGGTCGGTCGCAATCCCGTGAGTGTCCACCATGTTGAAGCCCTTCTCACCGGCCTCGGGCAGAGAGAAGTGCCAGTGTGCGGCCCAGGCGACGCCGACGGGGAAGAAGGGCTCATCGTTTACGTAGAGGCCTTCTTCGCGGATTTCGACACGCTCGACCGGCGGTGGGGGCTTCCCCCCTGCGGAAAACGCGCTCAGTATCAGGACGAGCCCAGCCAGCATGAGCATCATTTCCATAACCTCCCACTCCATGTGTTTGAGAATGGTCCGTGTGCCGGTTACGACCGCAAATCCGGTATCACGAAGACCTCCACCTGTTCGATGACGATCTCACCATCGGCGTCCGGGGCTGCGGTGACCAACTCGATCTCCAGCTCATTCCACCCGTAAACGGCCGGCGGTTCACCGATGCTGAACCAGCAGGTGACAAAGGGTGGATCTGGAGCAGGTTGCAACGATTCCGCGACTTCCCGTGAATACCCATACTCCCGCATGTGCGTTTCAACCAGGGCCTCATCGAGGGGCTGACGAAAATCGACGCGGACTTCGTTGTCGCGCATTAGCAGGTCGCCGCCGTCAATCGGCGTGCCGTTGATGGCTACCCGGAGACGATCGCGCAGCGTCATGTGGAAGCCGCGAAAAAGCAACATGGCGGCCTTGGCGTCTTTCAAATGCTCGCGAACCGCAAAGCGAAAGACCCCGCGAGACGGAAGTGAGCTCCGATCGAGAATGACCCTCTGCGCCTTGACCGCACCAGTGGAGGTGCGGTCAAGGCCGAATCCTCGAGACCCTCCCCAGGTGGCGTCGAATATATAATGACGTCGTCCCCGCAAGACCAGGGCGGGGTCGCGCAGGTCGCAGGCATCGAACAGGGCAAACGGATAAAAAGGCGGGTGGGCGTTTCCCCAATCGAAGCCGCCATGCAGGTACTCGAAGTGGTTGTACAGTGAGATGCCGTCGGCCCCGGCTCCGTACATGTTCTGGGCGAGTGCACGCTGGGTGTCATTGGAGATCGGCTCCTGGTTGAGACGCCGACGGGACTCGACACTCGTCCACGGCATCATCCCCGGGTAGAGCATGCAGTCGGAGGAGCGGGTGAGCTCGGCGAACTCCTCGTACGGCACGTTGAGATCGGCATGCATGATGTCTTCCGGCGCTATGTAGTCGACTGTGGCATCGCCAATCCAGGCCTCCACGTCGAGGCCTGTGTCGCGGCATTCGTGCAACGAGGAAAACACCCGGGCACCGAATACCCTCGGTTTGCCCGCGTGCGTCGATGGTTCGTTCAGTACGGCGCGAATTTGCTCCAGCATGCTCGTCATCAAGTCGCACCGCTCAGCTCCTTTGTCCGGCGGGAAGTAGCGCTGGTCGCGGTAGCATAGTTCAATTCCATCAACGGCAAAGCGCCCCGTCACCTCGGTTACCGCGGCGACGATGAAGTTCCGCACCTCTTCATGGGTGAAATCCAGTGGCGTGGTCGTCCGGTAGTACTCCCCTTCCTCCGGGCACTCGGCGATCAGGAGATGGGGATTGTCGACGACGAAGCTGGCTCCGGCTCCGACCCCCTGGGCGGTGGAGACGGCGCCGTGGTTGTCGTTGACGCGGAAGCCGGCGAAGAACTCGCTGCCGTGGTGGTGGCATCGATCGATGAGGATCTCCAAGGGCTGCACGCCGGAATCAAGCAGGGGCAGAAAGCGACGGTGTTGTGGCCGGGCGTCGTATTCGAAAACATCCCCGCGCCAGTAGACCGACCACCCTTGCGTGTAGACCTCCTGCACGAAGGTATCGATTTCGGCGGCCGCGATGGCGTCAATCCAACGTTTCAGATCCTCTTCGCGAACCGGATCCGGGAGATAGCGGTTGGCGACGCTGGAAGGGTCGCTGACATATATGACGCGGCGGTTGCCGCGTGGCTCCAAACCCTCGGGGTTAAACATTCTGGATCTCCTTATGTCTGTGGCTCGGCGGCTGTCACGAATTCAGAATGACATCACCGAGTTGTGGTTCCCGCCCGCCACATAGTCGATGCCGTACCACACGCCCGCGGTGACGAACTGCCCCAGGATCAGCCCCAGGAAGAAAGGGCGACTGCGCATGTATAGATGTGAGCCGCCGTATTTGATCACCACAGACTTGATGAGCCAGGCCAGGAAGACGCTGAAGAACATGGTGCCGAATACGGCGCTGGTGGGGAAGCCCAGCGGGTGGAATGGCCACCACGAAAAGCGCTGACGGGCGAACATCAGCAGGCCCATGATAGTAGCCCCGATGGCGGTGTACCCCCAGTTCTGCCAGTGGGGACCCTCGATCAAATTCATGCGGGCCGCGGCTATATCGAAAGGAAGTCGGGCCGACCCCAGAAAGAACACATGCGCGTTGGCGCCACCGTAGTGGTAAGCCAACTCAATCACCGCCCAGACGGATGTGCACAGAGAGACGAGGATGGCCACCAGCATGGCCAAGAAAATCAGGCGCATACCCTTCTTAATGGTCTCTGCGGCCAGTTTGAGCGCATTGGCAGAGGAGGCCATGACGAAGGTCAGAATATCGCTGGCCCAGATGTAGGTAAAGGCAAAAGCCATGATCCCGGAGGTACCCAGAGCCCGGGTGCCGAAGCCGGCGGTAACGAAATCGGAGGCGATCATCGGTGGGAAGATGAAGGCCAGCCCGCCTTCGGCAACGACGCGGGTGATACCGATGAAAAGGACGAAGGCAAAAAATAGGTAGATCGGAGTGATCCAGGCTGGCAGTCCCGACTGCCACAACCAGACACCGACGAAAGTGAGACTACCAAGCAGCAGCAGCACGGCTGCTCGATAAGACAGTATCTCGTCTTTGTCTGCAATTTGATCTACTTCGGGCCCACGACCGAAGGCTTTTCTGAATACTTCCCGCAGATGGCCGCGGGCCGTCCACAAACCGAAGAGGACGAGCATGATGACGGCGCCAAAACCCTGGTGCACGACGATGGTGCCCGTATAGGCGCTGTAGTTGCCCAGGAGCGGGTCGAATTCCTGCACGCCCAGGACATTGAGGATGCCCTGTTCGAGGGTGTTGAGTAGGTAGAAGAAACAGAGGCCGAAGGCTATTTCGCGGCTGATGAAATAGGAGAACCCGAGCATCTGGAAGCTCAGGTTCAGGGGGATGTGGACGGAGTCGTGGAAGAGCGGTATCGAGAAGCCGTACAGGGAGAATGCCGGGATGCTCGGGATATAGTGGTGCAGACCGCTGAGGGTCTGGATGATGGCTGGGATGGCGAAGCCGGCCCACATCAGAAGATTCTTGAAGAACGGGCTGATGATGGAGGGACGGCCATCGTTGTTGTGAATCATCGAGATGGGCAGTTGCACCAGTGGGTAGATGAGGCGTTCGCGTTCGATCCACTGCCTGCGCAGGATGACGGTGATAGCAATCATGGCCAGGTACACGGCGGTGATGAAGGACAGCCAGTAGATCAAGGCAGGCAGCCACGCAGCCCACGGTACGTCCTGTCCCACGGGGGCGCCCTCGTAGAAATCCTTGACCTCGGCGAATTCCCGGAACGGCATGATCCAGTGCGGAATGTGGGGCAGCAGCAGCTCGTGCCAGTTGTTCTCAGTCGTGGCGTAATAGACGACGCCGGTGAGGTCGGGGAGCAGAAAGGCTGTGAATCCGTATTCGGGAATGGCAGTGGCGACGATCCACATTATGTAGATGAGGGCGAGCTCGGCCCGGCTCAGTATCCAGGTTCGGTTCAGCAAGCCCAGAATGGCATTGCCGAAAAGAGCCAGGAAGAAGAACAGGATGATAGCGGCCGGGGTGTTGAAATAGGAGGCGATGGCGGAGCCGCGCAGCACCATGTGGCAATAGGGCACCCCACTACCGATGGCTGCCGCTCCCACAGCGCCGATGAGGAATGAGCGAAGGGTGGGTTGGAGGGAGGAAGACTTACTCATTCGCCTTCAGGCCGGGTCCTCGGGGTGGCCAGGGGCGACTCCAGTGCCAGAGGGGATCAAACGGGTACGAAGGGTAATCAGATAGGTGGAGAACGCTAGCCACCTGTCCAAAGAAGAGGGTCCATTTCTGACTGTCAATGCAACTCGGGCGGCGGCGGTGGTGAAATTCTCTCGGCGTAAATTCTTTAACTTGTTGTAAATTTGTCACCTATGTATTTTATTTGGACTGGAAATTTAGAGCTTGACATACCCCTTAGCCGATTTTATCGTTCTATTTGATAGAATCGGATGCTTGAATAGACCGAGTCACCGCTTCTCGTGCTGGCTCGATTTGAAGAGAGGTTGCCGACAGGCGGTCAATAATTTCTCATCAAGATCATTAGTCAGTATTTCGGTTGTTCGGTTCTATTGTTGCGTCATTTCACGTAATTACTTTTTCGGAGGTAGGTAGAAACATGAAAAAGCTTTTCTTAATACCGTTGGCCGTGGCCCTGCTGGCCATACCGGTGTCGGCGCACCAAGGCGACTTTCTGGCCGTTCAGTGGGCGGACGATGGGTTGCCCACGATCGATGGGAACCTGACCGAGTGGCAGGCGCTTCCCGACTATTTCAGTATTCTGATTGAGGACACCAAGAACGCCTGGGATGAAGAGCCCGACAAGGCGGACCTGGACTTCGGTTTTTGGGGCGGCTACAACCCCAACAACGACAAGCTGTACGCGGCTGCCTGGGCGTTCGACAACATTCACGTGAGAGATGACCCCGACGGTACCGACTGCGCCTGCAATGACGACAGCTACGAGTTCTTTACCGACGGCGATCACAGTGTCGAAACGGGCAATGACTACGGTAACGGTTGGTGGAATATCACGTGGCCCCCGGTTAATGGTGTCTCCCATGCCGGCGGCGGCGGAGCCCAGTTCACTCAACAGTCGGGTAATATGGACTACGCCGTCACATTTGAAGGCGAAGAGTTCGGCGAGAGCACTTATTACTACGAAGTCGAATTCGCAACTTGGGACGTAATCTCGTTTGATGGCGACGGAAACGACGACGGCGGTTCTGTCCAGTCCGACCTCGTTCCGGGCAACATCATGCATTGGTCAATGATCATGACGGACGACGATGCCGAATTGAGCCACCGGGCCGAGCAGTACGACAATGGCCGCTGGAAGAACGACGGCTGGTGGGTAGTTGGACTACCGTGTGCCCACAGCGACAGAGCTGCTGACTTCGAGTTGGACACGGACGTTCAGAGTGCAGGCGGGGCAGCGACGGCTGTAGAGGCCACCACCTGGGGCCGTTTGAAGTCCCGGTTCTAGTTTTCAGGGTTGAGGCCGATTGGCGTTACGATCAGGCCACAACCTTTTTCTGGGATAGAACGAGGGAGGGGCTCCACGACCTCCCTCGTTTTGTTTTCACGCTCTGCGAAGGGTGTCAGGAGCCATCAGATGCGCGGATCTCCGACCATGAAAAGGGCGCTACTCTGGACCGCGATCATGATGCTGTGCGCGGAACAGGGTTTCGCCCAGCTGGCGTACCAGCTCAACACCCAGCAGCGGCAGATCACCGTCAATACGGACGTGCACTGGGGCCAGTGGATTCTGGGCGATCTGGCGCAACCGATCGATTCGGTCCGTCAGGACATCGTGGAGCTACAGCTGAAGGGAGGCCAGCGCAACGCGAAGGTCGTCCCTGGTGAGTTCCGCAAGCAGGTGGATGCGGTGACCGATGCGCCGACCTTCAGCCACGTCATCGACGCCAAGGACAGAGCGCAATTCATCTCCGCCTTCGAGGATGAGGGGCCTCGTGCGCTTGGCGGCATCAAGAACGCGGGTTCCAACCTGCAGCAGGCGGCGGGTGTCATCGACCGGGATGGCGACCGGTTCCAGACCTACTGGGGACCGGACCTTGACGAACAGTCGTTCAAGTGGTGGCTCGAGATCGACCTGGGTCGCCTGGTTTCGGCCGAAAAGATTCGGCTGCGCTTCGTTGACGAGGAGCTGGGGGATCCTTTCCTGCAGTTTCGCGTTCTGGTCTCCACCGGATTGCTCAAGTACCAAAGCGATTTGCGGCCGCTGGACTACCGCACGGTCGGTGGCACCACGCGGGGGATTCGGGATCAGCGGGAGTTCGAGTTCGACCTGGCGCCGGACGTGAAGGCCGACCATAATTTCACCGGGACGCCCGTCCAGTACGTCCGGATCGTCGTGACCGACAGCAACCTCGACCGGGCAGAGGAGGTGAGCCAGGACGTCTACGAGAATGACCTATCGCCGGATAGCCGGGGGAGAATTGAGTACTACCTCAAGAGCCTTGACGGCGAGGAGGTTCTGACGACTCGCGAAGCGTACGAGGCCATCGAGACGGAAGAGCCCGGACGTCTGGGTCCGGTGCGCTACTATCGCAGAGAGCGCCCGCGCCTCGCCGACGTGCAAGTCATAACCGCAGGTGACAACATAGGTCTCGGGGTTCTAGAAAGGGGGGGAACGCTCACCTACGGCGGCTCGTCGCCTGACACCCCGGCCAATGCTTTCAACGGCAGCTTCCTGGACCAATGGCGATCCAGACTGGTATTGGCACTTGGACACCCCGGGAAAACTGACGCTGGTGGGCCGCTCATTATCGATTTGGGGGCCTGGTTCTGGGTGGACACCTTTCGCATCCTGGGCAACTCGTTAGAGGCCCAATACCCACTGTGGGGATGGACAACTCGCGTTTCAGATGGTTCCCTAGCTGCAGACGGCAGCCCGATCTGGAACAGGATCTCACCACCTGAACGGGAACTCAACGCAACTACAGACCGAGTCATCTATGCGGAGGACCGTTTCGAGCCGGTGAAAACCCGTTTCATCGAATTCGTTCATCTCGACGGTTCCAACACGTCCGTGCCCACGCACGTCGGCATTCGCGCTCTGCAGGTGTTCGGTGAGGGCCGTGTCGCGCAGGTGGTGCTCACGTCGCCGTTGATCGAGCTCGTGGACAACAGAGGTCGGCGGCAGGCGCGGGCCCTCACCAGGGTAGAATGGGCGGGTGAGACGCCGCACGGGACCCGCATCGAAGTGCGCACCCAAACCGGGAACGAGGTCATTCCGAAGTGGCGGTACTTCCTCACCGATGGAACAGAAGTGACCCGCGACAAGTACTGGCACCGGAGGACGAAACCAAAAAACAGGGGCGATTCCCTCGCGGTCTTTACCCAGGGAGTGGATTGGAGCCCCTGGAGCAGGGCCTACGAGCATTCTGGAGATCGGTTTGTTTCGCCCTCGCCGCGCCGGTTTCTCAAGCTGCAGGCCACGCTGGTTTCAGAACGGCCGGATGCTGTGGCCACCTTGGATTCGATCGTCGTCCACTTCGCCAATCCGTTGGCCAGTCAGGTTCTGGCGGAAGTGACCCCGCAGGCCGATGTCGTCAGCGTCGAGGCGGACACCTTCTCTCTCTTTGTGAGGCCGCTGTTCATCGACCAGCCCGAGAGCGACGCCCGTTTCAACGAAATCCGGATACTGGGTTCGCAGCAGACGGAAATGGAGCTGGTAGCGGTGCGCGTTGGAGGACGGGAGGCAATCCTGCAAGAGGAGGGGCTTCCGGAGGACGGAGTTGAGGTATTCGCCGGTGATTACCAGAGCGGTTTCGTCAATGCCGCCGGAGAGCCGCTCATCATCAAGAACGCATTGGGAGAGGTAGTAGAGGGCGGACGCCCGACAACCGGCACCGATACCTTGTGGATTAAGCTGCCAAGGCTGGTGGATTACGACCCCGACAGCGCGCCCATTTTTCACCGTATCGCTATGGCTGGGGATGAAGCCCCACTCGACAAATCTGGGGGGGTGCTCAGCGAGGCGGCATGGAGCCAGTTGCCATTGGAGCCGGTTAAAGAGCGGGGGCGCGTCGACTATTTCGAAGTTACGGCGACCGATTCCGAGATGGGAGCTCAGACTCTCCGCAAGGTGAATGCGGACGACTACAGAGAGCTTCCCTTCGAATCCAAGGGGCCGGTACGCTATTACCGCGCGCTCTTCGACGGAGAAGAGGTGGCCCTCGACAACGACGGCGAGTCCCTGACCCGGACCCGCTACAACCGGCTGAACAGCAGCCAGAAAGGGCCGGTGTTGCGCGAGGGCAAGGTGGTGGAGCTACAGTTCCGTTCCCGCATCTTCACAAGCGGTACGACCTTCACTACTGAGGTGGCCAACTCGGAACTGGCCGACACGAAGATGCCCGAATCCTGGCAGAGGGCGGACGCCGGAGACGCGATGGTGGGAATCGAAGGCCGTGGGACGGCCGTGTTCACTCCCGTCGATCAGCGGGTTTTGCACAGTCTCGAGGTCGCGCCGAATCCATTCACCCCCAACGGTGACGGCATCAACGATCAGGCGCGTCTTGTGCTGGCTGTGTCGGGCATCGATGTGCCGCGGCAAATCGATGCCAGGTTCTACACCTTGGATGGCAACGAGGTCGCCGTAGTTTCGACCATGGCAGCAGGCGGAGAGCGGGTGCTGGAATGGCACGGTCGCAGCGGGCGTGATAATGCCGGAAAGTTGGTGCCGCCCGGACTCTACCTGTGCCGCGTCCACGTGGACAGTGACGCGGGCTCGGACAACACGCTGGTCCGCCTCGTCAGCCTCGTCTATTAGAAAGGGAGGAGTTCATCACCATGCGTGCCAGGGTTTTTTTCTGTGGGTTGGCCGGCATGCTCATCGGCATCGCCGCAGCCACGAGCGTGCAATCGCGCAGTATGCTGGTGATCGGCAAACGCGATAATCCGTGGTCATCTGACCCCGGCCTGACGGTCGAGCACCGCACCTGGGGCGAGGCCAGGGCTGAGAGAGAGGAAGGCATCTACCCGGACTACAACGAGACGGCCCTGGGAGTTATCAATCTGGACACTTCCGCGACCCACATTAAACCGATCCAGGTGACTCCTAAATTCAACCTCTCCCTGGGTTACGAGGAGCGGGGCGGGTGGCAGCGAGAGCGGGTTTTTCAGCGCGTCCCGGGGTATTTCGAACGGGCTTTGGATGGTGACACCACTACCGTCTACAACTACCGGGGCGATTTCGGCGGCCCGGAGGGGACACCGGCGCCGACTGTGGACCTCGGAGGCATTTTCCCCATTAACCGCATCCGCTTCTTCACCCACCCGGATTCAACCGACCTGTACACCGATGTTTACGAACTTTTCGTCGACGGGGCGCTGGTCCACAAGGAAACGGACAACAGGAAGGACAGCGTAGAAGTCACCTTCCCGCTGCGGCACGGGCAAATCGTCACGATAAGGCCTGTAATCGAAAGAAACAAGGCTGGTGTTGCGATACTTCCCAAGAAATGGCAGCTCGCCGAGTTCGAGATCTACGGCGACGGCTTCGTGCCCGAAGGCTCCTACATCTCCGAGATCATCGATATCGAGGACGTAGCACCCCTGAGTTCCGGTGAGCAGGCCAGCTGGGGCCGGCTCTACTGGACCGGCGAATCCATTCCGCCCGGAGGGCGTGGCCGGACCATTATCCGCACCCGTACCGGACACGCAAGGGACACTCCCAACGACGGCGATTTCCCCGACCCCAGCGTCTATTCCGTGTTCACCGGGCAGGGTGACGAAATGTCGACATTGACGGTTGATGGCGAGCCATTGACCTTGGCC
This sequence comes from uncultured Gemmatimonadaceae bacterium, assembly GCA_964456165.1. GTDB lineage: Bacteria > Latescibacterota > UBA2968 > UBA8231 > UBA8231 > CAYWBJ01. Next base: position 52,784 of record CAYWBJ010000120.1, on the reverse strand, counting down.
GACTACCGCAGTCGGAACTATGCCGCACAGCAAGGCCCCATCTCATACGACATCGAAAACTGGAGCTTCTGGTCGACGCCCTACGATTTCGACAAGGGCGCCGAAGGGATGCCCATAACTTCGCCGGGCCCGCGGCGATACATCCAGTTCCGCATCGATTTTGCTCCCACGATCAGCCATGGCAGTCGCCTGGAGGCGATCGGGTTCGATTTTTCCAAGCCGCCCAGTGCCAGCAGGGCGGTCGCCGAGATCTTCCCGAGGGATGTGCCGGCCGCGGTGGACACCACCTTCACCTACATACTCCTGCCTGAACTGGTGGACACTGATTTAGGCTTTGACAGCCTGGAGATCGAGACTTTCGTGAGACCTTCGGTGGTACGCTCGGTACGCGTCGACGGGAATACCGTTTGTTCACCGTGCCCTCACTCAGACGCTGCCGACGCGAATGTCCGGATTCTGGACGATCGTCTGGTGGTGAACTTTGGCACTCTCAAGGGAATCACAGACACCGGGAAGCGGGTGGAGGTAGTCTTTGACGTTCAAGTCGTGAAGTACGGGACGGAATTCAAGGGCCGCATATTCACCGCTGGCAGTGACGAAGTGCAGCAGTTGGTTGATGGGGGGGATGCCAGCGATCGCTACAGTGCAGGAGGGGTGGTGGTGACCATCCCCTTGAGCGAAGAGTTGATCGGCCAGGCGCAGATGCAACCGAACCCGTTTACGCCCAACGGGGATGGGGTCAACGAAGAGGCTGTACTGTCCTATGCCCTGCTCAACCTTACGGAGGTCGCTGCGGCCGAAATCGCCATCTATGATCTGACAGGCCGCAAGGTGAGGCAGCTACAGAGCGAATCGCTGGTCAGCGGCACGTACGCTGAGAACTGGAATGGGCGCGACGATAGTGGCAGGCTCGTGCCTCCCGGAATCTACATGTACCGGATCTCGATAGAAACGGACGAGAGGAACGAAAACCACAATGGCGTTGTCTCCGTCGTCTATTAGGATGCCGCGGGCTCCCCATCACCGCCGTATCGCCGGCTGCTGCTTCATCGGGTTGATCATTCTCTTCGCCCATGAGAGCCAGGCGCTGGACACCCTCGTCGTCGGTGTGGCCGAGAGGCCCTGGGCCAATGCCGGTAGCTCCTCCGGAAACGTCATCGATTTCGCTATCGAGCCCGGCTGGATCCGGCCCATCCAGGTCGACCCCGACATCGATCTCTTTCGCCAGGTCCGCGACCGGGGCGGGACGGTCGATATCGATTCTCCGAACAGCCCGATCCGCAGGACGCAGAGCGACGAGATCCTGCAGGAATCCCTGGAAAACATCACGAATGGCACGATTTCGGTGGTTTACGACCGCAAGATCGCCGCTTCCACGTTTGGTGAACATATCGACATCGATCTGGGGGCTCCCCTCGGCCTGGATCGCGTTGTCTTCTATCCCAGTTCCCTTTTCGACCGCGAGTTTCTGAGGTCTTATTACATCCAGGTCAACGATGGCAGCAATAATCTCACAGAATCAGGAAGGCCGAATTGGAACGTAACTGAGAGATTTTACGAACGGCAGAATACCCGGACCGAAGCCGTCATGAACATACCGCTCCAGTTCGTCCGGCACCTGCGCTTGACGTCGCAGTTCCACGGCGGTTTCGAGATTGACGAGATCGAGCTCTATGGCCGCGGCTACGTGTCGGACGGCAGCTATCTGTCCGATCCCTTCGATCTGGGAGCGGAGGGCGCACTGTGGGGCCGGATTCGCTGGTCTGCCGCCGCCATCGGTGATCCGCAGGATTCCGAGATCACGGTGCGTACCCGGACCAGCCCGGATTCTCGGGATTGGAGTCCCTGGTCAGAGCCCTATCGGCCGGCCGCAGACGGCGAAGGTACCCGGATCACCTCGCCGGCCCCGCGGCAGTTCCTCCAATTCGAGATTCATTTTGAGAGCGAGGATCTGGAGGCGGCGCAAAAGGTCGATTCGCTCTCCTTCGAGCACTCGCCACCGGTCGCCCGACAGCTAGTCGCCGAGATCTTCCCGCGCCGGGCGACCATCGGCGAGAGCGCGGAATTCGTCTATGCAGTGAGAGCCTTTGAGCCTTCTGACGAGGGGTTCGACACCTTCGAGATTCAGACCTCGGCTCCCATCGAGCGCCTGGAAGGGATTCAGATCCTCGATCCACAGGGAAATATCCTGGACCAACAGCCTTTCGGCGTGGATGTAGATGGGCTCGAGTTGCCCTACGAACCAGGGGACAATGAAGATTGGGCTCTCGTAGCGGTGGAGCCGAGCCGCTTTCAGGTGCGATTTGCGCCCATCACGGCCGATAGTTCCGTGCTGAAGCTCCGCTTCGTCACGTCTGTTCTGCGCTACGGCATCGAATTCGACGGATGGGCACTCAATGAGGAATCAGAGTCGCAGGGGCTCGAGGAGCGGCAGCTGCCCCAACCAGCGGTTCCCGGTGATGTCATGGACCTCACCGGTGACTTTCCCGGTCTCGACCTTCAGGATGAGGACAAGCGCTCGAACCTGACCGTTCTTACCGACATCCAGAAGGTGCCCTTGTTGGGCGCGATAGAAGCGGCTCCCAATCCCTTCACACCCAATGGTGACAACGTCAACGATGTCGCCGAAATCCGCTTCGACCTTTTCAAGCTCACCGAGGCGACGCCGGTCGAGGTCGGCGTCTACGATCTTTCGGGCCGTCGCGTCGCCGTCGTGTTCGCGGGGGAGATCGCGAGTGGTCGTTATCCCGTGCCGTGGGACGGCACTGATGCTCAAGATCAGCTAGTGCCACCTGGACTCTACGTACTCAAGCTCGAGGTACAAGCGGACGACAAACCGGAAGCCATCATGGGTACGGTTGCCGTCGTCTATTGAAACGAGTTCTCGTCCGACAAGAGTTCCTATCGCTACTGCGCGACATCAGGAGTTGAGGGGAATCTACAGGAGGGTTGTTTTGCAAAGACCGACATTTTCCAACCGTGCTTCGTTGTTCGCCCTTGTTCTCCTCGTGGGCTCTGGTCCAGCCGTCGCGCAGCAGGACTATGGCTCGCGCCTGGGCACGCGCAAGGCGGATGTCTGGAGCTATCAACCCCAGGGTACCAGCGTTCTCACCAGCACGCTCGATCCAGCAATGCGCAAATGGTACGTTCCAGCCGAGCTCTACGAGGAATACCGCTGGCGCCAGTGGGAGTACACCAACTACGCCCGCGAACCCTTCCAACGCTACGTCGGCATCGATCTGGAAGGCGACTACTATTACGATCTCTACGGCAAGTTCATCTCGAAGGGGTGGGTGATCTACGACCACCATCAGGATCAACCCGAGGCCCAGTTGGGTAGCTCGCTCTGGTAGGACTCCAGGTTCTACGCTTGGTTCTCCGGTGTCCTGATCGCCTCGGACCACAAGGGCCAGTACCACACGTCGTTGAGCATCGGGCGTGAACTACGCACCATTCTCACCCCGATGACTTTTTCCAAGCCCGCCTTCGACGGCCTGCAATGGGACTTCGCTTCCGACAAATACGAAGCTACCATCCTCTACTCCCGCATCAATGACCCCGGTGGCTCGCACACTCCCAATCCTATCGAGCGTACCAACAACACCACCATGTTCGGCGGCCGCGTCACCGCCCAGGTGGGCGATTTCGTCAAGCTCGGCGCCAATTTTGTCAATGCACACCAGTCCCACACTCAGCTGGAGAGTTTCGAAGCCAGTCTCATCAAAGGGGACTTGACCCAGGACCAGAACAGTTCCCCTGTCTCCTGGGTCGAGCTCATCCTGCGAGACGACTCTCCGGAAGACGGCGTTGGGGGCGCCTCCTACTTTGCGGGCGGGGCTGATCTCACCCTCACGTATATCGACGGAGCGCAGGAGAGTGCGCAGGAGATCGGTTTCGAGCCGGTGATCCAGGGCGGGTTCGAGCGCACTGGCTTCAGGGCCGCTGCCGGCAATGAAGAAATCAGCGTGCGGTACGATTTCGACAGTCCGGATTTCGTGGCGAATGCCCGCGGAGACAAATCGGAGATCGAGCGGGTTACTTTCAAGCTGCCGATCGGCAACGACTACCAGGTCTGGGTGAACTCCAATCGCCAGACCACCTTTGTGGGGGGAGGGGGTGGGGACGCTGAGCAACCCACGGCCCTGCTCGTGGCTCGGGCCAAGGGAAACGTCCAAGACAATTCCAATCTGCGTCTGCTCACCTTCGATTACGGCCTGCCCACGGCCACCCACATCGTCGGCGCCACCATCGAGATGACGGATGCGCTCGGGTTCAACGTCTACGCCGAGTACGACGTGTCCTACAGCTACAGGATGTACCCCAATGCCAATCTGATCACCCATGACGCCTTCTCCGGCGTTGTCGGTGATCCCCGCGCCGAGGCCTGGATGGTGAATGTTTCCCGAACGGCGTATCCCTTCTTCTTCTTCGGCGAAGCCTTTAGCATGGACCACGACTACTCCACCACCACGGTCACCACCGGGTTATCGCCACGGACGGGGTTCGTCGAATACGGCAAGAGCGACCAGTTCTTCGAATTCGTCGACGACAACGACGACCAGGACCGGAATGCCGACCAGAAGCGCAAAGGGAGCAGTGGCGACACCAACGTATTCCCCGGCTGGGACGAAAACAACGATTTCATCTCCGACTTCAACCAGAACGACAACCGTCGGAGCGCACGACGCAACGAATTTCCGGACTACGAAGAGCCCTTTCTGCGCTTCAGCGTGGACCGTCCCGAGTTCCTCTTCGGTCCCGACATGAACAACAATGGCTGGATAGACCGCTTCGAGAACGACAACGAGCCTGACTATCCCTACCGGCGGGACCACCGCGGCTACAATATCTACGGCGGCGCCGACATCATCCCGGAGGTTCGAGTCATCGTCGGCCGCATGGACGAGCGCCTCATCTCCGCAAATCGCCACAACGAGACCAACTATCTGCTAACAACTTTCGACCGCGATTATCCGGGGTTCGGTCGACTTCGCGTCTTCGACATGGTCAAACGGGCTCAGGACAACATTCCCGAGAACCTGTTGCAGTGGGCGTACCAGACTCCCGAGTCCGAAGGGCAACCGCTGAACATCACCGATCCGCGCCTGCTCGAGGACGCCTGGCACAACAGCTTGTGGCTGAATTTCGACTACACCGGCGTGCGCGGCCTGCGTTTCATTAACACAGTCAAGTGGGACGTGACCCACACCGAGCTCGACAGTCTGGATCGTGCGATTCGCGGCCAACTTCAGAATGAGCATTTTTTCGGTGTCATCAACAAAGCCTCCTGCGAGTTTGATCTGGGTCTGCTGGAGCTGGAGCCGCGATGGAAGAGCGAGTACCGGCACCAGACACGCGATCATGCCACGGTAGGCGAGCGCGAGAATCTTACACAGCTGTTCTCAGTGATCGGGCGCTACCCCATCCTGAACAACACGCATGTCGAGGCGGGCGTGGAGTACATCCAACTCAGGGACTTGCGGGACGACTTCAACGACCTGAACAGCCGGGTCCTCGCCGTCCAGTTCACGAACACAGGGGACTACGTGGGCTACAAGTTGAGCACTCAGTTCGGGGTCAAGTTCGACCGGCGTGACCCTGAGAATGGGCCGGCCAGGGTCATACAGACCAGCTTTATTTCCGTCTTCGCCGGGTTGGAATGAGCTGTATGACCAGCCCGATTCGCGAATACGGCGGCGTTTGTGCACTGTCTTTGCGAATCGGACTACTCAGTCTCCTCATCGCCGGCTGCGCTGAGCCCCCTCCCGGCAAGCAGGTCGAGGATCGCGGTGGTATCGTGGCCCGGGTCGGTGAGGAGATCATCGACCGGCGCGCTGTCGAGGATTTTGCCGCTTCGTTACTGCCAGGGCTACGCTCCGAGCAGGAAGGCGATGATGCACGCCGCGACTATCTGCAGACACTTATTGATGAAAGGCTGCTGGTAGTCGAAGCCCGCGCCCGCGGCCTCGACACCACCACCCGCGCCGATTTCGAGTACGCTTTTCGCAAGCGCATTGTCGGGCAGTACGAAAGACGTCATCTCCATCCTCTCGTCAGCACCGCGCAGGCAGAAGTGCGCGAGCGCCTTGTCAGAGACGGGCTAGACAAAGAGAGGCAGTTGAGTTTGCTGGTCGTGAACACGGAAGAGGAGGCCATCCGGCTTCGCCAGCGTTTGCAGGATGGGGAGGATTTCGCCGCGCTGGCCCGGATGCACTCGATTGACGAGCGGACTGCCGCGGCCGGTGGGGAAGTTGGCTTTTTCGACGGATCCTCGTTGCGGATGGGCATTTCCGTCCAGCTCTTTCGCGAGCTGGAGCCGGGCGAAGTCTCGGAACCGTTGCAGGCGGGTGACGCCTACGTCCTCATTCGCTTTACCGAAGAGCGGGAATCACGGAACCGACGGCAATATCGCAAAGCTTACGAGGCCATCAACAGGGAGAAGCTAGCGGTCGAGAGGCGGGCCCTGGTCGAGGAGCTGGCCTACGAATCAAACCTTTCACTGCAACGGGAGGGCCTGGCGATCCCGGTGAAAAAGACGCCAGGTGGCACGTCCAGGCCGGAGTTCACGTCTGACGAGCTGGCCACGGTGCTGTATGAATACGAGGGGGGGAAAGTGACGGTTGGCGACTACGACTTTGCGTTTCGCAAGGTCGGACGCATGCCCGGGCTCGGAGATAGCACCGCCGTGGAGAAGGCAGCCCAAATTTGGGTGCTGCCGGACATCATGATTTGGGAGGAGGCCAAAAAGCTCGGCTACCACGAGAGCCGGCCAGCACTCGAGTGGAAAGAACGAAAGTACGTCGAGCTCTTGCTCATGGCTCTGCGCCGCACGGCCGTCAGGGACCAGGTGGAAGTCCATGAGGAAGAGGCCAGGCAGCTCTACCTGGCTCAGCCCGACCTGTTCATGGACTCCGACCAGATCTGGATCGAGGAGATTCTCGTGGACGATGTGGACGCGGCCAGAGTTTTGCGTCAACGGTTGGAGTCGGGGGAGCAGTTCGACGATCTGGCTCATCTGAGCAAACGTGCGGGGACAGAGGATGGGCATTTACATCTGCACGCCCATCGGCGGGCCAAATACGGGGACCTCGTGGACGCGGCGCTGGCGGCAGAGTTTGGTCAGCTCGTCGGTCCAGTGAAAGTCCCGCAGGGTTACTCCGTCTTTCGCGTGCTGAAGAAAAGCAGCGGCGAATTGATGCCTTTCGCTGAGGTAAAGAAACAGGCGACGGCCATCCTTCGGTTAAGGAGAGAGGAACAGCGGTTCAACAACTTGGTCTCTGACTTGCGGCAGAAGTATGCGGATCAGGTCCGGATCTTCGAGGCGGAACTGAACGCCGTAAAGCTTCCCGTCGATGACGCGTATGTCCGAAGACAGGAGGCAATCCGCGATAGTCTTCACGATCTCGCACTGGCGCACGCGGCCGACGCAGACTTCGAGGCCGCGTACGCCAAACTTGAAAATGCCCTTCGCGTGGAGGGGGTTGAATCCACCTACACGCACCGCCTGTTGGCCTTCATTCACTCCAATCGAGGACAATACGACGAGGCCGAGAAAGCACTGAGACAAGCGATCGAAGCCGATTCGAGTGGCGCGGAAGCGCCTTACGAACTCGCGGTTCTGTACAACAAGCAAGGACGCCCCGAGGAGGCTGAAAGCTCGCTCATGCGGGCCCTGGGGCTCAATCCAGCCTACAAGGAAGCCTGGAATGAGCTAGGTGGACTCTATACGGAGGCAGGACGCCACGACGAAGCGGACAGGGCTCTGAGACGGGCACTTGAAATCGACTCGAACTATGCGGAGGCCTACTACAATCTATCCCGACTGCTCTCCGCGCAGGGCCAGGCGAAGGAAGCAACTGCCATGCTGAAGCGTTTCGAAAGCCTGTCCAGCAGCCCGACAAGGTAAGAACGGAGGATCGTGCCATGTGCAAGGTGATGACATCCTTGACTCTGCTGCTCGCGGCGCTCGTGATAACCGGCTGCGGAGGAAGAAAATTGGTCGACGGCGGTGGAGGGGCGGACAACGAAATCCTGTTCTTGAATGAAACGCCTCTGAACGTCTACCGGATCCAGGTGGTGGACACCACGGCGGATTTCACCCTCAGAGCCGAGTCCCGCAAGGCCGTAACGTTTCCTCCGGTAGATGAAGACCATCCGGGGTTCAACGTCAACATAGAGAAGATCGAGGGCGAGGTAGGTGATGTGCGAAAGACGCTGACGCGGGTCAAGCCAGGTGAAACGGTTCACATCTGGTTCAAGCCGGGTACCACCTCGGGTGGGGAGTTGAGTAGGGGTGTGGTTTTCATCGAGGTCGTGTTCGACTAGGCGTCACCACTGGCAAGACTTCAGCTAATTTGCTCAACAGACTCACCCGGACGACGAAACGGCTGTCTAGGGCATGCACCGGTCGAACTCGGTACAGCGCCCTGGCTCTGTTCGCATTCGCCCTTCTCTGGCGGGCGCTCTACCTCCACCAGATTGCTGCGGAGAGCCCGTTCTTCGATGCCCCCGTCGCGGACGCCCATGTTTACTTCCAGCAAGCGGAGCTATTCGCCACAACGCTTGGTCTGGGAGACGAACTACAACGGCAGCCGCCGCTGTACCCCGCCGTGCTGGGGGGGCTCTACTGGCTCTTTGGGGCCAATTTCCTTGCCTACCGCCTGATCCAGTTCACCCTGGGCGCGCTCGGCGTCGTATTGCTCTACCTGATTGGCAAACGCGTGTTTTCCCCGGGCGTTGGCCTCCTGGCCGGGGCCGTGGCCGCGCTGTACGGACCGTTGATATACTTCGATGGAGAGCTGCTGCCGCCGGTGCTGGCCATCCTCCTCAACTCGAGCCTTGTACTCTTGCTCCTGCGCGCAGATACTGTCAGACGGCTCTGGTCCTGTCTGGCTGCGGGTCTCCTGCTGGGTGTGGCTGGGCTGGCCGCTCCTGAGGTACTTCTCTTCGGTTTGGGCGTGGCCGGATGGATGTTCTGGCGCACAGATCTCGGGGCGCCCTCGGCCCGCCTCGGCCGGATCCTGTTGCTGGCGCTGGGGACGCTTCTGGTCATCGGCAGCGCCACTCTGGTCCTCTCGTCGGAGCAACCGGCCACCTGGCTAGCGCCGAAATCGTTGGCCAGCGAGGAGCCGGCAGCCTCCGGGCGATCGCTGGCCACCAAGGCGTTCGACTTCTGGCAGGGAGGCGAGATTCGGCATCATACCGACATTTACTTTGCCCGCGCCCACTCGGCATTGCTGGCCGGACTAGTCTGGCACAATGGGCTCGCCTTTCCTTTCGGCATCGTGGGCCCGTTGGCCCTAGCCGGCTTGCTATTGGCCATTCTGGAGAGACGGGCGGGTCTCGTGGTGCTGTTCGTGTTGTGTTATGCAGGGGCGGCCGTCGCCTTCTCTGCGACAGCCCGCTACCGTCTCCCCGCCGTACCACTACTGATTCTGCTGGCCTGCTACGCGGGCGGGTGGCTGAAGGACAAGGTGTCGGCCCGGCAGTGGCGAATCGCGCTGCCGGCGGCGGGTTTGCTCCTTCTTCTTGCGTGGCCTCTGAACACCAGAGCCATCACGCTACCGGACGAGCCCCAGGACAGATATTATGTCGGGCAGACTTACGCCCGTAAGGGTATGCCCGCAAGGGCGACGCTGGAGCTGCGAAAGGCCCTCGACCTGGATGGGGGGGATTTCTACGGCGCGCGCCTCCTTCTGGGCGAGCTCCTCGTCAATCTCGATGACACCGCTGAAGCTCAAAGGCAATTCCAGTTGTTGGCGGAGCGCTTTCCGCTGCGGACGGATCCCCGGCACCATCTGGCCAATCTATATCTCGGGCAAGAAAGAATCGAGGAAGCCGTGGCCCTGTTCGAGGAGATCGTCGAGATCGAACCTACGGTTGCCCGGTCCTACTACGGCCTGGCCGGGGCCCAGCGCCTGGCGAGACGCCCAGAGGCCGCCCAGGATGCCTACTTGAAGGTCCTGGAGCTGAACCCCGATCATTTCTACGCGAGGTACAATCTGGCCGCCCTCTACCAGGTGGCGAGCCGCTGGATGGAAGCGGAGCAGGAGTACCTGCTGCTCATCGAACAGCGGCCCGAGCATGCCGAGGTACGCTACAACCTGGGATTCAACTACCTGCAGCGCCGGGAATTCGAAGCGGCAGCTGAAGAGTTTTCCCATGTCCTTGACCGGAATCCTGATCACGTCCGTGCCCGACGGTATCTGGCATTCGCCTACGAGTCACTGGGCAGCAACCACAAGGCGATACAGGAGCTCGAGCGTCTTGTCGAGCAGGGGGTTGAGGAAGAGGTGTACAATCATCTGGCACGCCTCTACGGCGAGATGGGGGAACCGGAAAGAGCCAGGGAGGCACGGAAGAAGCAGCGGATGCTTGAGCGGCGCGAGGAAGTCTTCGAACGCCTGCGTGAAGAGACGGAGCAGATGTTCCGGAGCAGGTTGTAGTGCGAAATCGCGCCAATAGGCCAATCGACAACTGCTTTTTCATGAGACGGCGTCTGCGCGCGGCGTTCTCGTTGGCCGTGGGGCTCGCGCTAGCAGGCTGCTCCGAACCGCCCGGGGAGCTTTCGGGCGAGGAGATTCTGGAGGCGGTCGTGCAGGAACGTTGCCTCAGCCCGAACGACCCCTGGGCACTGGCCCACGGAATCCTCGTATATGGCAAGGAGCTGCGCCTGGAGTCGGGTGAGTTCGCGTACCAGCGGTTAGTCGAGGACAACCTCTACTATAACACCAGCGGCGAGCCTGCCTTTAAGCTGCGCACGAAGGACAACTTGCCGATCGAGTCGCATCCCGGTCTGTTCTTCAAAACGCTCCTCGAAGTGGGGGTCGCTCCCTCGAGCCGGTTCGCGCTCGAGAACCGCGAGGTCAGCTTCGCCGAACTCGTGCGGGGCTTCGCCCGTCGCTACCGGCCTGGCATGGTGCTGGCGAGCAGCGGACCCCCCTTCCGTAACCATGCATGGTTGCTCGAGGTGGTGGCTGGTGCCGCCGAGCAAGGGGATCCCGAACTGGCCCAGCTCCTCGTCGAGGTCCGCACGGAGGCCCTCGAGGTCCTCGCGCAGAACCAGGCTTACTTCAAGCCGTTCATGAACGGCGAGCGGGACGGCGAAGTCTATGAGAAGCCATCGACGCCAAGCGACGGAAGGCCCCAGCCGGCCGAGATCCACCGTTTCTACTGCGAAGGATTCCACCTCTTCCAGTCGGTGCAGCGCATGCACGGCAAGACGCTGCCAGCGCTATTGAATGAGCAGTACGAGATTGCGCTCTACCGCCTGAACGTGGAGTCAGCTTACTGGGCGCGGACACTGGCCCAGGTGCGCCAGAAGTACAACTCCAACCAAAGCAAGCTCCTGGTGTTCGAGGACGAGCTCCTGGCCCAACGTCTCAAGCTTCTGGGCCATGGACTCGAAACCTACCTGCGGGCCATCCACCTGGGCGTTCTGGATCGAGCACCCGTGGAGGGCGCCTTGGACAGGGCTTTCGAGGAGCTCGACGACACCGTCGTGCAGCTTCACGAATTACAGACTTTCGACCGCTTGGAGTCGATCCAGCGCAGAAACCGGGTCCTCTATCACGAGTTGGTGGGAGACGCAGCCCATGCGCTCCACGCCTACAAGATGCGTCAGCGGCTCCCGGGCACCGGTCTGCCGGCGCCTGCCGGTGACCAGGCCGACGCCCTCCACGACGCTGCCCGGGCCGGCGAACTCGAGAAGGTGCGCCAGTTACTCGACTCCGGTGTTCCGGTAGACGCTGTAAACGAATACGACGTCACGGCGTTGATGTACGCTGCCGGCTGGGACCATCCCGACGTCGTGCGCCTGCTCATCGAGCGCGGTGCCGACCTGGACCACAGGGACAACCTGTATCGCGCCAACGCCATGACTTGGGCGAGCCAACGCGGCCATTCCGACGTCATCGTCCTGCTGGTCGAGCACGGAGAGAGTGCGAAGGAGGCGGTCCTGACCGCCGTCGCCAACGGGGACGTCGAGACCGTGAAGGCGTTGATCGGAGCGGTCGAGCTTTCAGCCGAGACGCTCATCGCGGTCCTGTCGCGAGCCCATCTCGACGGTGCAGAGGAAGTGGCCGCAGTGCTCCAAGTCGCCGGTGTCGAGCTGCCGCCGGCGAGCACCTATAAGATCTCGCCCCACCTCCTGACCCGTTACGCCGGCGTTTACGGCTTCGAGCGGCAGAGGACAATCAAGCTCGAGCTGACCTACGTCGCTGGCCAGTTCTCCGGCACCATCCAGGGCAAGACCTTTCCACTCGAAGCCCTCGACGACCTCCACTTCCGCCAGCGACGGGGCACGTTCGTCGAGATCGAGTTCGAGGTCGAAGGCGAAACGGTCAAGGCTGTGGAGCTCATGCAAACGAACTTCGACGCGCCTCGCCGCTTTATCCGTGAGCAAGTCGAGGCCGCTTTACAGGTGGACAGAACGAAGGCCATCCCCGAGACGGCGACAGATAAGACCGGGGCGACCGAGCCGGCCGTTCCAGCTGGCGTGGCGGAGCAGAACTGGACGGGGTTCCGCGGCATCGCCACCGCCGGTACCGCCCGGGGCACCCCACCGCTGACCTGGGACATCGATGACGGCACGAGCATTCTGTGGAAGACTCCGGTCGCCGGCCGCGGCCATGCCAGCCCGATCGTCTGGGGTGACCGGATCTACGTGGCGACAGCCGTTTACGGCGCCGAGGAGAAACCCTTGCGAACCGGTGTCTATGGCGATCCAGACTTGGCGGAGATCGAAGCCGACTACAGCTGGCGTCTATTCGCCCTTGACCGCAGTAGCGGCGAGGTCGTCTGGGAGCGGGCTGCCCACGAGGGCGCGCCGCGTGCCAAGCATCACATGAAGGCCTCCCAGGCCAACGCTACCCCTGTGACCGACGGGCACCGCGTGGTGGCGTTGCTGGGCTCGGAGGGGCTCTTCTGTTACGACGTCGACGGCAATCTGCTCTGGCGCCGCGACCTCGGCACCCTCAGCGTTGGTTGGTTTTACGACTCGGGATACGAGTGGGGGCACGCCAGCTCGCCGATCCTCCACGGTGACCGTGTGATCATCCAGGTCGACCGCGGCGAGGACCCGTTCATCGCCGCCTACTCCCTGGAGGACGGCAGTGAGATCTGGAGGACATCGCGGGACAACCTGCCGTCCTGGGGGACGCCCGCCCTGATCGACGGTCCAGCGGGCACGGAGATCGTCACCAACGGCAGCCGTCTGATCCGCGGCTACGACGCCGACAGCGGCCGCGAGCTGTGGAGCATGGGACCGCACTCCGAAATCACGGTGGGCTCGGTGGTCACCGGTCATGGCCTGGCCTTCGTCACCGGTGGCTGGCCGCCGGTCAAGGGTACTTACGCCATCCGTCCCGGTGGCCGGGGCGACATCTCGCTCGCCAAGAGCGAGATGTCCAGCGATCACATCGCCTGGCGCAAGACCAGGGGCGGCACCTACGTGCCGACGCCCCTGGTCTATGGTGACCACCTCTACACCCTGGCTAACAACGGCATCCTGACCGCCTTGGACGCCAGGACGGGCGAACGTATCCTCCGCGAGCGCGTCGCCGGACGCGGCGGCGCTGCATTCTCGGCCTCCCCGGTGGCGGCTGCTGGTCGTCTCTACATCGCCAGCGAAGAAGGCGATGTCTACGTGGTCCGTCACGGTCGTGAGTTCGAACTCCTGGCCGTGAACCCGATGGGCGAGATCGTCATCGCAACGCCGGCGATCTCGGGCAACATGCTCATCATTCGCACTTTGGAGCACGTGTGGGCGATCGCCGACCGGTAGGTGGAGACGAGGGACCGGGAGAGTGCCCCGGACGCGCGCCATCATGATTGGGACAGTCTACCTGCTCTTCTTCTTCTCCGGTGCCGCCGGGTTGATCTACCAGGTCATCTGGGTCCGGCAGTTCGGCAACGTCTTCGGCAACACCGTTTACTCCGCATCCCTCGTCATCGCCGTGTTCATGTGTGGACTCGGAGTCGGCAGCTACCTGGCAGGAATCTGGGCCGACCGGCGCTACGCTTCCGATCCCTCGTCTCCACTGCGGGCCTTTGGATACTGCGAGCTGGCGATAGCCGGTATGGGCCTCCTGATCGCGTCCATCCTGCCCCGGCTCGGGTGGCTCTCTGCGGCCATCTCCTCCTACGTCCCCGGCTCTAACGGCTGGCATTTCCTCTCCACCGGGTCCCATCTGGCGCGCTACGCCGTCGCCGTCGCCATGCTGGTGCCCATCACCCTGCTTATGGGGGCGACACTCACGCTGCTGATCCGTTACCTGGTCCGGCGAGAGAGTGGGATGGCCACGGCCGGATGGCGGATCGGGGCACTCTACGGAATCAACACGGCCGGCGCCGCTGCGGGTGCTTTCCTGACCGACTTCGCCCTCGTGCCTGCAGTCGGGCTGTACAACACGCAAATGGTCGCGGCGCTGTGCAACGTCGTCGCTGCCATGGGGGCCCTCCGCCTGGCGCGTGGGCGATCTGTTCCCGGCGACGGAGAAGTGGCGGCGGTCGCCAGAGACACGGCGGTCGCCAAGGATGCGGCCGAGTCGAGGACGGAATCGCGTACGAGTCAGGCCGCCGTCGGTCTGAGCGGGATCGCGCTCCTCCTCGCCGGGTTCGCGGCCATGGGCATGGAGATCATCTGGTTCCGCCACATCGCCCACACTGTGGGGAGTTTTCGGTCAGTCTACTCGCTCCTGCTCACCGTCATCCTCATCGGCATCTGGCTGGGGGCCCTAACAGGCGGATTCCTGCACCGCAGATTCGGACGCGCGCTCCCCCTGTTCATGGTGACGCAGGCGCTATTCGCCGTCTTCGCGCTGATGGGCGTGGCCAACGCCGACGTGCGCCAGCTCATGGTGGCGGGTAACGCGGGGGCGCTGAGCTTTCTGGCCTCCTCCGGGTGGCAGCGGGCGGCCGTCGAGGTCTGGATCAACCTGCAGCCCGTGCTGAGGGAGGTGGCCATCCCGGCATTTTTCATGGGTTTCGCCTTCCCGCTGGCCAACGCGACCATTCAGCGCGTCGAGAGCGTCGTGGGCCGTAGAGCCGGTCTGCTCTATCTGGCCAACACGGTCGGCGCGGTTGCGGGAGCTCTGGTAGCGGGCTTCGTCCTGCTGCCGGCTCTCGGCATGCAGCAGAGCGTGACGGTCCTGATCGGCGTCACTGCCCTGGGGATCGTCTCCCTGTACCTGGCCGCTCGGCCGACGAGACCGTGGAGTCGCCCGACGCGCCCGGTGACCATCGTGTTCATTTCCTGCGGGCTCGTGCTCGGTACCGCCTTCGCCTTGTGGACGAGATTGCCAGCGAATCACGTGATCGCCAGGAGCCTCAAGCCGCTGGCTCCAGGTGAGGAACGGCTAGTGGTCAGCGAGGGGGTCAACGAGGTCGTGGCCGTCACCGATCACCCCCGGGAAGGCCGACGTCTGCTGACCAACGGGTACTTCATGTCGGCGACCAGCTGGAAGGGGCAGCGCTACATGCGCGCCTTCTCCCACATACCGCTGTTGTCGTCAGAAGCGCCTGAAAACGTCCTGGTAATCGCCTTCGGGGTCGGCAACACCACACACGCGGCGGCACTGCATCGAACCGTGCGCCGGTTGGAGGTGGCCGACCTCTCCGAGCACATCCTCGGCCACGCCGGCTATTTCTCCGCGACCAACCGGAACGTGCTCGAAAGCCCGAACGTCTCCGTCTTCGTCAACGACGGACGCCAGCATCTGCGGATGCAGCCACCGTCGACCTACGATCTGGTCACTCTGGAGCCACCGCCCATCGCCCACGCCGGCGTGGCCTCACTCTACTCGCGCGAGTTCTTCGAGCTGGTGCGCTCTCGCCTCAAGCCGAAGGGGTATCTCACTCTGTGGCTGCCCGCTTATCAGGTCCCGGGGGAGACGACGCTGTCGATCGTGCGGGCATTCGTCGAAGCTTTCCCCAGCTCAGTGCTGCTCTCGGGGTTGCACTCCGAGCTCATCCTGATGGGGGGCAACGATTCCAAGCTGGAGATCGATCCTGCCCTGGTCCAGGCCCGGCTCGAATCGATGCCGGAGGTCCGTGCGGATCTGGAGCGGATTCACCTCGGCGGACTGACGGAGATCATCGGTGCGTTCGCCGCATCGGGCGAAACGCTCGCACGGGCCAGCCGGCTGTCGGCGCCGGTGACGGACGACCGCCCGCTGCTCGATCACGCCCGGCGGTCCCAGTTGCGGGACAACCTGATTCCAGCCGACCTGTTCGACCTCGGGGTGGTCGAAGCGTGGTGTCCAAAATGTTTCAGCGATGGCCGGCCACTTCCAGAGTTGGCGCATCTCGATGCCTACCTGGACCTGCTCGCACGGCTCTACGAGGCGCCCCGGTTTCTCCATTCCAGCACGATCAAAGGGCCGGGCCAGGAGCGGAAAGCCCGCATCAAAATTCGCCCAGATGCGGCGCTCGAGGCGGCTATCGCAGAGCACCGGTATCTCGACTATGTGATCGAGGGCTTTTTCTCGCGCGAGTAAACGCCAGGAACGACGCAGAGAAAATCACCGCATCAGATACGCAGCGGGGTCGGGCTCAACTTCGGTGACCAGGGTGTCGACGTAGTCCGCTATGTCGAAGAGACGACAGTCCGCTGCACCCACGAGACCTCGCTCCATCCTGCCCAGGCCATCCCAGAAGGCACCGAGCGCGTGCCGGTCGAGGTGAGGATAGGGCCCATCCGGATCGCGCTTGCGTTGCCGGTTCCAGACGATGGTTTCGGCGATATGGGAGTAGGTCGACGACTCGTAATCGACCCCCAGCATCAGCAGCTTGCCGCCGCGCTGATAGGCTCTGTACATGGGCGAATGAGTCCCGTATGTCCGCCCCCACGGCAGCTCGTCCCAGGGTGAGACCAGTCCGTCCTGACGGCGGTGGTCAGCGACGAAAGAGGCCGCGCCGAAGCCGCGAGCGGCCACCGAATGGGAATAATGGTCAGAGCGGACGGTGCCCGGAAGGTTGCGGAAGTACTCGGTGATCCATCCGACCGTCGAGGGGGTGCTCTCGATCTTGAAGCTCAGCCGGCCGGCGAGCGTATCTACGAGGTTGAATGAAGGCATGAGGATGAGGCCGCGGGGACCGACGACTCGCTCGAGCGCTCGTACGACGGTTGCTACTCCTCCGTCGGCCGGCCCCAGGCTCTTGAAGGAGGAGTGGATGAACAGAAGGTCGCCCGGATCGATTCCGAGCTTCTCGAGATCGTGAACGAGCCGTTGTAGAGTGCACATCATATCAACGCCTGCCCTGATTCTCCCAGACCTGGAGCCAGGGACTGTGCAATTCCTGATCGGGTTGATACTGTATCACGTCGCACCCGGCGACGATATCGAGGTCGCCATCGCCATCGATATCCCCCGCGTGCGCGCGAGTGCGCGGGGGTCGAGACCATGCGCTCTTAACTGATATCCGGCGTCAGCGGCTCCGGGCCGTTTCCCATGAGTTAGCCGACATCGTTGAGGATCAGCTGAAACGTTTCAATCCATCTCCCTTCGCAGGCGGCGGTCGCCCGGCCTTTCCACCACCTACCTGCCGTCCAGCAGTTATTCCGCCCGGAAGCGAATCCTGGTCTGGTTCGGTGGAGTGCTGATAGGGTATCTACAGCCGGGATTGGCTGCAACCATTGATCCGAACGCTTCGGCAGTTGCGTCCCATCGCCGCCCCCGGCGTTTGGTCCGCCACACAACTTCCCTATATGTTCCCTATTCACCCGGGCAGTTGTTTCGACGTCGCCGAGGCAACACGAGGTCCTCCAGGTCTTTCAACAGGAACCGCGTAAAGCCCCGTCCGGTGCGACTTGCTCCGAATCGAGGAGGCCGTTGAGAAGCTGCGCGCTCGACGCTAAGGGGCACCCAGCTGCGAGCCCACACTGCAAAGAGGAGATTCCATGATACTCGATTCGCTCGACAACGCGGACGTCTACCACTCGCTCAATAGCGGTTTTGAACAAGCTTTCGACTTCCTCAGGCGGCCCGACCTCGCCAATCTGGAAGACGGGACCTACGAAATCGAAGGCAAGCGGGTGTATGCCCTTCTCGCCCATTCAGCAGGCCGCCCACGGGAGGAGGGGCGACTCGAGGTGCACAGAAAATACATCGATGTTCAATACGTTATGTCGGGAACGGATGAAATGGGATGGCGCCCGCTGTCAACCTGCTCGCAGCCCCAGGACGCCTACAATGCCGAGGATGACTTCCAACTGTTCGACGACCCGGCGACGGCATGGGTTGCCGCAGGTCCGGGTTCCTTCAGCATCTTCTTCCCGGGAGATCCCCACATTCCGCTCATCTCAACCGGCCAGCTTCACAAGGCGGTGGTCAAGGTTACCGTCGACTGAGGCTCCCGCCGGCCAAACGTAGAGATTCATCTCGTCATTGAGACAGGATTTTGAGCGTCATCTGGCTCCGCGGTCATCCACCAAAACAACAAACAGAAAAATAGCGGGACCAGAGTTTCAACCGCTGCTGGTTCTTTTACTCTATAAGGCATTTAAAAAGGCATTTAAAATGGAAATTAATGGACGATATATATGTTTTTGATGTAGAAGGACAAGCAGCGCTATTTGAAACCTTATGGCAGAAAAAACCTGTGCTCGTAAGTTGGTTACGGCATTTTGGCTGAATTTTTTGCCGCGAGCAGGCTGCTCGTATGAACGCATTGCAGGCGGAAATTCAAGCGACAGGGGCTGATCTGGTGGCTATCGGTAATGGTACTACAGCGATGGCTAAAGATTTTGTGAGCCAATTCGCCATTGCCTATCCGGTATATACGGATCCAGAACGAAGAACGTATCAGGCTATGGGATGGCGGCGCGGGCTTGGAATCAATATTAGGACGCTTCGTCATAGTATGCGGGCCAGAAGCAAGGGTTTTGTGCAGGGCCGAACACAGGGGGATACTTGGCAGCAAGGAGGCGAGGCCTTGCTGTCGACTAGTGGTGCTGTGCTTTGGTCTTGTGCTAGCAGTGAAGCCGGTAAGCATGCGAGTGATGCACAAATCCGAGCAGCGTTAGCTAAACTATAGTTTGAGGAGCAGCGTATGCGTTGACGATCTGACTCAATTAACCAAGAATGGCCCTGGTCGGGCGGCACCACCCATCTTTTGTTGTCACCGCAAGAGCTGATCGAGAAGCTGCCGGCGCTGGTGCCGCCGCCGGCAACAAGGGCGGATGAGGCGGAAGACGGCTCCGGCCACGCCCGTCCGGCGTCGGGGCGCCACCGGCTGGCGTGGGCGAAATTGCTGGCGCGAGTCTTTCGCATCGATGTGCGCGTCTGCCCTGACTGCAGCGGCCGCATGCGGGTGATCGCGGCGCTGACGGAGCCCGGGTCGATCCGCCGCTGCCTTTCCGGGATGGGCCTACGCGGGCGAGCGCTACCCATCGCGCCGCCCCGCCCCGCTCCGCAGGCCGTTTTCGCCTACGTCACCTGATCCACTTCGCCACCGGTGCACTTGGGCCGGCCAACACCGCCTGAAGTTGACCGTTCCCGTTCCCCCGTTCTCCACATCTCCAGCCCTGACCAGTCCACACGACCTCGGCGCCGGGACTCGAGTTCCTTTCTTCCCTGCCCGACGCTCTGGACCGAAGTAGCGATAACCCTCTTTATTCTTCTTATACGCTGTCGCCCGGCCCAGGTACTCATGTAGAAAACCGCCCTAAACGACGCCTCACGCCTCATGCGTCAATATCGGCGTCACGGCGACCCCTTCACGATGCCGATTCATAGCCATCGAGCCAGAATCCAACAGATTCCCTTCCTTCTTAAGACCGCCTTCTTGCGGGGGAGTCTTCCATGAATAACTGGTTTGTCCGCGCAGGTGTTTTCATCTCACTGCTGGCATCGCCTGATCGATTGGCAGCAGCGGAGACGGTGATCGTTGAATTTGTCGACATCACCAGGCAGGCCGGGATCGATTTCGTGCACGTCAACGGAGCGACAGGCCGTAAGTACTTCCCCGAAACGATGGGAGGGGGAGTCGCTTTCGTCGATTACGATGGGGATGGGCATATGGACGCCTACATGGTCAACGGCGCTCCTTTGCCCGGTTATACCGAGGCCTCCGAGGTCGGCAATGTCCTTTACAAGAATAGGAGCGATGGAACGTTCGAGAACATGAGCGCAACCGCAGGAGCCGATGATGGCGGCTACGGCATGGGTTGCGCTGCAGGTGACTACGACAACGATGGAAGACTGGATCTCTACGTAACCAACTACGGCGCCAATGTTCTCTACCGCAACGGGGAGGACGGTCGCTTCGCCGAGGCCACCGAGCAGGCAGCGGTCGGCGACACGAGCTGGAGTACGAGTGCGGTTTTCTTCGATTACGACAACGATGGCGACCTGGATCTGTACGTCACCAACTACGTGCAATACGATCTGGCTTATGCTGCCCGCAAGCTTCAGTCCTATGACGCCGGATACATCGTCGTACGCGATCTGAAGACCTACCCGCATCCGAGCAATTTCCGTGGCGCATCCGATCTCCTTTATCGCAATGAAGGCGATAGCAGGTTCACGGACGTGACGGAGTTGGCCGGCCTGGTCGATACCGTTGGCACCGAGGGCCGCGGTTTGGGGGTCGTGGCCTCGGACTTCGACGGCGACGGCCTGATCGATATCTATGTGGCCAATGACGCGGTGAGGAACTTTCTGTACCACAACTTGGGGGACGGCCTTTTTCGCGAGCTCGGTGGGCTGGCGGGTGTGGCCTACGGCCGCGACGGCCAGAAGGAGGCCGGTATGGGAGTGGATGCTGGTGACTACGACAACGACGGCGACTTCGATATCGTCGTCACGAATTTTCAGAATGAGCCCAACAGCCTGTATGAGAACAAGGGGAAGATGCTCTTCGCTAACGTCGCCTTCAACTCGGGACTCGGCTTGGCGAGTCTGCGGCCGTTGGGATTCGGTACTGGTTTCGTCGACTACGACAACGATGGCTACCAGGATGTATTCGTCGTCAATGGCCATGTCCAAGACAACGCCGGCGCCGTCGATCCCTACACTTCCTTTGCGCAGCAGGATTTGCTGCTGCGCAACGAGGGACCGGACGGCCGGGGCCAATACCGCTACGACGACGTAACCGATTTGGCTGGCCCCGGTTTAAGTCTGATAAACGTCGGCAGGGGGTGTGCTTTCAGTGACTACGACAACGATGGCGATGTCGACATACTGGTGGGCAACTCAGGACAACGGGCCTCGCTGTTGCGCAATGAAGGTGGCAACGCCCACCACTGGTTGTCGATCAGCGCCGTCGACGCCGAGAGCAAGCGGCATAGTATAGGGACTCGCATTGCCGTCCGCGCGGGCGACCTGCACCAGGTGAAAGAGGTCAGAGGGGGCTACAGTTATCTGTCGCACAGTGATCTGCGGGTGAGCTTCGGGCTCGGAGATCGAACGATCGCCGACGTCGTTGAGATCCGCTGGCCGAGCGGTGAGACACAGATACTTAAGGACGTCGATGCAAATCAATTCGTTACAGTAGTGGAAGGCGGCGGTGACGCATCCGGGCATCGTCCCGTAGTCGAAACTCCAGCCGACGCAAGCCCATGAGTCGAGGTCGGATCGAGGGAAGTCGATCATGCTCCGTGTGCTCATTTCCACTCGAGGTTCTCGACGTCGATGGTTTGCTCGGATTGCAAATTTCCCGTGTTGTCGATCGAGCAAAGGAGGCAGGCGAGATGAAGACGGCGTTGGTAGTCAACGGTATCGTGGCTTGAGCGGGCTGGCAGTCCCCGGCGCTTCGCTGCCGCCGGGAGAACGTGTTGAGATCCGCGCCGAGGGTCTTTTCCTGAACGGAGCGCCGTTTTTTCCGGTGGGCATAGACCATGCGGCACACTGGCACCTTTCCCTGCCCGAGGCGGGTGAAAAGGGCTTCAATCTGGTTACTACCCACGGATTGGGTGCGGACCCTCAGTCGTTCCGTGCGGACATAGATGACGCCTACGCCAACGGCATGTACGCGGCGGCGGCGCTGACCAACGGTGTGTGGGAAGACCTGGAGCGGGTGGAGCAGATCGTCCTGGCCTGTCGCGACGCTCCCGGCTTGCTGGCGTGGGAGTTCGAGCACGAGCCCGACCTGCGCCTCTCCGGTCCCGAGCATGAGGATACGCCGCATGCCGATCGTCCCTACAGGATGCCGCCGGAAGACTTTGTGCCCGCGTATGAGCTGGTCAAGCGGCTCGATCCCGTTCACCCGGTGCGGGTCGAGCTGTCCTACGGACGCCTCAGGGATCACCAGGCCTACCGGGGAGTCGCCGACATCCTGTCAGACCTCTGTCGCCCTGTGCCCAGATTACCCCTGGTCTCGGTCGCTCAGTACTCCGATGCCGTAGTGGAGGGCGCGGCGGGCAAGCCAGGCTGGATGGTTCTGCAGATGATGTCGGGGTCGGGGCCCGGGGGGGAGCGTCATCCGACCATGACAGAGGTCCGTTGCATGACCTACCTGGCAGTTGTGCACGGCATCAGCGGCGTCATCTACAAAGCTTTCCATTACGGCGAATGGTGGGTGACGGACAAACCGGCCTACTGGGCCCAGTGGTCTGACCTGACGACCGAGTTGCGTTGTCTGACGCCCTATCTCGTGGCGCCACCGGCAAACGGGCGAGTAAAGGCGGAGATCAACGAAGGGTCCAGGGAGCCCGGAGCCGGGGGATACACCGCGCTGCACTACTCATTGCGGCAAACTGAGGGCTGTTACTTCCTGATCGTGGTCAATGGCTTCGATTCACCGGTAAGAGCCCGCTTCACGGTGCCGGTTCCCGCCAGTGGACTCGCGGACCGTGCTGCCGTGCGCTTCGAAAACCGCCTGGTCGATGTAGAGGAGGGCGTGTTTGACGATTTCTTCGCGCCACACGCCGTGCATCTGTACGAGATCCCTTTCACCGCCCACCTCGATCGCGAAACCGCCCAGTGGCCACGGTGGCAGCGGCGGGCAAAGTCCTCGATCCTAGGCTGATCGAACAACGGCCGCGCCAGCAGCGGCACGGGAATGACCTGGCGCCCTTCGTGAGTCTCCATCGTGATGTGATCGGAATCGAGTTCAAGTGGGTCGATGAAGATCCGACCCTCCGTGCCGTCGACCTGAGCCGAGTCGTGCCCTGGTTTGGATGTCATGATGGTGGAATGCAAGCCGCTGCTGACCCCGGCCGCTGATGCCGAAGCGCATAGCGCTATTATCCCGGCCGCAGGCGCAGAAGCCGGCCGCCGCCGGCTACCAGGTTCAGCTTCGCGCGCACTCCGTCTGAAACCGGACGCCACTGTCGCTCCTGGGTGTCGAACTCCTCCATGGGGCCCGGATCGACTATGGTTGTCGTGATCCGCTGCCCGTAGTTCAGATTCGCGACCAAGGCGTGTGTCGGATCGACTGGTGTAGCAGTGCCCGCTGATGAACCAAAAACCCCCCTAGAGAATACCCCTGTCCCGCTGCGGATCAAAAGGGGGGTCCACTGCAAATATAGCGTCATCTGGAAGCTCCTCTACCGCATCTCCAGCGGGTGGTAGGCCGGAGTGATACACACCCCGGGAAGTCAGCGGCTGCAACTGCTCGGCGATGGCGACGAACTCGAGATTGATCTGACGCAGGGCCTCGCCCAGTGGAGTCAGTGGTGCGGCGGCGTCTGCCGCGGCGCGTTCAGCGTTGAATGGCCCATCTGCGTACTCGGAAACACCGCCCCCGACAAAGTCGTCGACACGGGTCCAGTAGACGAACTGCGAAAGCCCGTGGCCGCCGTAAGCCAGGGTCGTATAAGCCAGGTATCTGCCCTCATCGCCGTTGGGCACACGGTGAGACGGACCCAATGAGCAGGCCTGCACGACGTTGATGAAGGGTATACGGGCCTTTAGCGTCGCCTCGCGCACGAGCGCTAGGTTCAGGAAGTACTCGTCGTCGTCGCCAGCCGCGCGCAAATGATAGTGGTCATAGCTGATCAGCTCGGGCCTGGCGATCTCCAGGTACTGGCGCAGGTGCTCTCTGTAGGCCTGTGTGGTATCGCCCTCGGTGCCGACCTGCTCGGCACTGGCGTAGGTGGGAAACAGATTGATGTAGGCCAGGTGGTTGGGGTCACGCTCGCGGAAGTAGTCCAACATCCTGGCAAACTTCGGAAACCTGACAGCACTCGGCTCGTCGCTGAGGTTTTATGAGTAAAGGGCGGGATGGTCTTTGACGCTATCGATGACCGCATCGATCCTGGCCCTGCCCGCCGGGTCGTCGAAGACAGTGGGGTCCTCCGTGTGCAAGGCGATCAGGTCCACGCGCAATCCGTGCTCGTGGGCGACGTCGAGGTCTTCCACGGTGCATCCCCAGGCCAGGTTGAAACCGCCAGCGACCAGTTTTCGGGCCATCCCGGGTGTCAATGGACCCCACCGGTCTGTTCCGCCCCCGGGTCCGTGGTAGTAGCCGGTGATGGGTGTGCCAGGCTGCCACATATTGCCCTCCCTATTCAGCGCACTTCATTTTTAGTTGCTCCAGTTTGTGCGACGTCGAGTGCAGATCCATCGGCCAGAACAATTCTTCTTCGGTGTCGTGAAGGAACTCGACCGCCTTGTTGATCCCTACCGTGGCATGACTCTTGTTTTTCTTCGCGTACTCGCGCGAGGCTTGCAGAGTTCTGCGCCCTCCGGCACGGCGAGCAACTTGTTGAACAGGGGCTTGTCGCGCTTGACGACGGTGCGGCCGCCGTCCGTCGTCACGTGGTCGTTTTGCAACTCGCCCCGGGGATCATACTGTCGGACTTCACCCAGCTCCGCGATCAGAGAATTATCTGTCTGGATCATCTCCATGCGGCACTTCTCGATGGCACTCCGCCGCTGATAGCCGGCTGCTCTAGAGGGCTGCGAAGCGGGGCATTACTGTCTCGGCAAACAGGTCCAGTCCATCCGTCTCTGGAGCGTCTATGAACCAGAGCAAGAAGTGATCGATGCCGATGTCGACGTAGGTCGACAGTTGCTCGGTGACTTCGTCCGGCGTGCCGATCAACCAGGTCGCCGTGATGCATTCGGGCAGGTCATCTGTCGCACCGTTCAAATAGGCGGTCAAGTCAGGCTCGGGACTCTGATCGGGGTCCCGAGACGCCAGCGCCTGCAGTTTCTCCCGAACCTCGTCCCGGCTCTCCACCAGAAGAATCTGGCTTTCAACACTGCACTCGATATCGCCGACATCGCGGCCCGCCTGCTCACAGGCTGCTTCCAGAGCCGCCAGGTTTTGTCGCAGTGCGCCGTGTCCCATCGGCAGGCTGTTCCAGCCCTGACCGAAACGCGCACAGGCTGCCAGGGTGTGAGGATGCGCGTCGCTAAACCAGACCGGCGGATGCGGATGCTGTGCGGGTCGCGGGCGACAAACGGCGTTCTCGGTCCGGTAGCGGTCCCCCCTGAAGGTGACGGGTGACTCGCTTTGCCACAGGGCCAGGGTTAATTCCAGCCCTTCGAGCGTGGCGGCAATTCGTTCCTCAGCTTCTTCGGGATAGGACAGTCCATACGCATGGTGCTCGGCCTGGCCAAAACCTGGCGCGGCGAAGAAGATGAACCGACCTCCGGATATCTGATCCAAGGTAGCACCCATTTTGGCGGTCAGGGCCGGATGCCGGAAGTAATGCGCCTGCTGCAGCAATCCCAGCCGGGCCTGCTGTGTCGATCCGGCCAGCGCAGACAGCGTCGTCCAGCCCTCCAGCACGGCGTCGTCACGACCCAGTATCAGATGATCTGCCACCCAGATGGAGTGGTACCCCAGCTGGTCTGCCCGTCGTGCCAGATCAAGGGTGACAGACGGGATCAATCCGGTGTAGTTGGGCGTCCGGAAAAATCGTGCACCCGGCACGGCAAAGCTCGGAACACAGTATCCGAACCTGGTCATGGTCTAGCTCGCCGCTGCCATTTTGGCCAACTCACTTTTCTGCGCTCGAAATTATCTGGGGCGCTGAACGGCAAGTCATACAGATGAACGGCGTAAGGCGCGAAGGAGTCTTCGATGATTCCGTCGGTGACGTCGACGAGACGGTACTCGGAACGAACCGCTGCCCGGGGCGCGATGCCGTCGACGGGAACTGATATCCGGGCTGTGATCGGTGAGTCGAAGCCATTTACGGCGATTAGCAGGTAACCGCGCTTGGTTTTGCGCAGCGACAGGTGGAGGGCTGTGTAGCCGAAGTCGCCGGGTTGCGCCGACCCATCGATAATCTGGGCCTCAACCGCAACGGGCTCTTCCGCCGCCAGGAAATAGGGCGCCAGCGCGTGCAATTCCGCCGTCAGGTCCAAAAACTGGGCATAGTACGCCGGCTCCGATTCCCGCGGCCACCAATCGGCGGCATGATAGGCGAAGTGGATAACGCCGACGATGCCGTGGGCGATGGACAGGTAGGTCATGCAGCGGACTTCCTCCATGTTCGGCGCCCGCACGTAGTCTTGGGTCTGCATCGACATCTGGATGTACATCCAGCCTGGCTCGCCCGCTGAGCCTCCGACAACGGCATCCGAGTACTGTGCGACGTGGGTCAGGGGATAGTCCGGAACGGGGTAGACGTCGTCGGAGTGGATGTCCGCCACGTCACGATATTCCCGATGGTCTTTTTCATAGCCGTAAGCCAGGTTGATCCACACCGGGTGGTCGGGGTCAAGTCGTTTGATGAGGTCGTATGCCGGCTTGAAGCCCTCCGGCGACATCTTGTAGGCGAGGTCGACGTGAGGGGTTCCCTCCGGTCCAGCGACGCGAATATTGGGCTCATCCTCCAACTCCCATACCAGCAGCCCGGGCGCGTCGCGACAGGAGAGAACAATCTGCTCCACCAAATCCAGATCTTTCCAGATCCCATTGGAGAGCGACATCATGGAGTACAGCCCATTGGCATAGGCGTCGTCGCTGTCCATGCGGAATGATTCCGGGTGCTCTCTGAGGCCGTGGGTGACGACGGCGTTGAAACCCATCTCACTGGCTTCGGGCAGCGAATAGTGGCTATGCCCGACATGGCTGGTGCCCACCAGAAAGAACGGTTCCCCGTTCACGAATACATTTCCGTTGCGGACTTCTACGCGTTCCACCGGTGGAGGTGGTTTTGCCCACGAAGGCATGCCGTTAAGAATCACCACGCACAGAATTGATACCACTGATCTCGTACTGTCGTCCTCCCGGAAACTGGAATACACGGAGCATGGCAGGTTCCTGAGGCGCCGTTATTTCGGCTGCACCCAAACTACTAGCTCATCAATGATTAGGTCCTCGCTTGTTTGGGGGTCGGGCTTGGTAAGTATTATGGTCAGGTGATTCTGGCCGTAGGCCACCGCAGTGGGGGACAGGAGAAACCAGCGAACCTCGGGAACCATTTCATTGAAGTTGGCGTTGCGCTGACCGAGAGGCCCCGGGGCCATGGGTTCCCCGTTGAGGAATACCTCCAGTTCGTCGTGCGCGGTCAAAGTGCCCCGCAACAACAGGGTTGCCTGGTGGACGTTGTCCATGTGTTCATATAGCCTGAACGGGTATTCGCCAGACGGTTGTCGGGCGCCGCGTTCGAGAACGATCCGCCGTGCCTTCACCACGCCGCTCGAGCAGCGGTCCCGGCCGAAATCGGACTCCCCTTCCCAGGTAGGGTCGAAGATGTAGTGTCTGTCGCCGGCGGCGACCCTTTGCGGATCGCGCAGTTCGTGGAGCACCTGCAGCGACTGGGGGAAGAAAGGCGGCGACCGCATGAACCCGGCGACGGGTGCATAAATGGTCAACCCGTCGGCGCCGGCTCCATAGAAGGTGTGCACAAATGCCCTGCAGTTGGACGGGCTCATGCCGCCGCCACTCATTCTCATGCGGCGACTGGTCCACTGATTCAGTGTCGGATACATCATACAGCTGCTGTTGCGCGCCAGCTTGCCGAATTCCTCGAATTCGGCGTTGAAGTCGCAGAACATCGTATCCATCGGACTTACGTAATCCAGCAGCTCCTCGGCGATCCACGTCGGCACATCGAGTCCCAGATCCAGACACTCGTCGAGGGTAGAGAATACCCTGGCACCGAGCTGGAGCCGCCGGCCCCTCGTCCGGCCGTACTCATCCAGCATCGCGCGCAGGCGACGCACCAGAGCGGTCATCAGGTGGGCGCGGTCTCTGCCCTCGGGAAACGGGAAGTAGATAGGATCGCGAAAGGTCATCTCGATACCGTCCACATCGAAGCGATCGACGACCTCCCGCATCACCCGGAAAATGTAGTCGCGCACTTCGTCGAAAGAAAAGTCGAGAGGGAACCCTTCTTGGTAACCCCCGTCCGGACGTCCGTCCTGCAGCTGCAGCTCGGGATGAGACTCGACAAAGTCAGCGCGGACGGGGAAATGTTCGCCCGCGTGGGTGTCGTTCATGCGGAATCCGGCCGTGAAGGCCATGCCGCGCTTATGGCTGTGCTCGAGGAGCACCTGCAGGGGTTGGGTGCCGCCCGCCAGCAGCGGCAGGAAGCGCCGGTGCTGCTCGCGCTGGTCGTACTGAAACTCGTCTGAGCGCCAGTAGACGGTGCATCCTTTGTTGTAGACATCCTGCTGGAAGGAGTCAGTGCCACTATCGGCGATCATGTCCACCAGGCGGTGAAGATCAGCTGCCTCCACGGGGTCCGGCAGTACGTTCGCAGTGATGCTCGACGGATCGCTGACAAAGTGGACACGCCGGGTGCCGCGCGGAGTGGCCGCGGCTGGCCGGTTGGACGGTTTCAAGGTTGCTTACTTCCATCGGGTGGATGAGAGGGGCTCTTTTCTGCTGCCAGCTTTACCGATTTCCAGATGCCGCCATAGTTCCACCGGTCTCTAACGCGAACGGCCAAGACGTTGCTGTTGCCGATCTTCACTGCATCACCCAGAGGAATCTCAAAACGCTTGTCCCATCCCCACGCGCCTTGATCGAATTCGCCAATCTCCTTGCCGTTCACATACACTGAGGCCGATTCATCGACAGCGCCGAATGAGAGCACGAGTTCGCGCCCCTTGACCGTTGCAGGGACAGTGAAATCGACGCGATACCAGGCAATGCCGTCGTAGTGATAGCCCTGCGGTTCCCACCAATCGCCGATCTGGACAGGCTGCCAATCCGCTTCGTCCACACCGCCGGCCCAACAACTGGACGCGGAAATTAGCACGATTGCCGTCAGCGCTCTCTTCATGGCGTCTATCTCCTGGAGCGTGGCGTCACACCGTACTCAATTACGATGGAGTATAAGTCGTAGGGCGTCTCATCGATAGCAAAAGGAGCCGGCTTGTAGTGCCTGCGTCCGCCATTACCTATGTTGATGCCGTGAGGTCCACGTGAACGGAAAGCAGCATACTATGCGCAAGGCGCTGTTCATCGACGATCGCTTTGTCGCTGAAATGGACGGGCTTACTCGCCGGTTTCATCAGGCAAAGCCGTACACGGACAATCCGGTGATCCATGCGGATCGCCCCTGGGAAGGGGATGCCGCTTTCGTGGATACGGGACTCGTAATTTTCGACGAGGACGAGGGGCTGTTCAAGGCGTGGTACCAAGGGGGCGCCTGTTACGGACCTGATGACAGATCGTGCATGTGCTATGCCCTGTCCGAGGACGGCCTGCATTGGGAGAAACCGAATCTGGGACAGATCGAGTTCGAAGGCGGTAGGGACAACAATATCGCCCTATTGGCCGATTGCATGATGCACGATCCGGCCGTCATCATCGACCACGTGGAGGCGGATCCGGCGCGTCGCTTCAAAGCAACCTGGTGGGGTGGTCGCAAAAATCCGAGCCAGCCGGATGACTGGTTGCTCGGTCACTGCGTGGGCTTTTCGCCAGATGGCGTGCAATGGACGGAGCATCCCGAAAATCCGGTGTGGCATGGCGATGCAGAGGTTGGAGCCCCGTTCGATATCGCCCGCCGGGACGGGAACCTGGTGATGTACAGCAGCGCCGACGGCCACGGCATGCGCGTGGTGGCGCGCACGGAGTCCGATGATTTCGTGGACTGGAAACTGCCGCCGGAACTCCTGTTTGGCTATAACGAAGCGGATGAGCCCGGCACTGAATTCGGTGGCATGGCCGCCATCGGCTATGAGGGTACGCACATCGGCATGCTGTGGGTGATTCGCAATCTCCCGGGATTCTCGCGCGCCGAATGGAAAGAGATCGTCGAGCGCAATCAACGCCAGGGCTTTCTGGGGCCGCCGATTCAGATGAACGCTGCCGTGTGCCGGACGATCCATACGGAACTCGCCGTCAGCAGCGATGGCAGAAACTGGCAGCGGGCCAACAGAGACGTCCCTTTCATCGCCCTGGGTGGTGTGGGGACGTGGGACGAGTGCCACTCGCTCGCGGCGCGCCCATTCGTCCACGATGACAAGATCTGGATCTACTACACCGGCGGTGGACGCTCTATTCCGACGCCGGGCGCAACCGAGCCCGAGCAAATTGGCGATTGGAGCGAAGACACGGGGTTGGCCACGCTGCGGCTCGACGGGTTCGCCTCGCTGCACGCTGAGGGTGCCGGTGAACTGTTGACGGAGCCGTTCGAACTACATGGTAGCGAAATGACCGTGAATGTGAATGCCGAAAACGGCGAAGTGCGGACTGCTCTGTTGGATGCGAAGGGCGAACCGGTACCCGGCTATACGATCGATCAAGCCAGGCCGATCCGCGGCAACCATTTGCGGGCTCCAGTGAGGTGGCAAAGCGAGCATGATATGAGCCGACTGCGCGGGGAGACGGTGCAGTTGCGGATCTGTCTGGGCAAGGCAGATCTGTATTCGGTTTCGATCGTGGAATAGAGTAGTTCAAACAGAAAAGGAAGCTGTGATGACGGACAAAGGCGACGCCAACGGGTTGACAAAACAGCAGATCATCGACGGACTTGAGGCGATCGGTCTGAAGCAGGGCGACGTCGTGCTCATTCACACCGCCATGCGCACATTCGGTTACATCGACGGTGGCGCTGCCACGGTGATGGAGGCTTTTCTCGAGGTACTGGGTCCGCGGGGCACATTGGTAGCGCCGTCATTCACTTTTTGCCATGAAGGGGAGGACGATCCCGTCATTGATCCGCGCCAGGACCGATCGGAGATGGGGGCCATTACCGAGGCCGTGCGCCAGCATCCGCAAGCCCTGCGCAGCACCGCGTTTCGCCACAGTTTTGCCGCACTCGGGCGGCGCGCGCAGGTGATCACCGAAGTGGACCCGGCGCTATCGTCGTTCGACCTGCGTTCCAGTTTCGGGGTGATGCTGGGGCTCGACACTCAGGTCGTGCTGTGCGGCCTGACGTACCAAAGCTCCACCAGCCATCACTTTGCAGAGCTCGTCTGCGATGTGTCTTATCGCCAGACGATTCCGCTGAATGTGAAGGTGCGACTCGCAGACGGCAGCATCATCGATCAGCCCATGACCGACTATCAGCCGAAGAGTGAGGGTGGATCGTACTATGGCACGCGACACCCGGACTTCATTCGTCTGGGACAGATGTTGGAAGAGCGTGGCCTGGTGGGAACGGCGTTCATCGGCAACGCGGCTGTGCGCCGCTTCTCGATGCGTGAATTGGTCAGTCTGGCCGAGGCTGAATCGGCGCGAGACGAGAACATCTTTCGCTCGGAAGAGGGGCAGGAGGGTACGACTGAGCTGACGTTCGGCACCAAGTTCCTGAGCCCGGAGATGGTCGATGGGGCCGGACGTTCGGTGCGCTTCGAGTGGTGTGTGCGCGATGTGGACAAGGTGGTGCTGCCGTGAAGAGCCCGGTTCTATCCTGCCGCTGACAGGTCGGCGCGGGGCGACCTCGGCCTGATATCCGGATTCATCCCCCATTTAGGGTAGTAGTCGTATACCTGGGCCTCTGGGTACGGCAGGCCCAGGGGTTGGGGCGGTAGGATGAAACGATCGGGTGTGGCCAACAACGCCGAGAACCCGAACCGCAGACCGGCAGCGCGAAGCGTGCGTACCGAGGGGACGTTGAAAGGCGCCGTAGTCACGCACGCGATTTTGCCTTGCGCCTGAACGATCCACTCGATGCTGCACTCACGACAGCCTTGCCGATTTCCAGAACAGGATCGCCCACGTCCTTGACGCCCGCAAGCGCGACGATGCGTCCTTCCTCCCGCACGCCGAAGTGGCAGACTGCTCCGTCGAAAACGGAATGCCAGAAGATCTCGGGATCTACGCCGCCGAGGTCCCCTGCGGATAGCATGGACACAGATCGATTCTCGCCCGGCTTCCGATCGGAGATGTCAGTGAACAGATACCAGGAAGGCCCCCAGATTCCCACCCCGTCCGGGAGAGTGACTCTGGCGATCTCGCAGGTTCCAAAGGTGGAGATCAACTGCTCAGGACCCAGCGACTCCACGATTGGACCCAACTGCTGGATCCACTTCCCGACGACAGACCACGGCCGAATGACGGCCGGACTGGACGGCCCAGAAGGGCAGCCCCGCGAAACCTTCCGACCTTTCCAGACCTGCTACTTCATCGAGGCCGAACGATTCGAAGCGCATACCGAGCAGGTCTGCCATCCACAGCTGCACGGAGTCAGTCAGGTGCTCATCCATTGATCTGATCTATAGTCTGGCGCAGGATATTGGCCTGGCGCTGGGCGTAGTCCATGTCCATGTAGTTGGCTTTGAATTGGAAGAGCTTGGGTTGGAGGGCTTCGGCAACGGGGCAGAGTCCTGGACCATAGTCGCGATAGTTACCTTTGTAAATCTCGGAATCGACCGGAAAGTCACCGAGGAAGCGTCGGTCCTGGAAGACGGGCTCATCGTAGCACAAACGCCAGGCGCCATAGACGAAATCGCCGTCCAGTTCATAGAACCGATCGCGAAACTGGTGCCAGGAAACGCCCGCCTGCTCGGCTTCGAAGCGACAGGCGAAGCTCCAGTAGCAATTGACGTAGTCATCGGGGGTGTATTGCGGCACCAGCCAGGGGCAGTCGCCGACTGCTTCTAGAAAAAACTTACCCGTGGTTATGTGCCGGTCTACCAATTCGTCGATGCGTTCGGTCTGCTCGAGGGCGACAGCACCCTGAAACTGGCTCATGCGGTAGTTCCACCCCAGAAAATCGTGACGAATTGAGCCTGGTTGGCCGCGATCTTTCTTGGCCATGGTGCCGCCGGAGTCGGCCGCCACCGTGTGATAGCCGAAGCAGGCAAACTTGCGCACGGCGGTGGCCAGTTCTTCGTCGTCGGCGAGGACAACGCCACCGTCGCCGGTGGTGATATGCTTGGAAGCCTGTAGACTGAAGCTTGTCATGTGCCCGGTGGTGCCGGCCAGGCGACCCTTGTAGTAGCCGAGAAAACATTGGGCACTGTCCTCGATGACGACGAGATCATGTTCCTTGGCGATTTCCATGATCGGGTCCATATCGGCGCTCAACCCGTACAGGCTTACCGGAATTATGGCGCGGGTCAGCGGGGTGACTCGTTGCCGAATGGACTCTGGATCAATGTTGAATGTGCGCTCGTCGACATCGGCGAAAACGGGAATCGCGCCCTGATGCAGGACGGCGAATGCCGTGGCGGCAGCGGTTAGCGGAGGCACGATTACTTCGTCGCCGGGCTTTACTCCCGCCGCTCCCAGGCAGCTGTGCATGGTGGCAGTGCCGTTGCAGTGGGCAATGGCGTGTCCGACGCCGAAACGCTCGGCAAAGGCACGCTCGAACTGGCCGGTCATGTCTGGCCCGGAAGAGTTGCCCAAACCGTATTCGACTACCTCTCGAAGATACGCCAGGGCCTTGTCACTGATTCGACCGGGGTGTTTGGGCTGGAGCATGATATGCTGGTCCTTTCTCAGTAAGGTAACCGGGTGAAAATCCGTGCCGGATTAGTCACGGTCATGTGATGGATATCTTCGTCACCAACGCCTAAATCGCGCAGGCCGGGCAAAACACTCGCAAAGAGATAGTCAAAGCCACGGCCGCCGAAGCGATGCAGCTGTGACAAACGACAGGTGTCCGTTGACAGCAGTATGCGATCGGCAAAGCCTTCGGTTACCAGGGCAGCTATGCGCTGGCAACGCTCGTTGTCGGGTGGCATGCCTTGCCAGCCGAATAGATCAAACTCCAGAGACACCCCTTCACTCAGTAGGGTGTCGTAGTACTCCAGATCGATCGCGATATCCTCGTGACTCTGGGCGCCACAGTGGCCGATGACGATGCGGCCGGGATCAGCATTGGCGGCAAGCAAGACTTCAATTTGAGCCACGCCAGCGCGGCCGAAACTGGCATGAGTCGAAATCGTAAGTCCGGTGCGGCGCTGGGCACCGGCTACGGCACGGAAAACCATTTTTTCCTTGTCAAGCAACTCGTACTTGCGCCAATCGGCATGGTCCTCGTTGTGACAGGCGATTTCGCCGAGGAGGCCGGCGGCGATTCCGGTGCTTTCCCCGAACGCCTCGCGAACCAGGAAGTCCGTCAGAGCCGTCTCCGACATGCTCGCCAGTTCGGTCGGCCAGATATCGAGCTGATAGAGGCCCAGGGCGGAAATGATGTTGACGCCACTGAGGCGGGATAGCTCGCGCAAGGCTTCCGGATCGCGTCCGACGCCAATGGGTGTGACGTCGCAGGCCGTCGAACCACCGGCCGAGCGGAAATAACTCAACTCCTCAGCCACGAGGTTTGTGTCGATGCACGTATTGTCCGGTTTGCCCGAATGGATGCTGATCCGATGAATCAGGTGTTCATGCGGCAAGGTGACACCCAACTCGGCAACCGGCACCTCTCCGGTAACCGTCATGGCCATATTGGCTTCAGCCATCGTCTCCACCCTTCGGTCTTCGTTTCACGTTCGTGTGCTGCTTCGAGACAGGGAACTTACGAGAAGAACAGGTCGCAACGCTACCATCGCGCACCTAGGCGGGGGGCAGCAAACGGCCTTTGACGCACACCATCCGGTGCAGCACTTTTGCGAGCTATCAGCATTCCACGAAGAGCAGTCCAGGGGGAGTCACCGATGAAAGTTCTCAGTACTCGCCGTGTAACGAATGACCGCCATCACAATGCTTTCACAGGAGCCTGCTGGTTCAAGGGAAATCTCTATGTCGGCTATCGCCAGGCGGATATCCACCACCACGACGAGGGCAGTCGAGTCATCATCCAGCGCAGCCGCGACGCCGGAGTCACCTGGGACACGGTTGCGGTGCTGCGTGGTCACAACGATACCCGCGATGCTCATCTTTACACGGACGGAAGCAGGTTGTACGGCATCTGCTACGTGGAACCCACCGCTAACGCCGTAGGGTATTCGGGCTGTGCGGTAACGGAGGACGGGGATCACTGGACGCCCTTTGAGCCCTATCAAGGTACCTTCGAGAACTATGTGCTATGGCGTCCGGTCTGGCATCGGGGCAAACACTACTGCGCGGGATATTTTTACGACCACGAGCGCTTTGGCGTTCATTGGTTCGAGAGCGATGACGGCCACAACTGGGTAGATGTGCGACCGATCAACGATTCAGTCGAGGATATGGCCAACGAGTGCTACCTCGAGATCCTTCCTGATGGCACGGCCACCATGCTGATGCGCTGCGAGACCGGGTTGAAGAAACCCAAACTGTGCCGCAGCCAGTACCCGTTCGAGGAATGGGAGATGCAACCGCTGGATGTGCGCTTGACCGGCCCGGCCTGCTGGACCGTAGATGGCAAGATCTACATCACCGGCCGCTGGGACCCCATCGACATCCGTATCCACGGAGAGGAAGACCACGCCGCTCACACTGGCGTCTTCAGGGTCATCGATGGGGAATGCTTCCTGATCTGCGTGCTGCCCTCGGGGCCGCATCCGGACAACTCCTACATGGGCGTGGCCCGCTGGCCGGACAACAGCCATCGGTTTGCCCTCAGCTTCTACTCCAATGCCATCGCCAATGAGGATCCTCGAATAGACCAGTGGATCAAACCCGACATCTATGTAGCCGACGTGCTCTTCGGTGCCGATTTCATCGATGAGATGCTGGTCAGCGATCTGGTGGAAGCCCCACGTGGTCTGGAGGAGGCGACTGAGCCTGATCCCGAGACGAGCTCGCTGAAATTCCGCCTCCTGCGCATTCCGGAAGATGGCACTCCTCACACGCCGGGACATAATTTCATCAATGCCGGCGATGTAATTGGGGAGCGCGGCGGACTCGTTTACTTCGTCAAGGATATCGAGGTGGGGCCTTGGGACCTCGTAGACGTCCACCTGGGCTACGACGGTCCGGTGAAAGTGTGGTGGAACGGGCAGGAGGTTTTCGCGGGCCCTGGCAGCAGTCCGGCGGTCCAGGATACGACCTCACTGCGTCTCACATCCAAGCACGGCACCAACCGACTGGTACTTGCCCTCGATACGAGGTGGGGACAAGCCCGGGGCATCTATGCGCGCTGGGAACGGACCTGGGAAGTGTAGCTCTCAACCCGAACACCTTTAATGTACAACACCATAGAGAGTTCAGATGCCACTTAGCGCCGGCAATATCGAGTATGGAGTCGTTGCCTCACGCCCTGATCAAATGTATGGGTGGCCGGGAATATGCTGCACGAAGGATGGTGTGATCGTGGTCTCGGCTTCAGAGCGTATACATCACGTAGGTCCATTGGGCCGTGTTGTCGTCATGCGCTCGGCGGACGGCGGTGAAACCTGGTCTTTACCGCAGGAAGTCTTCAATAGCGAGATTGACGACCGCGACGCCAGTCTTAGAACCCATCCTGACGGCACCCTCATTCTCACCTCGTTCAGCTCTACGGATTGGGTGCCCTACATCGCAAAAGGGGTTTACCCGGGTGACTGCCCGGTGCCTGAGCGCTGGCTCGCCCAATGGCAGGCGCGCATCCAGCGAATGGGATTGACGGAGGAGCTTCCGTCCGTTCCGTGGCTGATCCGCTCGGAAGACGGTGGGCATGTCTGGGGGCCACCGGCAGATGCTCCCACCGGTCAGCATTCCGGTCCGGGCATCCTGGGCGATGGCCGCTTGATCTACGTAGGGACCGGGCCCATGCGCGAGGCTGATATATCAACGGAGGCCAAGTACGATGTGAAGGTCTTTGTGTGGGAATCGACGGACAAGGGGGATACGTGGGAAAAAATCAGCGAAATCCCGCGTTCCGAAGAGATGCCGCGTGAAATGCTGATTATCGAAAACCATCTCGTGGAGACTAGCCCAGGTCATCTCGTCATCATGTTTCGCAGCGAAGCGTGTGAATGGGACGACATGTTTCTCTATCAGTCGCATTCCTACGACTCGGGGCGAACCTGGACGGAGCCGGAGAAAATACCGGTGTGGGGGGGACCACCGCATCTGATGGTACTGAGCTCGGGAGCTGTGTTGTGCACGTATGGCTCGCGCCGGGATCCCTTATCGGTCCGGGCGATGCTCTCCTACGACGAAGGCAAGACCTGGGATCACGAGAATTTTGTCACCTTGTACGAGCTTCCGGTGCCCCATGATTTCGGTTATCCCGTTACGGTGGAGCATTCGCCCGGGAAGCTGGTTACTATCTATTATGTCAACAAGAAGTACGCACTACGCGACGACAAGTTCGTGTACCTGACCCATGTCGAGGATTCGGGAGGGATCATGTCGATCCGGTGGACGTTGACGTAGCAGGCTTATGCTGTCATCTGTCCTTGCGCCTGTTTCGCGATATCGACGCCGACCAGTTCACTCCACGCTTTGAGCAGGCGCGCGGTCACCGCTCCCACCTGGCCGTCTCCAACCGCCATACCGTTGAACCGGGTGGCTGGCATGATGCAGTACGGCGTGCTGGTGAAAAAGAGTTCGTCGGCGGTGTAGAGGTCGTACGGTTGCAGTTGCATCTCCCGTGCCGGAATCTTCAACTCTCGGGCGAGTTCCAATATCGTTTCCCGGCTGATGCCGGCCAGGCAGTTCTGTGTCGTTGGCGTGCGCAACTCGCCGCCGCTCACGATGAAGATATTCCCGCCCTTGTTTTCTCCCACGTTTCCGTGGATATCCAGGATAACGCCCTGGGCTTCCTTATCGACCAGCTTCACCTCCATCTCGGCGAGGGTATAGGCTATGCGGCTCCGGTTCTTTACCCGTGCGTCGAGCGCCTGCGAGGGGATCATCCGGCTCATGGAGGGTGACTGCGTGGCAGCCGGCGCCGTAAAAAGCTGCCCAGCCACGCAGATCCATTGGTGCGTTGGTGATCATGACCGTCGCGGCGCCTTGCTGCACGGTGGGATCGGGGGCCGGCACGAAGAGACCGCGCGAGATATTGTGCACGATCCAGTAGTCTTCTTCAGGGCCGAGTAGTGACAGGTTGATCTCCAGCAGTTCGAGCGTGATCCGCTTCATCTCCTCCGGCCCATACCCCGGGTCGATTCGTGTAACCTTCAGCGACAGGTACAGCCGTTCGATGTGGCGCTCAAGCTTGAACGGTCGGTGCCCGAACGTGCGCGTCGATTCGGTAACCGTATCGACGCGCGTGACCGCAGTATCGAAAATCGAAATCTTCGCGTCCTCCTCGGGAACCAACTGTCCAGAAATATATACCTGGCGTGACTACATAGCTGCTGCTCCATATTTATGATCGAGGCGCGAAGACCTCAGTTCTCTCCACTGGCAGCGGTCGCACTCGCAATGCGCCAGCGTCCATCGAGATCACAGGCTTCGTAAAACATGCGATGTCGCTTGTCGGGGAGATCGATGATACAGGGCTCGGATGCCTTGACGGTGTCCCATCGCCCGCCGTTGTCGATGCAGATATCTCCGTCCTTGACCCACTGCAGGCCGTCCTCCGAACGGGCGCTGAAGATTCTGCCGTGGTACTTCGATCCAGCCCGAACTTCGGGAGCAGACACCCATCCCGCATAATACATCCGGTAACCACCTGTGCCCAGGAGCAGGACTTCGGGAGCGTAAACCTCATATGATTCGAGTTCTCTGTCCCGGGCTATGCAGACACCCAGCTCCGGTTCAAAACGCAGGCCGTCATCGGACACGGCACTGACGATCTGGTGATCGTGGAAGTCGCTGGCGTAAAGACGGTAGCGGGGGCCGTCCTGGCCTGGCCCCGGGTCGAGATGGAGACACCGAGGTGCACCGTACGAAGCATTTTCAACGTCCAGTCGAATGCCCGGTTCCTTTTCCCAGACGAGACCGTCCGCTGAAACGGCACTCACAATTGCACTCCTGACTCCCTCTTCGCCGGCTTCCTCGGTCTTACCCTCGTAGTACATCCGATAGTGGCCATCCGCCAGAGGGATCACATCGGGACTCCAGATGTAATCGGCTGCCCCCTCGCCGCCCGCATCCATCCTGACTCCGGGCTCTTTCTCCCAGTGCTCGGCGTCGCTGGAGAACGCGCTGAGGATGTACCCCTTCGATGCCGCGTTCGGTCGTCGTGGACCGAAGCCGTGGTAATACATCCGATAACCGCCATCCACCTTGACTACGTTGGGTGTCAGAGCGCGGTCTGAATCGAGCGGGCCGTCCGAGTCTATGGCGATGGCCGCGTCCTTGACCCAGCGCAGGCCCGAATCCACCTCCTGATAGTGCACTGATTCAACCATAGTGTCGATCGCCATGACTGTCCTTTCGCAACGGTGTGAATTGTGGACCACCCCAATCGTGAATACCTTGATTGCAACATCGGAGGTCGGTTTCGACACCACCGGTTTTGGGCCGGAGGAGTCGCGTGTGGTCGTCGGCGACTCAGAAATCGCCATTGCCGGGGGCGGCCCGCGCGGCCCGCTTTACGGCGTCTATACCTTTCTCGTGGAGCCCTCTATCCGAGACGCGCAAACACTATCCCGAAGATCTGCTCTCGAGATCGAAGAGAAACTCCTCGACATCGTTCACAGCTCTTTTTCCTTTCGCGACCCGATGGACGGGGCACTGGCAGACGCGGTCGGCGTGGGAAACTCACGACGCAGAGGCCGACGGGCAAGTAAAGCCGCGGCGATGCAGGCTTGACTGCCGCGTCCATCATTCGCGAGGAGAACGCGCTGCCTGGGGCGCGCACCTGGCTCCTGGACGAAACCCGGGTCGATCCGGACACACCGCTGCGCTGCCCGTGGATCGAGGGATACGCATCGGCTTCGAGCGTCGCTGCGGGCGAGCAGATCAGCTTCCACGTGTCGACCGCGTCGCCGTCACCCTTTCGCATCGAACTCTACCGTATGGGTTATTACGGTGGCGACGGGGGGCGGCGGGTAGCGACCCTGGGGCCGTTCGAGGGGAGGCGATTTGATGTGCCGCCGGCAACCGCTACTGGCCGGCGGGACTGCGAATGGCCGCCGTGCGCGACGCTGACGGTGCCGGCGGAGTGGACCAGCGGGGTCTACCTGGGAAAGCTCATCGCCGAGCGTCACCAGGTGCAGAGCTACCTGGTCTTCGTCGTTCGCGACCACCGGCCGTGCGATCTGCTGTTGCAGTGCTCCGACGCCACCTGGTGCGCCTACAACCGCTGGCCGGCTCGGGGCTCGCTCTACGACGACGGTGAGGACGAGTGGTCGTATGCTCCCGGGATCGAGGCAGGCTTCGATCGCCCGTACGGGAAGTACTGCCAGATCGTCGACGCTCCCCTCTCGACTGGCTCGGGGGAGTGGTTCCTATGGGAGTTCCCGGTGGCCTACTGGCTGGAGGGGCAGGGTTACGACGTGAGTTATGTCTCGAACCTGGATCTGCACGCGCGCCCCGAGACGCTCGCCCGCGCCACGGTCTACCTGTCGGTCGGACACGACGAATACTACTCCCTGCCGATGTACCACAACCTGCAGGAGGGGATCGAGCGCGGCCTCAGCGTCGCCTTCCTGTCGGCTAACGTCTGCTGCGGACTGGTCGACTTTCTCCCGGCTGCCGACGGCCGTCCGCACCGAGCTATCCGCCGGCTCGACCGCTTCGGCCCGCGGGACGCGCGGGGCGACAACGTGTTCCCATCGATGAGGAACCTGGAAAGGGCGTCCCCGAACGAGGCCGACCTGATCGGCGCCCGCAGCACGGGGCCGATCCTTGGAGCGGCGCCCTGGACCTGCCGCGATCCCAGGCACTGGTTGTTCGCGGGGACGGCGATGCGGCAGGGGGAGGAGATACCGGGGTTGGTCGGATGGGAGTGGCACGGCGAGCCGGCCGGTATCCCGGGCCTGGAGGTCGTCGCGGCGGGCGCGACGACCTCGATTGCCGGGAGCGGCTCGTATGCGGCAACGCTTTATCCCGGACCTCAGGGCAACCTGGTGTTCAACGCCTCGACCTGCTGGTGGGGGGATGGGCTGAGCGCGCCGCCCGGCTACGTGCGACCTGCGGCGTTCGGGCTGGCACCGCGGGGTCCCGATCCACGGGTGCAGCGGATCACTGCCAACCTGCTGGAGCGAATGCTCGACAGCGGTGGCGTTTCCGACCAGGGCTCGGCCCGTCAGAAATAGACCTGGTTCATCAGCTGTACGGTCGTGTGCGCCGGCTCCCCAGACACTTCCTGGACGTTCCGCCCATAACGCTCGTGCACCAGGTTGAGCATGAGCTTCAGGCGGTGACCGTCCCCGTACCAGTTCAGGCCGCCGGTGCAGGTGGTGATGGCATCGCTGCCGGCCGGCAGATCGGCATCGTAGCGGGCGATCCGGATGGCCGGCTCCAGCTGGTGGCCGGACAGGTAATAGCCGGACTGCACATACCATCCGGCCGGACTCGCGTCGAAGGTACCGCTTCGGTGCAGCTGCAGGTACTCGGCCTGAATCCCGAGCCCGCCGTTGTGATAGGACAGGTCGCCGCCAACCAGCAGGCGGTCCTCGCTCGCGCCTGCAGCCGCACCTTCGCGCTGTGGATCGATTCGGCATCGGCAGGACTGTAACGGTGCAGGGTGCCGATGACCACAGCGGCCGCGAGACCGGCCGGCAG
Source organism: uncultured Gemmatimonadaceae bacterium (assembly GCA_964456165.1). Taxonomy (GTDB): domain Bacteria; phylum Latescibacterota; class UBA2968; order UBA8231; family UBA8231; genus CAYWBJ01. The sequence continues at coordinate 11,006 of CAYWBJ010000120.1, read as the reverse complement.
TCAGCGCCGGTGGCCGCAGTCGTGCACCAGACCCTTTGCCATGAGCTTCTTACCTGCTCCGCGCCCGCGGCGGGCCCGCGTAGCCGATGGTGTCGTAGCCGCCCGCGTCACCCCCGCGCTGACGGTACGGATGGGGATAGATGCGGTGAGCGCGATCGGCCAGCGGCAGGTCGATGCGGCGGTTGCCGGCGGCGGCGGACAGCTTGAAACCTACGGCAAGTTCCAGCGCTTGCCGGTAGTCGTGACCTGAACAGACCGCTTCGGGGCCACCGGACTCGAGACTGTCGATCAGGCTTTGCAGTCGCCCGGTCATGAACTCGACTGGCTCCTCGTCCAGGAACTCCGGGTAGACGGGTGTGGCCCGGGCTCCTGTGCCGACGATGAAGACCGGTCGGGGGGCCTGGAGGAAAACCTGGCCGTTCTCGCCGGTAATCGAGACGCGGCAACCCACCCCCTTGTCGCTGAGGGGCTCCGGCACTTCGCAGACCAGGCCGCCGCTCAGGCCTATGCGGCCGTAGGCCGGACAGTCCAGGGTGACCTCGTCGGCTTCCGGGGCGCGGTAGCCATCTGTCGGTGGCAGCGTCCAGCCCTCTACCCACTCGGCCTCGCGCCCGGTCGCGGCCCGCAGATGGGTAAGCTGCACGCAGCCGCCCCCCGATACTTCGCGCGGCAGACCGCCGGGGATGGCGGCAGCGGTGATCTCGCCAATGTTGCCAGCGTCGATCCACTCGATCGCCTGGACAAAATAGGGGATCTCGAAGTAGGCAGTGCCGCAGCCGAAGGCGGCGCCGTGCTCTCGGCAGGTGGCGACCATCTGGTCGGCTGTTTCCAGGTCGACGGCGATCGGTTTCTCGCAGGAGATGACGCGGACGCCGGCCTCGGCACACCGGGTCACCAGTTCCACGGCAACACCCACCGGCACGATGTTGCACACCAGGTCGGGGGCATCTCGCTCCAGCAGTCGGTCGAGGGATTCGTAGGACTCGGCGACGCCGTAGTGCCGGGCGAACTCGTCGAGTCGGTCGGACGTGTCGACGAGAATCGCCTCGACGTCGTCGCGGCAGCAGGCCTCACGCAGGTAACGCTGCCCCCACATTCCGGTGCCGCCAACGATGGCGACGCGGTGTCTGCTGTCCTGGCTCATGATTCCTCCTGCCGCGCTGGGCGCTCGTACAGCGGCGAGCCTTTGTCTTCGCCGCGATAATGTGGATGCGAGATGACCGCCTGCTGTTTCTCGGTGAGTTCGTCGAAGAAGTCCGGCGGCGTCCAGGTTCCCATCACGCCCTCGGCCTGGGCACCGTGGTTATAACGAATGATGACCGAACGCCGCTGGTGCCCGGCGACCCAGGGCAGGGCGCCGTGCATGAGCGTTTCACAGAACAAGATGCCGTCGCCCGCTTTCGCAGGTATCTGCACGAAACGGTCCTCATGTGCCTCGTAGAGGCGGATGTCGTCCGGGCAGGGGAAATTGGCGCGATGACTGCCGGGGACGCAGGCAAAACCGCCGTCGGTCGGACCGACATCGGTCAGCTGGACGGCGATGTTGGTCATACCGGTGAACATCCGGCCGTTGTGATACACGTAGCCGCGGGTGCGATCGTAGGGCTCGCCGCCCTCGTGGAACCAGAAACCTTCGGCTCCCTTGTCCATGGTGATGATGCCGAGTCCTTCGAGGCGGTAGCCGGGGCCGCAGAGCTCCGATAGGAAACGGTGGCTGCGCGGGTGGGCGATCATCCGGCGGAAGACCTCGCAGTGTGGTTTCTCCCAGGTCAGCATGCCGCCGAGGTCGCCGCGGCCCTCGGAGCCGGCGAGCGTCAACGAGCCGCGTGAGAGGTCGTTGGGGCGCAGGTTGATCTCGTCGGCGTGGGCGTTGACGGCGGCGTTGGCCGCCTCCACCTCTGCGGCGGACAACAGCTCTTCGATGATCACGTACCCGTGGATGTCGAAGAGATACTTCTCGGCTGGCGTCATACCTTCTGCTTGCAAGGAATCCCTCCTACCTTGGTTACCCTGATCGGGCCGTCTTCCAGCGCGGCGACCGGCGCTCGGATATTCTGGACTTCGCTCTTGCCGTTTTCGCTCATGGTTGCCTCAATTGAAGATCTTCCCGCCGGCGAACGGCAGCGGAGAGTTTGTAGGTCATGGAGGGGGCGCCTCAGGTGCGGCCGGCTGCGTCGAAGATCGGCGCGGCCGCGGCCGGCATCACGAGTTCTGCCTCCTCGGGGCGGTCGTCCAGCGATTCGAGGGCGTCGCAGGCCAGCCAGACCAGGTCCGCGTGGCCGGGGGGCAGGGCGGCAGTCACGCCTTTGCCGAGGGTGAAGGCCAGGCACTGTGTCGCTTCCGCCAGGGTGTCGACCGGAACATACCAGCACTTGGGCCACTTCTTCGTTTCGCCTTCCAGCACGGGACGCCGGGCCATGCTCTTCAGGGCGAGGAGACCGGTACCCTTCGCGTTGGCCTTCTCGACCGCGGGCGGACCAAAGTCGCCCTCCAACCAGCAGGAGGCGTTGATCGGAAGCAGCATGCTGGCGAATGGAAAGGCGTCCAGCAGTCGCACTGCCGCATCCTGGGAGTGGGCAGAAAAGCCGATGTGGCGAATCAGCCCCTGATCTCTGGCGGCGGCGAAGGTCTCCAGGGCGCCGCCGGGAGCCAGGATGGTGTCGGCGTCCTCGAGGGACGACACGCCGTGCAGCTGATAGAGGTCCAGATGGTCGGTGCGCAATCGCTCCAGGGAGCGGTGAAGCGCGCGCTCCGCTTCGCCGGCGCTGCGCTCGCCGGTCTTGCAGGCGAGGAAGACCTGATCCCGATAGGGCTCGAGAGCGGGACCGAGGCGCTCCTCCGCGTTCCCGTAAGTGGGGGCGACGTCGAAGTAGTTGATGCCGCGGCTGATCGCCTCTGACACCATGTCGGCAGCGGCGGCGGGCTCCTCGTCCATGACCGCGATGCCGCCGAAGCCGATCACGGAGAGGTAGTCACCGGTTGATCCGAGTGGTCGCTTTTGCATTATTGTCTGCCCCGATTCCCGCGCCGGCCCGACACCAGGCCGCGCTCGCCCGATAATTTAAGGTATCGACCCCCGAGCGTCAGGATCGGAGGGCCGATCGCCATCCGCGGCTTCGACATGCCGGGCAGCATGCCCGGTGCGCCGCTTCTTCAGACAGGAGGCGTGATGCAGTACACGATCCGGCGCGCAAGCGCCCCGCTGGGCAACCCAGGCGCTGGGTGGGATGGTCCCGCCTTCACCGACGCGGAAACGCTGGAGATCGCAAACTATCGCTGGGAGGATTCCGGCCACCACCCGCCGACGGCGGCACGGGTCATCTACGACGATGACTACCTGGCAATCATCTACCGCGTCGAGGACCAGTACGTTCGCGCCGTAGCCCGGAAGTTCCAGGACGGCGTCTGTGGCGACAGCTGCGTCGAGTTCTTCGTCGCGCCGGTTTTCGGTCTGGATGCCTATTTCAACTTTGAGGTCAATTGCGGGGGCACGATGCTGGTGCGACGCATGGTCGCGGAGGATGAGAAGGCGGATGGTAAGGAGAATATGCCGCTGACCGAGCAGGAGTGGGAACGTATTCCGATGGCGACGTCGCTGCCGGCCATCGTCGATCCGGAGATCGCCGAGCTGACCACGTGGACCGTCGAGTACCACCTACCGCTGGACCTGTTCGAGAGTTACTTCGGGATATCGCGCCCGGCTCCGGGGACGCAATGGCGAGCGAACTTCTACAAGTGCGCCGACCGGACCTCCCATCCCCACTGGGGCAGTTGGGCTCCGGTGGAAACCGCCACGCCCAGCTTCCACGCCCCCGCTTTCTTCCAGCCCCTATTCTTCGCCTGATGATGAGCCGCCACTACTCGAAATCCACGAAGAGCTCGATCAGGTCGACTACGCGATTGGAATAGCCCCACTCGTTGTCGTACCAGTTGAGCGTCCGCAGTGTGCGGTCGCTGACGACATGGGTATAAGGGGCGTCGAAGACCGACGAATACGGGTTGCCGATCACGTCGGACGAGACGATGTGACTGTCGGAGTACTGCAGGATTTTGCCCAACCGCTCTGACGTGGACGCGGCGAAGACCGCCTCCTTGACTTCGTCGATCGTAACGTCCTGAGCCAGCTCGGTGACCAGGTCGACGACTGAGCCGTCCGCTACCGGAACGCGAACCGCCAGGCCATCCAGCTTTCCGGCCAGCTCGGGCAGCACCTTGCCGACGGCGCGGGCGGCGCCGGTCGTGGTCGGGATGATGTTCTCCGCGGCGGCACGGCTGCGGCGCCAGTCCTTGTGGGGCACGTCGGCCAGACGCTGATCGTTGGTGTAGGCGTGGGTGGTAGTCATCACTCCCTCGACGATGCCGAAGGCGTCGTTCAGAACCTTGGCCATCGGCGCCAGGCAGTTGGTTGTGCAGCTGGCGTTGGAGACGATGCGGTGCTCCGACTTCAGTCCGTCTTCGTTGACGCCCATCACTACCGTGTAGTCGATCTCGTCCGTGGCCGGCACGGTCAGGATCACCCGGCCGGCCCCAGCCGTCAGGTGATCGGCCAACTGTTCCTTGAGCGTAAACACGCCGGTCGACTCGATCGCGACGTCGATTTCCAGCTCGCGCCAGGGCAGGCAGGCCGGCTCCTTCTCGTTGAGCATCACGACGCTGTCGCGCGGCGTCCGCAGCACGTCGCCGTCGATCTCGACGGTTTCGCCGAAACCGCCCATGACCGTGTCGTACTTGAGCAGGTAGGCCAGGGCATCGTGGTCGAACAGGTCGTTGATCGCGACCACGTTGATATCCTCCCGGCGATCGAGGATGCGGAAGACCGAGCGGCCGATGCGGCCGAAGCCGTTGATAGCGATTCTCACGGTGCACCTGCTGCCGCACCTAGGCGGCCGTACGCCATAGTGATATCGATCAGGCGATTGGCGTGGGCGAAGTTGTTGTCGTACCAGCTCAGCGTCTTGAGCATGCGGCTCTTCGATCGCATCGTCGCCTGGGCGTCGTAGATCAGGGTGTGGGGGTTGCCGATGACGTCGCTGGAGACGATCGGATCCCGGGTAACTTCGATCAGGTCTGGACTGGCGGCGGCGGCTTCGGTCAGCGCGGCGTCGACGTCTCCGACCGCTAAGTCGGCGGCGCCGAGGGTGGTGGTGAGGTCTAGCAACGAGCCGAGGGGCACGGGGACATTCAGTGCCGAGCCGTCAAGGCGCCCGCGCAATCGGGGCAGCACGTGCTCGATCCATCGCGGCGACAGACTGGCGTTGGGTATGATGTTGACCGCCGCGGAGCGGCTGCGCCGGAAATTCCGGCCGGCCGTGTCGCGCAGCGGCTGGTCGCTGGTGTAGGCGTGCACGGACGTCATCATCGCCGCCTCGACGCCGAATCGGTCGTCGAGGACCTTCAGCATCACGGCGGCCGCATTGGTGGTGGCCGACCCGGCCGAGATGACGCGGTCGGCGGCCGAAACGGTGTCGTCGTTGACGCCGACGATGACCAGGTTGTCCAGCTCCTCGTCCGGGACAGTGGATAGGATGACCCGGCCGGCGCCGGAGATGAGATGGGCGCCCAGCGTCTCCCGGGTGCGGTACTTGTGGGTTGAGTCGATCACGACGTCGACGCCGAAGGCGTCCCAGGGGACGTCGCCGGGGCCGATGCCGTGGAGCACGCGGGCGCTCTGGCCGCCGGCGCGCAGGTAGTTGGAGTTGAGCTCGGCCTCGACCGGATGGCGCCCGTCGGTCTGCAGCAGATAGTGGAGAATGTCGGGCTGGCCGATGTCGCTGATCGCTACGACCTCCAGCTCCGGCTCCGCGAGCGCTAGCTGGTACACGTCGCGACCGATCTCGCCGAAGCCCATCAGTCCGACTCTGACGCTGCTCATATCGTTGTTGATAGTCCCTCTGTTGTCGGCGGCCGCGGGCGCGCAGATGGTAGATATACACTACCGCTGTGCGCTATAATGTCAATCTGTCGCCGAGGCCAAATCCCGCGCCCGGCGGCAGATTGACATCTGATCCCGCGGTGGCGAGCTTGACCCGCGCTTGGTGCATCGGCGACGAGAAGGCGCCGCAAGAGGGACCCCAATGAAGATCGGACTGTTCAGCGACGGTCTACCCGACCTTTCGTTTACGGAATTCCTCGACTGGTCCGTGCAGCAGGGAATCGGGGCGGTGGAGATCGGCACCGGCGGCTTCTCCGGCGCGACGCACTGCGACCTGGACGGACTGCTCGCCGACGAAGGCGCCCGCCAGGAGTTCACCGGGGCGATCGAGAGCCGTGGCCTGAAACTGAGCGCCCTCAATATCAACTGCAATCCGCTCGATCCCGACGCGGCGCGGGGAAAGCGCGACTCGGAGGCGCTGTTCAAGACGATTGAGCTCGCCGGCAGGATCGGTCTGGGGACGGTGGTGACGATGAGCGGATGCCCGGGCGATCCCTCAGGTGGCGCCTACCCGAACTGGGTCACCCATCCGTGGCAGCTGGAGTTCCACGACCTCTACGAATGGCAGTGGCAGGAGGTTGTCACGCCGTTCTGGAAGAAGGTCGGATCATACGCCGCCGAACGAAGGGTCAACGTCGCCATCGAGATGCACCCGGGCCAGATGGTCTACAACACGACGACGATGCTGCGGCTGCGGGAGATCGGCGGGGCCAACATCGGCGCCAATTTCGATCCCAGCCACCTGTTCTACCAGGGTATGGACCCGCTGCGGGTGATCGGCGCCCTCGGCGAGGACTTCATCTTCCACGTGCACGCCAAGGACACGCGTGTCGACCCGCACGAGATGGCGCTCAACGGCGTTGTCGACATGCGCTCCTTCGAGAACCTCGCCGAGCGCACCTGGGCCTACCGCACCCTCGGGTTCGGCCACGACGCCCGGTGGTGGAAGGAATTCGTCAGCGCCCTGCGGCAGGTTGGCTACGACGGAGTGCTGAGCATAGAGCACGAGGATCTGCTCATGAGCGCCGAGGAGGGAATTGTCAAGAGCGTGGAGTTTCTACGCCCCATAGCGATCACCACCCAACCGGAGACAGAGCCCTCCTGGTTCAAGCGGGAGTGACAGCGGAGAGCGAGATGTTGAACCACGAGCAGATCGAGGCATATGAGCGGGACGGATTCGTCAAGGTAGAAGGGTTGTTCTCGGCGCGGGAGGTAGACGAGCTGGCCACCGACATGGTCGCCATCATCGAGCAATGGGGCGAGGAGACCATCGGCTGGAAGGGCCCGTGGCGGAACGGTTATCTCGATCCTGAGGAGCGCGCCGAGACGAAGGCGGTGTTTCTGCACAACCCGCAGCACTACTCGGCCGCCTGGGGCCGGGTGATCTTCCACGAGCGGCTGGTGGGCTGTGTGCGCGACCTGATCGGCGACCACGTCCAGTGGCACCACTCGGTGCTGCACGCCAAGCCGCCCGAGCAGGGAACGCCGTTTCCTATGCACCAGGACTACCCGTTCTACCCGCACGACGGTCCGGACTTCGTCGACTGCCTGCTGCACCTGGACGATGCGCCGCCGGAAAGCGGAGCGCTGCGGGTCGTGCCCGGCAGCCACCGGAACGGTCCAATAGATCACGTCCTCGGGCCGGATACAGCACCCCATCTGCCGCTGGATCAGTACCACCCGGACAAGCTGGGCTCGGTGGAGATTCCGGCCCGCGGAGGGGACGTGACCTTCTTCAGCTACCTCGCCATCCACTGGTCTGACGTCAACCGCACGGACCAGTGGCGCAAGGCGGTGCGTTTCGGGTTCCACAGCACGGCGATGCGGCCAGTCGGGCGGGCCGAGGACGACCCGCACCGGATCGACTACAACAACATTCTGGAGCGCAGCAACAACACCGTGGTCGCCGGCTTCCGCAGCAATCGCCAGGAAGGGCGGCAGATCCTGGGCGGCTCGGTGGCCGCCAACGAGTAGCTTCAGGTCAGCAGATTAGCGCAGATTAGCAGGGCAGCGTTACCAGCGCCGGGTCGTGGGTCTGCAGCGGCTGCCGCGGCACGACGCCGGCGTTGACGATGTTCTCCGGTGCCGGCCAGCGGCCGTTGAGGACCGACGCGAGATTCTGCACGCTGGTGCGGGCGACGTCCTCGCCCGACTGGACCGAGTGGGCCGAGACGTGGGACGTGACCAGCACGTTGTCGAGTTCCATCAGCGGGTGATCCAACGGCTGCTCTTCCAGCGTGAAAACGTCGAGCCACTCGTAGGTGTCCAGGGCGGCGCCGGCCAGCGGCCCCTCCCGCAGCACCCGGGCGAGCGCTTCCTCGTCCACCAGCGCTCCACGCGATGTGTTTATCAGGAAGGAGCCGGGCTTCATCCGGCGCAGCATGGCCTCGTCGAACAGGTGGTAGCTCTCGGCATTCAGGGGCAGCTGCAGGGAGACGTAGTCGGAGCGGGCGAGGAGCGTCTCCATGTCCACCATCTCCACGCCCAGGGCGATGGCCGCCGGCGTCGGTACCTGCAGGTTGCGCCGGGTTGCGATCACGCACATGCCGAACGCCTGGGCGCGGCGGGCGACCATCTCGCCGGTAGCACCGAATCCGACTAGACCCAGGGTGCTCGTGGAGAGGCGCTGCAGCCGGGTGGCCTCGGTGCGCGCCTGCCGGAAGCGGCCGGCCCGCATGTGATCCTGCATGCGCGGCAACTGGCGCGCCAGGGCCAGCAGCATCGCCACAATGTGGTCGGTCATCTCCTCGGCGCAGAAGAAGGGGGCATTGGAGACGACGATGCCCAGCTCCGTAGCGGTGGCGACGTCGATCTTATCGGTGCCGTTGCCCAGGCGCGAGATTAGCCGGCAGCGAGCGAGCGAGCGCACGACTTCGGTGGGCAGGCTGGTGGAAACCACCACCAGCGCGTCGCAGCCGGCGAGGGTGTCGATCAGCTCGTCCGGGTCGTCGGTCTCGGCCGGGTCCACGGCGATGCCGAAGTAGTCGCAGAGAGAGCGTTCGAGCTCTGAGGTGGGAAACAGGGTATTGTTGAGCCGGACGACGCGACAGTCTGCGGGTACGGGCAGTGGCGAGGACATGGCAACGGGGACCGGGACCGGGCGGCAGCCTCAATATGCGGAGCGTCTGCTGCCACGGCAATCGGCCCTGACGAGGCGGGTGCTTGACCGTCGTGGTCGAAGTGGTTGTTTATCCGGCTCATAAACCAATCCGGAACAAAGACAATGCCGGCACCCGACCGAGTCGATCCCATCGCCTTCGAGGTGATTCGCAACGCGCTGCTCGAGGCGACCGAGGAGATGGCAATCGCGCTGCGGCGCAGCGCCTATTCCACCAACATCAAGACAAGGGCCGACTTTTCCTGCGTGCTGTTCGATCGCAAGCTGCAGGCAGTGGCCCAGTGCTTTTCCCAACCTACCCATCTCGGCTCTCTGGCCGAGATGGTACCCATGGCAGTGGGGATCTACGGCGCCGACAATCTACTACCGGGCGACGCGATCCTGAGCAACGACGGCCACGCCGGCGGGGCCCACCTCAACGACGTGACTTTGATCTCGCCGGTCTACTGCGACGGCGAGCTCTTCGGCTACGTGGCCAACGTCGCCCACCACGTCGATGTGGGTGGAGGGGCACCGGCCAGTGTCGGCGCTTTTCAGGAGGTGTTTCAGGAAGGGGTCATTATCCCGCCGGTGAAGCTGGTGGAAGGGGGCGGGATCGTCCGAGACGTATTCAACCTCGTGCTCGCGCAGATCCGTTCGAAACACGAGACGGCCGGTGACCTGCGCGCCCAGATCGCGGCCAACAACACCGGCATCCGGCGGGTTAACGACCTGGTGCAGCGAGTCGGGCGCGATACGGTGGCGTTCTACAGCGATGAACTGATCGCCTACACGGAGCGGCGAACCCGGACAGAGATTGCCAGGCTGCCCAAGGGGGATTACCGCGCCGCCGGCTGCATCGACAACGACGGCTTCACCGAGGAGCCGGTGCCGTTGACCGCTCGCATCGTCATCGACGACGACGGAGTACTCTTCGACCTCGACGGCGCCACCCACCAGCGCCGGGCGCCGGTCAACTCCACCCACAGCCAGACCTACTCGGGCTGTGCCTTCGTGCTCAAGTGCCTGATTGACACGGACATTCCGGTCAATGCGGGCTTCTACAGCCAGGTGCGGATGATTGCTCCGGAGGGCACCGTGATCAATGCTACCCACCCGGCGCCGGTGGTTGGCGGCTGGGAGACGCAGACGCGCATGATCGACGTGATGTTCAAGGCGTTGGCGCCGGCGCTGCCCGAGCTGATGCCGGCGGGAACCAAGGCGATGCAGTGCCATGCCGGCTTCGGTGGCAACGACCCGAGAACCGGCGACTACTACTGCTACCTCGAGACCCAGGCAGGTGGTTTCGGTGGGAGGGACGGCAGCGATGGCCCGGACGCGGTACAGACGCATGGGCAGAATACCGAAAACGCGCCGATCGAAGAGACTGAGATGAACTACCCGCTGCGGATCCTGCGCTACGAGTTGGTCGACGACTCGGACGGCGCCGGCCGTTTCCGCGGTGGCTTGGGCCTGCGGCGGGACTACCAGTTCTACGACCACGAGGTGCGTTTCACCGTGCTGGCCGACCGCGATCGTTTCGGCCCCCACGGGCTTTTCGGCGGCCAGCCGGGAAAGACGGCCAGCTACGTCCTGGTGCGCGACGGTGCCGACAGGCCGCTGAGCTCCAAGGTGACGCTGGACCTGAGTCCGGATGACGTGATGAGCTATCGCACCTGCGGCGGCGGCGGCTACGGTCCTCCCGAGGAACGGGAGCCGGAGCGCGTGTTGCGGGACGTGCGCGAGGGGCGCGTCAGCGTCGAGCGGGCGCGCGACCTGTACCGCGTCGCCATCGACGTGGACAGCTGGGCCCTGGACGAAGCCGGGACCGCCAGGCTGCGAAGCTGACATGTCCTACCGACTCGGAATCGACATCGGCGGAACGTTCACCGACGCCAACCTGATGAACGAGGAGACCGGCGAGGTCTTCACCGCGAAGGTCTCCTCGACCCCGAAGGATCCGGCCCTCGGTTTCGG
>CAYWBJ010000119.1:0-4260 GCA_964456165.1 uncultured Gemmatimonadaceae bacterium | reverse complement strand
GCGTAAACTTCTATTTCGTTCACTTCCCAGTCCGTGTTGTGCTCGGCCAAGGCCACCTGTACAAACTCTACTTCCTCATGCGGCGGGATGGGAATGTCCAGGCTTTGCTCCCGGTTATCTCTTATCTCGACAATCCAGGGTTAAAGCGGCACGACGATGCCATATTGAAGTCGGGGCAGCGGACCATTGTGGACGCGGAGAACCCGCACGATCCTGCTCGGGGCGGTTGACCCGGATATCACCCGAATCCGATCGATGTTGTAGAGACTGCCCAGGAAGATATTGGCCGTGCCCGGCCGACCGAAAATGTCTTTGCATCTTCCGGATCCACCGCGGAATTCGGCGCACAGATATTTTTCTGCCAGCCAGAAGGTATTGGCGTCCCCATCCCACACCTCTGCATTCACATTGGCTCTTAAATACGCCCCTCCCTTCTCTTCGATTCCGGGTGCTATGTTGAAGGTGGAGTCCCGTTCCAGCGCCCGGATGCCGGAGACGTCCATATCCAGGTCAATAGTCTGCCCATGGCGGTTGGCATCGAAATCCATCCAGCTCAACTGTCTGAAGTCCACCCCGTCGTTGCCCAGCTCGGGGGGGACGGGCAGCTCTTCACCGCCAAAGCGGTAAATGATCAGACCCGCGGCCGCGCCGGCCCAAAAACCGACTGCCAGAGAAATAAGCCAGATCGGATAAAGGAATCGTGCTGGTTTCATTGATATTCTCAACTTGCAAGTCCTGGGCGTCGCTCCATCCGCTTTAGAAGGCAAACAATTAACCGCTTGATCAGCTGTGTGCAAAACGCCAACTCTTTCGACCTTTTCTTTGTCGATTTCCACCAAGATAGTACATTGGGTGGGTGCTATCAAGTTTTGCGTACGCTGCATCCGCCCCCAGGCCCAACGGCCAACCCGACGCCACTTTCCAATCCTGGGGATACCGGCTCGCCGCCCACTGCTCGGTCGTATCCTCGGCTATGCCCCATAGCATCACCTGGCCATCCGGGCGGGCCGAAGCCTCTCAGGTCACATACTTTGACAGATGCTTTGGGCTAGAGTAATAACGGCGCGATATGTGCCCATTGTACATCGGTTAATTCGGATTCGTGTCGAGACAAGGCAGCACTCCTTTCGGAGAACCAACGTACATAAAGCTGAATCAGAAAAAAACGTATGCTCCTCTCAAGTTATGAAACTGCTTCCGCTGGATGGTGGTCAGGACTAGGTTACAATTGCCTGGGGAATATACGCCGTCGCCCTGCTCGTTTTGGGAATCCGACGCAATCTCAACCCGCTACTGGCAGTCGGCATGGGGCGCTGCTGGTGGGAAAGCTCTTCCTGGTCGATCTCGCCAGGCTGGAGGCGATCTGGCGCATCCTGCTCTTCCTCGGTTTTGGCGGGCTTTTTCTGGTACTCAGCTACTACTTTCAGGCGCGGTGGAAAAGATCAGGAAAATTTGCCGATGAGTTCGGGGATGGCGAATCCGGCAGGCAGCAGGAGCCGGAAGAAGGGTAGGAACTATAAAGGCCCTTTTAGGCTTTCGGGTGCTGTAGTAGATGTGGCCGGTGGCATGCTCTGTCCGCTCCCAATGATAGGCCGGGGCCAATGTTTCGCCCTGCCCTGGCAGGAACACATCGACCTTTTCAAAGAAGCTTCGCCCATGTCCGCTCTGCTACTCGAGAACTTCCGATCGAGGGCCGGTCTCCTCGGGTGCGCTACGAGAACCAAAGCGAGAAGACTTCGGCGTTTCGCAGGTACAACCGCACGCTCAGGTTCTCGTCGTGGTTGTCCTTCGAAGCAAGACGTCGCCACGTGATGGTGTGATCGAGCGCGTCACCGTCGAGCGGAAGGCACGCGTCGCGCTCGAACCCCGGTACCACCGTTCCCGCCTCATCCAGCAGCTCGGCGGTGATCTGACCCCTTGATGTATCGGCGTTGACGTGGAGCTGTTTGCCGGCGGGTACTGGCACGGTGACGAGCTCGCCTTCCTCGTCAGCGGCTCGAAGCCCGACCAATCGATCCTTTTGCCAACGCGCCAGACCGACGGCTCGCTTCCAGTCGCCCTTCTTCTGTGCGCCGTGAGGATGATCCATCGCGAAGTAGTAAAGCCTGAGCTCGTCGCCGTCCTCGACGAAGGTTTTAGCCGAGCGAATGAAGCCGCCGTCCCACTCGCCGCGCCTGCCCATCTCGAGAATGCGGCTGCGGTCTCCGACCCGCTCCCAGGTCTGACCGTCCCGGCTGCTGATGAGCTGGACGTCCACGACGCCCTGGTTGTTCATCCCGAGCGTGCCCATGGCATCGGTCGTGCGCAGGATGTCCACAAAGCCGAGGAGCAGGGAGCCATACCTGAATATGGGGATGCCGTAGATCTCTGAAGCCTTGTCCAGATCACCGTGGGTCCACGCGTCGTCGATTTCGTCGGGGACCACAGCTGGGAGTGGCAGCGTCCAGTCGTACGCATCCGCGCTCACGGTCCTGTTCTGAATGCGACGTCGACGGCCCCGGACTTCGAGGTATCGCTTGACCATGCCGCGAAAGAGCTGGTCGCGCTCGTCGTAGGTGTAGAATCCGACATCGCCGAAGCGGGGAATCACCGGCTCCGAAGACCATTCCGTCCACTTCAGCCCGTCGTCGGAAAAGCGGACGTGGTGGCCGGGCCCGCTGAACGACACCAGCGTATAGCGCCGGCCCGGCCCCATGTGGGGGGTGCGCATGACGTTCGAGTACTGGTGGGGGCGGCTCTCAGGATCGAGGAAGACGTTGTTGCTCGTTGATCCTTGAGGGTCGATGAACTGACCCAGGGACGGCAAGCGCCACTCGATGCCGTCGTCGCTTTCGGCATACATATGCCACAGGCGGCCCTTGTTGTCGCCGTGCTGCCCGACGCCCGATCCGTACCACATGCGGTAGACGCCTTCCTCCTTCATCACCGTACCGAGCATGGCCTGGCCTGATTCCCACGCGCGGTCGCACCTCAGGACCGGGTTGCCCTCCAACTTCTCACCCGGGTGGATACGGCGCTGCAGGCCCTCCATCGACTGGACCTGAGCGTCGTCGATGAAGAGAACTCTATCGGTCATCGCTCCACCACAGGGAGAAAAGCTCGGCATCTACCAGCGTCAGGTGAATGCGTACCGTTCGATCCGCGAGTGACGAGAGGTCGCCCTTCCATTCGACGGTATGGTCGAGTGCGTCTCTGTTTGTGAGCGCGTTGCAGTCTGCGGTTGAGAAGCCTTCCAGGGCTGACCCGTCTTCGTCGAGCAGCGCCGCAGTCACACGCCCTCCTGAGGCCTCGGCATTGATGTGCAGCCGGCCTGCGGCAGCCGTCGCCACGGTCTCGACGACGCCGTCGCGGGCAGCCAGTCCGACGAGCCGGTCGTGCGGCCAGGATGCTGTGCCGATACTCTTCGACCACTTGCTTCGCGCCAAGGCGCCGGGCGTCCTCTGACAGCCATTGTAGTAGACAACGACCCTGTCTTCGTCTTCGATCAGCGCGTTACCCATCCACACGAGTCCACTGTCCCACGATGCGTTGTCGCCTCGCTCGATGATGGGGCGCCGGTCTCCCACGCGATGCCAGGTTGTGCCGTCTCGGCTGGACACGAGCTGGACGTCCATCTCGCCGTCGAATCCATCGCCTAGGTCGCGACCGCGGAGCACCTGGAGAAAGCCCAGCAGTACGGGGCCATATCGGGCGATCGGCATGGCAGGGAAGCGGGTCCTCTTTTCGGAATCGCCGCCGGTCCACTCCGTATCCGCCTCGTCGGGTGTCAGTACAGGGCGGGGGAGCGACCACTCGAGCGCATCCGCGCTCTTCGTCGAGAACAAGTGCGTATCGGATGCATCCCAGGGGACGATTCCGCGAAAGGTCTCGTCGACCTCGTCGTAGATGAAGCACCCGTGCTCACCAAAACCGGGGATGACCGGTGTCTGCGGACCGTGACGCCATCGCAGCCCGTCGTCGGAGTAGGCGACGAAGTGGCCGTCGTAGGGCAGGTCGTATCCTACACCATACGAGAGCATGGTGTAGGTGTGGCCGTCAGACGCGTGAGGGCTGTGAAGCACGGACGGGCTGAGGTCTCTGCTGAACGCCGGTCTGGCGAAGGCGATGTTGTTCGCCACCGAGCCGGTCGAGTCTTCCGTCATGTCGAGCGCGGGCTTGGACCAGGCAAGACCGTCGTCGCTTTCGGCGTAGAGATGGAGGGAACGGATGAAGGAGTCGATCCCGTCAGGGTCCGGAGCGGAGGCGTAGGACTGGTACCAC
>CAYWBJ010000118.1:0-37621 GCA_964456165.1 uncultured Gemmatimonadaceae bacterium | reverse complement strand
GACGAACGCCGAGCAAATAGAGCAGTTGCAGCAGGAGGTCATCCGTCTCAAGGGCATCGTCGCCGGCCTGGCGCGGCGCGGCAACGAGGAGCTTATCGCCGAGCAGCTCGACACCGAGGACGTCATCGTCTATGCCGACGGCCGAGTCCACGTACACGAGGCCGACATGATACAACTACATAACGGTGAGTTGCTGTGCGCCATGCGGGAAGCGGGTGAGCACATCTCGGCGGATGGGCGCATCATCACTGTCCGCTCCGTCGACGGTGGCAGGAGCTGGGGCGACCGCCAGTTGGTACTGGAAGATGCCGACACCGACTGGCGCTCCGCGTCGCTGTGCCAGTTGCGCGATGGTACGCTCCTGAACAACGCATTACCGCAGACACAATACGACCCTTCGGGCCGTTTCGTCGGCGGGCACGAGCCGGTACCCGGCCACCGCGGTCGAACCGACGGAATCTACGTCGGCCGTTCCGCTGACGACGGGCGCACCTGGAGCTGGCCGACGCAGCCGATTTCGCCGGATCCGTATCGCAGCCCATGGACCGCGGAAAGAATCGTCGAGTTGGACACCGGTCGGCTGGTCATGGCCTGCTATGTGTCGGCTCCGGATGAAACCCGCAGCATCTCCATCCTCTACGCTTCCGACGACGGTGGCCACAACTGGCGGTTTCTCTCCGTGATCGCCGACGTGCCGGGCGTGTCGCTGAACGAACCCTCGCTGCTCCAGACTCGCAGCGGCCGGCTGATCAGCGTGCTGCGCAGCAACAACAGGCGCGGTTTTTACCAGGCTGTGTCCGACGACCGGGGCGAGAGCTGGTCGCCGGCGGTGCCTTCCGGCATTCCGGGAGAGGGCAACCCGGCCAGTCTGGTGCAGCTCCCCGACGACATCATCCTCTGTGTCCACGGCAGTCGCATCGATGTTGTAGGCATGTACGTGGTAGCCAGCAGCGACGACGGCGACAGCTGGGACGTGACCAACCGCAAGGTTATCCGCGACGACCTGGCGAACTGGGATATGAGCTATCCGAGCACAACCGTCATGCCGGATGGCCGAATCTTCACCGTATACTACTTCAACATGTTCCATCGCTTCTTCATGATGGGCAGCTTCTTCAGATGGGAGACGTGAAGGATTCGACCCCGGTCGGCGGGGTGACCGGCATGCCTATAGCGGTGCTGAGCCAGGCTCTCAAGGACACGACCGAGGTCCCACGATGAGCGTTTGCACGGAACGCGATAACCGGCTCTTCTCCACCGTGCTACGCCGCCGCCGGACACCATCCGCCAGGAGCGGCACTGGAGACAGACTATTTGTCTTCCGCAACAACCCAGCCCGGGCGGTCGCGTTGCAGGTGACGGGTGTCGTTGACCAGCAGGACTCCGTTCATTCTTCTTCTCTGATCAGGAAGTCATTAATCTGGGCCGGTTCAGGCAACGTGAAACAGCAACCGGAGGAGTACTCCGATGAGTTGGATTGACTCGCACATTCACCTGTGGACCAAAGAGGTCGGCGAGTTTCCTCTCGCCGAGGGCATGACCACTGTCGACCTGGATCCGCCCGACTTCACGCCGGAGATGTACCTGGAACACGCGACAGCGGCCGGCATCGACCGCACGATCATCGTCCAGACCGGTTATCACCAATTCGACAACAGCTACGCCCTGGACGCGGTAGAGCGCCTGCCGGACCGCTTCCGCGCCATCGGCATTGTCGATGAGACCAGGGAGGATGTCCTGGAGCAGATGGAGGCGCTGAGAGCTCGGGGAGTGGGCGGTTTCCGCATCGGGGCCGAATACGACGGCCCACAGTGGGATCGGCTTTTCGAAGCGGCGGCGCGCACTGGCCAGGCCATGTGTCCCCTCTCACTGCCGGCCGGGGCGCCTAACATCCACGAGATGGCGGCCAGGCACCCGAACACTACGGTGGTGATCGATCACATGACCCGGATCGGCGAGCGCGAGCCGATTACCGACGGCCACATCGTCCAGCTCGAACAGATCGCCGAGTTGCCGAACGCCCACGTCAAGATCTCTCGGCTCCACGCCCTTGGCGACGGCCCCCCGCACGACGACCTGCTGCCGATGATCCGGCGCGTCATCGACGCTTTCGGTCCCGAGCGCTGCATGTGGGGCAGCGACTCGCCGTACCAGGTGGTCAAAGAGCGGATGGAAGACTCGATCGCGGTGGTGCGCGACAAGCTCGGGCTCTCGGGCGGCGACCGGGACCAGATCCTCAGGGGCACAGCCGAGCGTTTGCTCTGGCTCGATCTCTAGCGCTGTCCTGGAAACCGGACAGGATCTGCGGATGCAGGAGAGGTACCCGTCCCCCAGGTAGCGCTCCAGGACCGCCGCCGAAAACGGTCGACAGTGCAAAAGATGCGGCATCGCTCATTGGAGCCGCCCTCCTTTCAACCTCCCTCCCCAAGATAGGCGTAGCCGTCGATCTGGTACGGGAGTCCCTCTGTTTTCCGGTCTTCCTGCCAGACCTGGTTCGCCTGGCGAGTGTTCTCCTCCATTTCTGCAGCACTGAAAATCCGCCGCAGTATCAGGAAGCCGAACCTTCTGAACTGGGCTGTTTGCGCCGGGGTCAACATGTCGGCGTTTCTCGCGTTCGCCGCGGCGATGCATCATGCGACGTTCCGTGCCAATCTGCCGGTTCCACATTTATCCTCATCCACGGCGGTTCGCAGACAGGTAATCTCATTGCCGTTGACGAGTCAAGGAGATCCTGATCGTCGGCACCCGCCGGTCCTAGGCTCTCCACACGCGACCTGTAGGGGGTTGACCGGTTGCACCCAAAGGTACAGCCTATGGAACAATTCTTGGATACGGTGACGCACCGAGGCGCCGGCGCCCGGCTCCTTTCTCCCGTCAGCTAACTCGCAGGCATCGTGGTCAGAATCGAGACGGACCGCTTGATCATCCGGAGGATGCAGGAGGAAGACCTCGAATCGTTCTTTGAATACGATAACCAACCCGAACACACTCGTCATCTCAGCCGAAATGCCTACACCAGGGATGAGGCGAGAGAGTTCATCGAGACCCAGCGGACGATGGGTCTGGGCACCGAGGGAGATTACCACCACCTCTCGGTCGACCTCAGGTCAACGGGCGAGATGATGGGACAGTCTGCATCAACGTCACCAGTCAACGTCATCTCCAGGGCGACATCGGATGGTTCCTCGGTGCCCGTCACCAGGGCCAGGGGTACGCAACGGAAGCCGGCAGAGCAATCCTGCAGTTTGGCTTTGACAACCTCTACCTCCACAGGGTTACCGCCGTATGCCATGCGACCAACGCGCTTTCATTTATGATGATGGAGCGCCTCGGCATGCGGCGGGAAGCCTGTTTCGTCCACGCCACCTACTTCGATGGCAATTGGCACAATCAGTACGCCTATGCCATCCTCAAGGCCGAGTGGGCACAGTCCTCCTCAACGGAGAAGACCAACCTGAGCAGCAACCTCAGTGGGGAGAGCCTGCCATCGGCAAACAAGCCGGGTTCGGAGTAACAGCGATGAAGTCTGGCCGCCCGGACACACAAAGGCCATGAGCCCTTCCCCCCGCGAGTGGGAGAGGCACCTACTGCCACGACCCCACGAGATCGATATCGGCCAATGGGTAGACTGCCGCCCCGCCGATGTATCTGTGCACGTGCCAGAGGGGGCGGGTGAACTCGAAGAGCAGGCAGCTGCCGAACTTCGGCAGCTCTTCATCGACCGCGGCGGCGCTGAACCGCACGGTAGCGGCTTCGAAATCCTCCTCGGCACCGTCGACGCCGACGGCATCCTGGACGGGTATCCGACAAACGTCGGACGTCTGCTCGACCGTCCCAACCGGGAGCAGGCCTACATCATCGCGCCGCAGGGACGCAGCCGGCTGCTGCTGAGCGCCCTCGACGGACGCGGTATCTACTACGCCGCCAGGACCCTCCACCAGCTGCTCGAGATCACCATGTCGCCGGAGCGGGTTGCACTGCCGCTGGCAACGGTCTGCGATTGGCCGGACATCACCGAGCGCGGACTTTGGAACTTCCCCGACGAAGCCGAATGGATTCCCTGGATGGCCAGCCTGAAGCTGAACTACGGCAAGATGGCGCAGACCCACCTGGCAGCCGTCGAGCGCGACCAGCCCAACAGCGCGTCTATTGATGCCGACCTCATGCGCGAGGCGGCACGGCAAGGATTCAACTACACCCCCTACATCCTGCACCTCAACTTCCTCCACGACCTCGGTCTGTTCAGAGCCTACCCGGAGCTGGCCGGGAAAGGAGATGGCGCCCTCTGCGGCCGCTACTTCGCCCACAAGCAGGGCAACCAGCACCGGGTTCCCTGCGCCTCGCAGCCCGGACTGGTCGACATCATCGCCGCGTGGATGGCGTCCATCGCCGGGCAGGGCGCGCCTGAGATCAGCTGCTGGCTGAGCGAGCGGCCCGGCCAGTGCGAGTGCCTCGCCTGCACAGCCACCAGTCAGTTCGTGCTGGAGGCCCGAGCCTTCACCGCCGCATGGCGACGGGTGCAGTCGCAGTACCCGAAGCTAAAGATCCGCCTCTTTCTGTCGACGACCACGGTCGAACGGGACCACCAGGTAATCGCCGAGGCACCACCGGAAGTGCTGATCGAGCGGGCCTGCGCGACCGAGCTCGAGCGGGTTTTGCACCACCCGCGCGACCTGATGGCCAATCCGCTCCTAGACCAGTATGCAGCCGAGGGGCGCTGGATCGCATCCTACGACGTGCCGATCGGCGCCTACGGCGCCGTGGACACCCCAGAATTCAAGGTACCGGAACGCTCCGCCCACCGCATCAAGGACTACGCTCTGCAGCTGATTCGAAGGAACTACAGCGGAGCCTATGGCATGCTGGCATGGGCAACGTTGGCGCGTGAGATCAACGGCTTCAACATCGAGGCCCTCGCCGAGTGGTCGTGGAACGGCAACGGTCGGAATGAGCTCGAGTTCGCCACCGCCTGGGCAACCCGCCACGGCTTCGCCGAGCCGGAGACGGTCGGGCGCTGGGCAGCCCTGATGGGACCGATCGAATTCGACGTCTACGACTCCGGTTTTCCGATGTGCTACTCGTGGGGACGGGCGATCGAGATGGTGGCTGAGCGGCGGCGGCCCGCCCTGGGCGAAGGGATGTTCCGTTATTACGCGGATGAGGCCGCTTTCGAAGCCAAGAAGTCGGTCTGCGCCGAGGCCCTGGCGCTGTTGACAGCGAGCGACTGCGCCGACCTGATCAGCGAGACTCGCGTGGTGGCTACCTACATCGATCTGGCACACGCCATCTACGGCGTCGCCGAGAAGCTCGCCACCGCTGACCTGAACACGTTGGCGGCGCAGAGCGAGTTGGTCGAACTGGTCAAAACCCTCTCGAAGGCGGGCACTGGCAACGCCGAGGCGATCGCCGACTGGCGGCACGGGCTGGGCCCCGAACCCTGGCACCACCGCGTGCACGACGCCATCGCCGCGACCGAGACCACCGTAGCGGAGATCGGCCGAATCGCGCGCGAGCGCTATCTGTTCTGATTACCTTCCTGGGAGTGTGACGACCGTCGCCTGCTCCACGTCACCCGGGGTTCCGCTCTCCGCGCACTCGCTGACTACGAGTCGGCTTTCCCTCGCGCACCGGCTTCTCCAAAGCCCGCTCGTGCAGATCGCGCCACCGCCCGAATCAGCTGGAGATCATACTGAAGGTGTGTGGGAGGGAGCCGAACACGTGATGCCGGCGTTCGCCGATAAGGACCCGGCGACATAAAAAAGGAGACGCGAGGTCAGCGGAAGAGAACACCCGGATCGTGCTCGAGGCGTTGGAAGCGTTCTGGCGTGCGGACTGGGAGGCGCTTGAGCCAGCTTATTCCGGGGAAGCGATACTGATCGAGAGCCCGGCCCATCCCGATCCCATTCGCGGGCGGGATGAGGTGATCGACCTCTACATGATCTGCCACCGCCACCACACCCTCGAGGGAACTTATCTGAACGTGGTTTCCAGCGGCCACACGGTGGTGGTCGAGTGGCGGATTCGGGGTACGATCACCCGCCCATTCCCTGGACAGATTGAAGAGGTGGTCGGCAGATCGTTCGACGTCCCCGAAGTAAACCTCTTCAAGCTCAAGGACGGGAAAATCCTGAGCAATACGATCTACGTCGACGGCGGGGCGGTGAGGAGACAGCTGGGACTGGACGAATCCGACCCGGACTAGCCCCGCCAGGCCGGCTGGGTAACGTGCAGCATCAAGGCCCGTTCCGGGACGGTGAAGACCGTCCGGGTATCCTTTTCAATATACTCCAGATCGCCGGTCTCGAATCTGACCGGCTCCTGGTCGGCGGCGTGGACTTCGAGGGCACCCTCGAGCATGAAGAACACCTCGTTGTAGTAGAAGGTCCACTCCAGTCTGCTGGGTTCCAGGTACTCGGTGAAGCCGGCAGCGAGACAATCGTCTTTGCCGACGATCGGGTCGGACACCTGCACGGGCGCGCCGCACGCGTCGAAACGCTGTAGATCTCACTGGTCTGGTTTCACGATGTGAACCATTATCAAATCTCCTTTTCTCGAGAGCGGTCTGTCCTACGCTGAATCAGCCCGTCGGCATCGCCATCCTGGTGAGCAACGCCGGGGACTGGATGGACCAGGTTTTGACCGCGAAATGCCCGGGCGAAGTATGGGATCGCCTGAGGGCCATTTCAATCTTACGGGCCTCTTTTTCTCCCACCCAAAGCCCGCCCTGCCGGTCAGCGCCCTTGGTAGAACCGCCAGTAGCCCACCATGTTGCTGCCCAGGAAAGCCAGCTCCATCAGGGTGCCGACCGGGCTGGCGGCGATGGCGTTGTGCACAACCCAGCAGCTGGTCCCCGCCATGATCAGCAGACGCACCGTGCGGTCGGAGCGTTGAAAGCTTGAGACTGCCCCAAGCAGTGCGCCCAACAGCGCCAGCCAGGCCAGCGCACCCTGGTAGGTCGCAGCGAAGACCACGAGGCTGACGGCGATGTAGAAGTACATCGCCAAGCGACTAACCGTGAAGATCCCGGCGGTGAAGCGGGAGGCGACGACCAGCATCAGCACCCCAGCTTCGGGGCACGCCAGCAGGAAGAAGTGCAGGGACTTGAGCAGGGCCGAGGCGGCCATTGCCAGGAAGACGCTGCGCTTCGCGGCAAACTGAAACGCCCCGAGGCCGAGGACGAAGGCGCCCGCGGCGAGGATCTGCGAGAGCAGAAAGGGACTTACCGACCCGATCATCGGAGCGGGCGGCCGGAGCGGCTCACTCCTCGAAGACTTCGTTGCCCACCGAACCGCCGGCATTCATCGCCAGGTTGCCTCCATCCATGGGGATGATGGCCCCGGTGATCCAGGATGAAGCGTCTGAGGCCAGCAGCACCACCAGCCCCTTGATGTCGTCCGGGTCGCCGAAGCGACCCCGCGGAATACCGCTGAGGAAGCGCTCGCGAATACGGGGATCGGAATCGATCCGGTGCCGCAGTCCCGGGTTGAGCACCTGCGCCGGCAGGATGGCGTTCACCCGGACCCCCTGATACCCCCACTCGGTTGCCAGTTCGCGCGTCATCTGCACCACCGCGCCCATCGCCATGCTGTAGGCGATGTGGCCCCGGCCCAGGGCGGTGACCGAGGCCAGCGACCCGAGGTTGACGATGCTGCCGCTGCCGGCAGCCGTCATTCGCTTCCCCGCCTCCTGGCAGCAGCAGAAGCGGCCGTACACCAGGCTGCGCCAGGAAAACTCCACCTCGTCCAGGGAGAGCTCGAGCGGCTTCTTGCGCACACCCTCGCCGGCGATATTGGCGACGAAGTCGATGCGGCCGAACTCCTCGTCCACCTGCGCGAACGCGGCGCGGATCTGGTCGGGGACGGCCACGTCGCAGCGCACCGGCAAAGCGCGGCGCCCCAATGCCTCCACTTCGGCCGCAGTCGCCTGCGCACCCTCCTCGTTGAGATCGACCAGCACCACGTCGGCGCCCGCCGCGGCCAGAGCCAGGGTCGAAGCCCTGCCCATGCCGCTGGCCGCACCGGACACAAGAGCGACGCGGCCCTCAAGGTCGAACATGTCGCTCAACGCTACTTGCGACCGGCGACCACCCGCTCGTGGGCAGAAGGAATAAGCGGGAAGATCCAGCCACGGTTGCCGATGATCTCGCGCGCCAGTGAGGGCGGGATCGCCAGGATCATCTCCGGTTCAAGCGCGAACCGCCCAGTGAAACCGCCGATGGCGCTGCGGGCGTGTACGCCGGCGAAACCGCCCGGATCGACGCCACCGCTGGCGTAGGTGCCGGTGCCGCCGCCGAAGACCGACTGCCAGCGGTTGGAGTAGCCATTGACCACGGCCGGTCCCGACTGGAACTCGACGTCGGTGGAAACCACCATGCCCAGTGCCTTAACCATGTAAAGGACGTCGTTGAGATCCCCCTCGCCGCCGCAGGACAGGGCCCAGTGCAGGGTCACGATGTGGTTGTCGGCGCAGCGCTGCGCCGCCGCCTGACCCTCCTCGACCCGCTCGGGCGTGTCGTTCATCGGGCCGCCGCCTGCCGAGGTGCCCGACAGGTAGACCAGGCCGCTCTCCTGGATCACCGCGCCGCAGATGTTGCGGCCGGCCAGAGAGCCGACGTTGCTCTCGAAGTCGCCGAGATCAATCCCCAGCGCACTGATGCGATCGTAGATATCGTAGCTGCGCCGCATCTCCTGCGGAATGATCGATTCGTCGTAGTGCTTGCCCATTTCTCTGCTCTCCTTCTAGACGTCGAGGTCGTCCGGGTTGACGGTTTGCTTCCAGTTCTCGTAATCCTCGTTCATCGGATCCGACCAGCCGCGATCGACCTCGCCCGGGGTATAGACCCCCTCGCCGATGCGCATCTTGCCGAAGTAGTCGCGCATGCGCGTCTCTTCCGACTTTTCCACCACCTCGGCCGCGAACTTGGGCGGCACGAAGACGACGCCGGATGGCGTTCCCAGCACCACATCGCCCGGCAGCACGGTCGCCTCACCGATGCGGACCGGTCCGTTCATTTCCATCATGGTCACGTCGGCGATGGCCGACGGATGCAGACCGCGGCAGAACACGTTCATGTCCAGTTGTGCGACCCGCTGGGTGTCGCGGATGCTGCCATCGACGATCAGCCCCGTCCCCCCGGTGCGAGTGGCGATGGCAGTGCCCAGGTTGTCGCCGATGAAGGTGCCCTTCTCGATCTTGCCGAACAGTTCGACGACGAGGACATCCCCTTCCTCGAGGGTGTCGATGACCCAGGAGTTCTGTCCGCCGACGCGGCTGTTCTGCTCCCCCTCTTCCTGCACCAGCGCGTTGAGGTCCGGGCGCAACGGCACGTAGCGGCAGGTGACCGCCCGCCCCGTGAGAATCCGTTCCGGATGCAGGTTCACCCAGTTGCCGTCGTACTGCAGCTTGAACTCATGGCCCTGCAGAACCCCCCAAGCCTCTTCGGTGGTGACCTTCTTCATCCGCTCTATGACGTCCTCCGGCACCAGAGGACGGCCGTACTGATCCCGCGGATAGGGGTTATCCCGGGTGAGCTCCTCGATCCGTTCCTTTGAATTTAGTTCCATTCCACGGCTCTCAATCGGTTTGGGTTGCTGGTGGCGTGCGCAGACGCGGCCAGAGAATAAGCGGTAAACCGGCCCATCACGGAAGGCCGGCCGCGGCTGGTTAGCCGGTCCGGGACGGATTGGCTAGATTCCCGCGGTTTCGCTCTCAACTGCAACCAGCCCCTTTTTCCAGACAAGGCGATATGAAACTGACCGATCCGGAGATGATTGCCGCGGTGACCCGGCACTGGGAGGGCGAGCGCGACGGCCACGGCCGGCCGCTGGTCCCCGACGAGGTCCTGGCGCGCCTCCACAACGTCACCACCGAAGACGCCTGGACCATTATGAACAAGGAGGGGTACGAGCGCCAGTTCGCCGGCAACTGGATCAACCTCCACCCCGATCGCATTCTCGTGGGCCGGGCGATCACCTGCCGCTGGGTGCCACTGCGCCCCGACCTGCATGACGCCCTCCTTGAGATCGGCGAGAAGGAGGACCGTATCGGCTTCCTCAACTCCTGGGTAATCGACGAGATGGTAGACGGGGATGTACTCGTCGCCGATTTGTGGGGCAAGGTGAACCTGGTCGGCGACAACCTCACCGCCGCGATCGTCGCCAACGGCGGCCGCGGCATGGTCATCGAGGGCGGCCTGCGCGACCTGCAGCGCATCGTGAAGTTCGACGATTTCTGCACCTTCGTTAAGCGCATCCATCCGGAAGCCATTCCCGGTGTCACCATGCCGGAGATCAACGGCATCACCCGCATCGACACCGCCACCTGCCTGCCCGGAGACGTGGTCCACGGCACCCCGACCGGCATCCTGTTCATCCCACCGCACCTAGCCGGACCGATCGCCGACGAAGCCGAGTTCGGGCTCGAGTGAGCACGTCGATGGATAAAACGGGAGAGCTGCAATGACAGAGCGCCGCATGGAGAGACTGCGCCCGGACCAGTTCCGCCGGCTGCGCCAGGAAATGCCGCTGGCCTACCTGCCGCTGGGCATCCTAGAGTGGCACGGACCGCAGAACCCGATGGGACTGGACGGCGTCAAGGCCCACGCCGTCTGCCGTCGCGTCGCCGAACAGGTCGGCGGCATCGTCTTCCCCACCATGTACTACGGTCCGCCGCCGGCTAGCAACTACGTGGAGGTCGACGGCTTCCGGCCCGAATTCACCGCCGCCTACGGGCTCCCCGACGACCACTTCGCGACCAACCGCTTCCGCTTCGGCGACCGGGTCGACCAGTGGCACCTGTTCGGGCGCGTCCTCGACCAGGCGCTGCGCCAGATCGCGCGCTACGGCTTCGAGGCCATCCTGGTCCTCTCCGGCCACTATCCGCTCAGGATGCAGCAGTACGTGACCATCGGCATCCAGCGCGACTTCGGCATTCCGGTCTGGTTCGGCCACGAGGGTGAATCGTGCGATCCGCCGGAAGGCGATCACGCCGGCTGGTGGGAAACCTCAGTTACCATGGCACTGGAACCGGACACCGTCGATCCCGGGGCCTTCCCGTCAGCGGGCGAGCCGAATCCGCCAGGCGTCGGCGGCAAACCGGTCAGCGAAGTCACGCCGGAGGTGGCCCGGCACAACCTAGAACGGGCGGTTGTCGGTCTGGTCAGCCAGGCCCGGACGCTGCTCGAACAACGGGCACACCTCCAACAAAGGAAGGAAAATCGATGAGAGTCGCCGTTTTCGGCGCCGCCGGCTGGGGCGGTCGCGCCGTGCTCCGCAACTTTGCCGACCGGCACGAGGTTCGCGCCGTCGAGCGCAGTCCC
Source organism: uncultured Gemmatimonadaceae bacterium (assembly GCA_964456165.1). Lineage (GTDB taxonomy): Bacteria > Latescibacterota > UBA2968 > UBA8231 > UBA8231 > CAYWBJ01. Next base: position 26,304 of record CAYWBJ010000118.1, on the reverse strand, counting down.
GAGGCGTGGGACCTGTACCAGGAACTCCACGGCGACTGGGATGGGGACAAGGTATTCCTCGACATCGCCGACTTTGGTGCCGTCGACGCCGCCATGGAGGGCATGGATGCAGCGGTACACCTAGCCGCCTACTTCGGCGGCGCCGGGCCACCGGAAGAGGACCAGAACCCGTTCCTGGTCAACGTGAAGGGATTGTGGAACGTGCTCGAGTCAGCCCGCCGGCGGGACTGCCAGCGGGTGGTGCACATGGGCTCCTGCCAGGTGGAGCATCCGCGGGGCATCTTCTTCACCGCCGACGTGCGGCGGCCCGACGCCAGCCTCTACGCGGTCGGCAAGCGGCTGCAGGAGGAACTCTGCCGCCAGTTCCACGAAGGCCACGGCCTCAGCATCGTCGTCATCCGCCCGGCCAGCATCGTCGACTCCGAGCTGGGTGTCTCGGGGCACATGACCCCTTCGCAGGATACCGTAGGCAACGTCTGCCGCCACGACCTGGCCGAAGCCTGCCATCGCGCGCTGATCTCCGACCTGGAGCTCGAAATCCTGCACGCGGCCAGCCACCCGGATGCCGACCGCTACTGCGACATGGCCCGCACGCGCCAGGTCCTGGGCATGGAGTTCAGCCGCCGCATCGGGGCGACAGGCTCCTAGCCCTCGAAGAGTTTCTCCACTGCCTCCAGCTCCGCATCGGTATAGAGGTCCCGGAAGGCGCTGTCGGTCGGGTGACGGTCGAGCATCAGCTCTTCCGACGGGCGCGGCAGCTCCCAGCTGTCCAGCTCCTCCGGCCGCGCCATGTTTCCTCCCTTCTCGAGCACCGAGTAGAACGGCAGCAGGAACATCTCCAGCTTGGTGATCAACTCGTCGTGCGGCTGAATCGGCACTCCCGTCTCGAACATCTCCTGCAGGGCCAACTGTCCGGCGTTCCAGGTGTTATACATGAAATACCCCGGACGGCCCGGAATCTTGCCTTCCGCATCTCCCGAGTGATCGCCAAAGACGCGTATGTAAGCCTGCCCGTCGGCTCCCGCCGGTTCGTTCAGGGCACCGTAGTAGGGTGGCCTGTCGCCATTCTCGTGCTCATATACGATCAGTCCACCCGGCACCCGCCAGTTGGGCGAGTGATAGGCCGCCCCGGTGAGCCGGCCCCGGCCCCTGGCCATCTCGTCACGCAGGACCGCGTGTGAGAACCAGGCGCCGTGAATTCCGTGGGTGTAGAAGTCGCTCATCGAGTTATGCCCGACGTAGCCGTTGATCGCCGGCATCTCCGCCACCTTCGCGCGTACGTCGGCGGCGGCCTCGCAGAACTCCCAGGTCGAGAAGGTGGTGATCGCGGCGCCGTGGGCCTCGGCCATCTCGACCATCTGCCTGCCCTTGGCCATCGAGGTGGCGAAGGGCCGGTTGACAAGTGTCGGGATGCCAGCTTCGAGGAAGGGCCGCACCAGTATCGGATAGAGGGAGATAGCAGTAATGTCGTCGAGGAAGAAGCCGTCGATCTCGCCGATCATGTCGCGCGGGTCGTCGACCACCTCGACGCCGTCGAACTTCTCGGCGAACTGCTTGGACCAGTCGGCGTGAATGCTCCACACCTGGGTCATCACCATTCCAGTCGTGCGGATGTTGTCTGCCGTCGGGTTCAGCTTCTCTCCCCATACGCCGCCGCAGTGGCCACCCGCCCCCGTGATGACGCCGACCTTGAGCAGGTCGTTGACCGATCTCCTGGTAAATCGCCGCTTTGTCATTTGTCCATCCCCGTCGATTTCCGTTGTGTAGTGTCGTTGCAGGCCCCCTCTGCCAGACGACGATAAGTCACCTCCACCTCGGCAGCAACAGTCGCCCCGCCTCCATCCCGAGACCGAGAATACCGTGAATCCGATCCCAACGCTGTCCGCCACCGAGCGCTGCGCACCCCCGACTTGGGCGGTACTCGAACGCCGACTCATCGACACCATCGACGCCGCTGCCCCAATCTTCCTCGAGAAGTACACCCGCCCAGGCGGAGCCCTGATCTGGCAGGAGGAATACCCGGGCGACGGCGTCTGGGCCGACGACCTCTACGAGGCCTTCTTCAACTGGCCCCTCTACCACACCCTCGGCGGCAGCGACTACACCGGGACGAAGGCGGTTGAGGAATGGAACGCGGTGACGCGACAGATCGAATTCGACTACGGCCGCGCCTACCGCGAGTTCGTCACCGACGACGACTGGTTCCACAACGCCGAGAACTACATCTACTTTTACCACCTGGGCATGGCCGACCCGACAAACCGCGAGATGATGCGACGTGCCCGGCGCTTCGCCGGCTTCTACACCGGCGAAGATCCGACCACCCCTAACTACGATCCGCAACACCGCGTCGTCCGTTCGCCCTTCAGCGGCAGCAAAGGGCCCCTGTTCGACGCCCGCTTCGCCGACGTCAGCTACAACCTCGACCACGGCCACACCACGCTCGGACCCGGCTTCGCGCTGACGGCGGGCTGGCAGGACGATGAGCAGCAGCGGCGCGCGGTGCACGACCGCTTCAACGAGGTGGTCATGCACAGCGACGTCCCGGTCAACCTGAGCATCGTACCGCTGGTCGCAACCGCCTTCATGTACACCGGCGATACCAGCTACCGCGACTGGATTGCCGCGTATGTCGGAGCCTGGCTGCAGCGCACCATCGACAACGACGGCATCCTGCCGGATAACGTCGGCCCGGGGGGTGTGATCGGCGAGCGGCGTCAGGGACAGTGGTGGGGCGGTTTCTACGGCTGGACCGGCAGGTTCGGTCACCAGATGGTCAGCTGCTCCCTGACGATCGCGGCGGAGGCAGCGCTGCTGGTCACCGGCGACCACGGCCACCTCGAGCTGCTGCGCACCTACCTGGACCTGCTGATCGACAAGGCGGAGCGCAAGGGCGAGAAGCTGCGCGTGCCCCACAAGCATACCGACGACGGTTGGACCGATTTCGGCCCCATGCTGCAACTGGCCCCAATCCACCTGTGGACCGCCTCGATGGCGGATGTGGACCTGGTGCGCCTCGAGCGCCTGCGTGCTGGATACGAGGATGAGTGGGCTCAGGTGCGCCAACACGGCCCGCGCTCCCAGGACGACCGCGCCTGGACACGGTACCTCGAAGGCGACCTGCCGGACTACCCTGAGCGCATCCTGCAGGCCAACTACCGAGAAGTCTGCGATCGCACGGCGAAGGTGCTGGCCGACGAGCAGGATCTTACCACGCTCGACGTCCACTGGTGGCAGCAGGTCAACCCGGTGGTGCCGGAAGCTCTGGTCCAGCTGGCCACCGGCGGTCCAGAGCCCATCTACTGGGGCGGACTGGCCCAAGGGCGGGTGCGTTACTTTGACGCCGAGCGGCGGCGCGCCGGCTTGCCGCCAGACGTGGCTGCCCTGGTGACCTCGCTGAAGGCGGATTCAGTCGGCCTCACACTGGTCAACCTGAGCGCTACGAAAGCGCGCTCCGCGATCGTCGGCGCCGGCAGCTTCGCAGAGCACGCCTTCGGCTCGGTGCGCGGCGGCGGCCAGGAGCTTGAAGTGGACGGCACCCACCTGCAGGTCGACCTGCCCCCCGGCACCGGAATCGAACTTGAGGCCGGCATGTCACGCTACTGCCAGCGGCCGACATTCGCCCATCCCTGGCACGAGCGCTCGGTCATTCCTTTCCGCTGATCCGGCAACCCGGGCAACCACAGGCGCGATACTCCTACTCGGCACCGTCGAAGCGCCGGATCGCGGCGGCAAAATATCTTAAGGTTGGTTTCTTAACGGCGCCCTAGTCAGCTCTACCAGGGGCTACAGCGAGAGGAAGTCGGCAAGGGCCCTTCGGTAGGCTGCGGTCGACTCGCTGTACCCTACCGCATGGTTGCCGTTGGTTTCCAGGAAGCGCCCCCGGTCGCCGGCCTCCTGCAACAAACGGCGGCCGTGGACGATCGGGATCAGTTCGTCCTCCCTGCTGTGCACGATGAGCACCGGGCACGTCGTCCGGCTCAGATACTGCAGGGTGTTGTAGCTGAATTGGGTCAGCCACCGTACCGGCAAAAGGGGGTAGAGCTCACTGCCGATGTCCGGCGCCGAGGTGAAAGCAGACTCCAGCACCATCCAGCCCGGCTGCTCGGTGGGCGGCCTGGTGGCCGCCAGGTGAGCGGCGATGGCCCCTCCGAGCGACCAGCCGTAGACGACGACCTGCCGGGGCTCAACATCGAGATCCTCGACCACGACCCTCCAGGCTGCTTCCGCATCCAGGTAGGTTCCCTTCTCGCTGGGCGTCCCGTGGCTGTCGCCGTAACCCCGGTAGTCGAAGACGAAGCTGTTCAGACCGAGCTCCCGCAGCAAAGCCAGCCGCTCGATCAAGTGGGAAATGTTGCCGCCATTGCCGTGACAGAACAGCACGGTGGCGCGCGACTCGGGCGCGGGCACCCACCAGCCGGAGAGGGCAACCCCGTCGGCGCTGGTGAAGGCAATTTTTTCGTAGGCCAGACCGTGAACGGCCGGGGTCGTCTCGATCTGCCTGGACGGCACGTACATCAACCGGGACTGCAGCAGATAGAACAGCGAGACCACAACTACGTAGCCGCCCACGACGATGGCCAGGGCGTACAAGAGGTAGCGCGGCATCTCTCCGGCCCAGTGACTCACGAACTCATTCCGCGGCGGTCGCCGTGGCGGCCGCGAAACGACGCTCGAGTTGCTCGCTGCCCCGCACCATCTTCCGGTACCAGCGCAGTCGCAGATCCTCCTTCTCTTCCGGCGTCAGCTCCCAGGCGCCGCCGGCGGCCCGCACGCGTCGGCTCAACTCCCGCAACATCAGGGCGGCGCAGACGGAGATGTTGAAACTCTCCGTAAAACCAAACATGGGCACTCTCACGAACAGGTCGGCGCTCTCGAGCGCCCCAGCACTGAGTCCCAGCTCCTCGGTGCCGAACATCACGGCCGCCGGCTTGTCGACCGGCACGTCGTCGAGGGTGCAGTCGTCGCGGTGGGGTGTGGCACCCAGCAGGCGGTAGCCAGACGCCCTGAGTTCCTCCACGCAGCGTCGCGTGTTGTCGCCGTCGCCGTCGTTGTAGCGAATCAGATCTAGCCACTTGGAGGCCCCCTGATCGACGTCGGGGTGGACGGAGTAGGCGTTGCGATTCTCGATGACGTGCACGTCCTGAATGCCGAAGCACTCGCACGAGCGCAGGACAGCACTGGCATTGTGAGTCTGGTAGATGTCTTCCAGAACGACCGTGAGGTGACGCGTCCGCGCGGCGAGAACCCGCTCCACGCGTCCGCGCCGCTCGGGGGTCACGAACCCTCCCAGATATCGGGTCAACTCCGGTGTCTGTTCCATTTCCCGTCTGATGGCCGAAATGTAATTCCTGTCAACTTCCGGCTTTACAGGCTGTCTGTCTTGGGGCGTATACAATATGTATCAAGTGTCCGCAAAACTCTATAGGACGGGCGTGGAAGTGCTATATTCGGCATCTGAAACGACATTGCCGCCCCACCAGACCCGCCTCCCCCAAGCGGACCACGCAGGAGAAGATGAAGCCCGAACTGCTTCCGACATTCGCCGACTTTGCCGCCGGTGAGCCCCTCGATCTGGGATTGGGGGCGCTGCTGGTCGCGCGCGAGGCCTATCCCCACCTTGATCCGGATCTCTACCTCGAGCGGCTGGAGCGGATGGCAGCCGCCGTCGAGCCTCGGGTGCTGCGGATGAAGTCCGGGTACCAACGGCTTGCCTGTCTCGGCGAGTTTCTGTTTGCCGAGCTCGGATTCTCCGGCAACGCCGAGGACTACTACGATCCGCGCAACAGTTATCTCAACGACGTCATGGACCGGCGCCTGGGCATTCCCATCACGCTCTCAATCCTGTACATCGAGGTCGGCAGGCGGTGCGGACTGCCACTGTGCGGCGTCAACTTTCCCACCCATTTCATCGTTCTCTGCGACATCCCGGAAGGCCCGCTCTACGTCAACCCCTTCAGCGGCGGGACCCTACTGGAACCCAGCGACCTCGAGGAGCTGCTGCCGCGTCACAAGGGCAAGCGGCTCCATCTCGACAACGCCTTCCTGCAGCCGGCGTCGTCCCGCGAGATCCTGGCCCGCATGCTGCGCAACCTCAAGATGATTCACGCCCAGCAGCAGCGCTTCGCCGCGGCGATCGATGCAGGCGAGAAGATCAACATGCTTCAGCCCGAGGCCGCGGGTGACCATCGCGATCTCGGGAATCTCTATTTCCGCGTCGGCGCCTACCAGCAGGCGCTCTCCTCGTTCCACGCCTACCTGCGCCACGCCGGCGAGGCCGAAGACGACGGCGAGGTCAGGCACACGATCGCCACGATCGGTGGCCGCCTGGGGGCCCTGAACTGAGCCCTTGGCCGCTTTCGACACGCTTTTCGAACCCCTTGGCCTGACGACCCGTCAACCAGGCAGTTTGCCGAAAAGGCGCTGGATGAGTGGGCTTACAACAACGGAGTACGTCTCGATTTCATCGCTTCCGGCAAACTGACGTAGAGCCCGTACAGCGAGAGCTTCAACGGAAAAATGCGGGACGCATACCTCAATGAGCACTGGTTCATCACTCTACGGAACACTCGGGAGCCTCTGGGCGATCGGCGTCATGACTACAACACGCACCGGCCACACAGCTGCTTGAACAACCTCACGCCCGAGCAATACGCCGAGCAGGTACAGCAAGGAGAAGCAATCGAAAAGCGACCCCAGCCACTCTCATGACGGGTTGCCCATGAGGTGGGGCAGGTCAGTTTTTCGACGACGACCGAAAGATATCCAGCATTTCCGGACGGTGCATATGAGTTGAATGAGGTTTGGGCCGGCCTTATTATCATCTCCATGGACAACCCGGATCGGCATCGTCGATCTGAGAGCGAATACCGTCCGCCTGGTAATCATGACCGCCATACTCAGGCTGGCCGAGTGTCCTGGAGCGGAAACGCTGACGCCGCAGTAGACGATGTCACGGTGACCTGGACCAAGGAGGAATAGGATGGAGCTCTCCTGCTGCCTGTGGGCCCTGACCGCGAACCAGAGCCACCAGACCGCCATCGCGCAGGTCGCCGAGCTCGGCTTTGGGGTGATCGACGTGCAACCGCAAACCGTGGAGCCGGCACAGGTCTCCGCCGCCGGCCTGCGGGTCTCCTGTGTAGCCCTGTCGCACGGCGCGCCGGAGGACTGCAGCCTCGACGACGAGGACGCCTCCTCTCTCTCCCGCGCCCTCAGCTACGCCTATGAGGCCCTCGACTACGCCAGCACACTCGGAGCCACTACCGGCTACGTCGTGCCCCGCCGCGGCGGCGGAGCCGCCAGCCTCCCCCGCTACGCCGGGGCGCTGGCGCTGGTGGCCGACCGCGCCGCCGACCACGGCATCCGGCTCGGCGTCGAGCACTTCCCCGGCACGGCGCTGCCCTCCGTAGCCGCCACTCTGGGATTCCTGCGCGAGGTCGACCACCCGAACCTGGCTCTGCTCTTCGACATCGGCCACGCCCAGATGTCCAGGGAAAATCCGGCGGCCGCCATCGCCGCCGCCGGCAACCTGCTCAGCTACGTCCACTTGGACGACAACGACGGGGTGGAAGATCTGCACCAGGCCCTCACCGACGGGATCATGACCCGCGACAGCCTGGCACACGCCCTGCAGGCGGTGGAAACCAGTCCCTACGACGGCCCGGCCAGCCTCGAGCTCAATCCGCAGCTGCCCGAGCCGGCGGCGGCGCTGGCCGGCGGCCGCGCCCTGTTCCACGACGTCGCCAGCTCCCGCTGACCGGCGCCAAAACAGGAGGACTCACGTGGCTGGAAAACTGCTCATCACCGGCATGACCGGCGTCATCGGCACCGCATTGCGAGAGCGCCTCGAAGTCGACTACGAGCTCCGAGCGCTCAACCGTCGCCAGCTCGACGGCGTCGACTGTCACAGCGCCGACATCGCTGACCTGGAGGCGATGGCCCCAGCCTTCGACGGCATCGACACGGTCGTGCACATGGCCGCCCACTCCGGTGAGACCGAGTTCGACCAGATCCTGCACCATAACGTCATCGGCACCTACAACGTGTTCGAGGCCGCCCGCCGCGCCGGCTGCCGCCGCGTCATCGCCGCCAGCAGCGGCGCCGTCGTCACCGGGTGGGAGCGGGAGACGCCCTATGCCGAAATCGTCGCCGGACACTACAACGAACTGCCGGCGAGCTGGCCCATGCTCAACCATGAGACCCCGGTGCGGCCGGCCGGCCTCTACGGCTGCAGCAAGGCCTGGATGGAGGCACTGGGCCGCCACTTTTCCGACGCCACCGACATGTCGGTGATCTGCCTGCGCATCGGCCGGGTGATGGAGGAGGACCAGCCGCAGGAGTCGCGCCACTGGGCCGTCTGGTGCAGCCGCCGTGACCTGGCGGGGCTGGTGCGCTGCTGCATCGAGGCACCCGACGAGTTGCGCTTCGAGATCTTCTACGCCCTATCGGACAACCGCTGGGGATTCCGTGACATCGAGCGCGCCCGGGAGCTGATCGGCTACCAGCCGCAGGATCGGGCCGAGGACCACCGTTGATGCCAAACTACCCGGTAGAAATGCGCCTGAACATCCCGACGTCGATGCGGGACGAGGTTGCGCTCTCGTCCGACCTCTATCTGCCTCGCGGCGCCGGCGCCGCGCCCACGGTGCTGATGCGCACGCCTTACAGCAACAACATGCCGGAGATTATCGCCAAGGCGCGCACCCTGGCCGGCAGCGGTTACGCCTGCGTGGTGCAGGACGTACGCGGACGCTGGGACTCGAACGGTCAACACAATCCATTCCACGGCCACGCCGAGGATGGTTACGACACGCACGAGTGGATCGGCCGGCAGGAGTGGAGCAACGGCCGGATCGGCATGGCCGGCGCCTCCTACCTGGGACTGGTGCAGTGGGCGGCCGCTCATCAGGGCAGCGCGTATCTCACCTGCCTGGCGCCGCGGGTCATCTGCGGCGACTTCTTCAAGGGCCTGCTCTACCCCGGCGGCGCCTTCCAACTCAACGTCGCCCTAACCTGGGGCATGCGCACCAACGGCCGCACCGCCCAGAACATCGACTTCCACAACTGGGCCGAGGCCTTCCGGTACCTGCCGGTGGCGGAGATGGACGAACTAGCCGGGCGTCGACTGCAGTTCTGGAAGGACTGGCTCGCCCACCCCACCTACGACGAGTACTGGGCGGCGATCGACCCCGAGCCCCACTTCGACAGCATCGCCGTGCCGGCCTTCAACATGGGCGGCTGGTACGACCTCTACTCGACCTATACCTTCACCACCTTCAACGATCTGATTCGGAAGGGATCCGGTGAGGCGCGGCGGAGCCGGCTGATCGTCGGCCCCTGGCCGCATCGCCTCAGCACCTCTACTTGGCTGGGAGACGTGGACTTCGGCGTCGCCTCCCGCGTCGATCTCGACGCCGAAGAGCTGCGCTGGTTCGACTACTGGCTCAAGGGTATCGACAATGGCATCGTCGACGAGCCACCGCTGCGCCTCTTCATCATGGGAACCAACGTCTGGCGGGACGAGCATGAGTGGCCGCTGGACCGTACCGACTGGCAGAAGTGGCACCTCCACTCCAGCGGCGGCGCCAACACCGTACGCGGCGACGGGGGACTCAGCCGCGATACGCCGGCTGATGAAACACCCGACCGCTTCGTCTATGATCCGGCCTTTCCGGTGCAGACCGTCGGCGGCAACAACTGCTGCTCCCCCGAGCTAGTGCCCTGGGGACCCTACGATCAGCGGGCGGTGGAGATGCGCAGCGACGTGCTGGTCTACACCAGCGGGCCCCTGGAAGAAGACCTGGAGGTGACCGGCCCGATCAAGCTGGTTCTCCACGCTGCCACCGACGGCCCGGACACCGACTGGACCGGCAAGCTGGTCGACGTCGCGCCCAACGGCTTTGCCCGCAACCTTTGCGACGGCATCCTCCGCGCGCGCTGCCGCGAAAGTCTCACCGAGCCGTCGCTCCTTGAGGCGAACCGGGTCTACGAGTACGAGATCGACCTGATGGTGACCGGCAACGTGTTCCTGGCCGGCCACCGAATCCGACTCGAGGTCGCCTCTTCGAACTTCCCCCGCTTCGACCGCAATCCCAATACCGGCCACGACATGGGCGCCGATGCCGATCTCCGAGTCGCCCATCAGACTGTTCACCACGACCGGTCCCGCCCCTCCCACTTGCTCCTGCCGGTCATTCCAACCGCCTGATGGCGGCCGATCCCGACGCCTGCGACGAGGCGGCGCGCTGCGGCCTGTGCGCCCGCTGCCGGCACGTCAAGCGGGTTAGCTCGGCCAGGGGTTCGGCCTTTTATTTGTGTACATTAGCGGCGATCGACGATCGCTTCCCCAAATACCCACCACTGCCGGTGAGCGAATGTGTCGGCTACACACCCGAAACGGAATGATTCCGGGCGGGATGATGCCGGCAGCTGAGTGAGATGGCCAAGCGCAGGAAACGGACCAAGCGAAAGAAGGCGAACAGGCAGCTGCTGTTCGCACCGCTCATTCTGATCCTTGTCGGGCTGGGCTTCTGGTATGCCAAGACGGCGTTTGAGGACCGGGTGTGGAAGGAGTACCGTGAGGCAGGCCTGCGCGCCCACGCGCGCGGCAACTACAGCTACGCGGTGAAGATGCACGAGAAGGCGCTGGTCGAAGCCGAAGAGCTAGGTCTGGAGAAGCGCTCGATGACCCTGCGCGATCTCGCCCGTGCTCACCTGGGCGCCGGCAATCGGCGCTCCGCCGTCGAGATCCAGTACAAGCTGCGATCGATCAGCAAGAACTTCAAGGAGTGACCAGCTCGCAGGCAGTTACCGGCGCGCCGTCAGGCACGGCTGAGGCGCCCGCGTAGGTCGGCCAGTTGGGCCTGGCTTTCCTTGCGGGCCTCGGCCAGTCCCTCCGGCGTCGGCTTCCCCCCCTTCACGTAGTCGATTACGACCGCTTCGGCGGCCGCAACGCCGGCGCAGGCGTCAGCCAGCTCGCCGGACAGTTCGGCCGGGATCGTGGTAACCCCGTTGGCGTCGCCGTGCAGCAGGTCGCCGGGGTAGATCATCATCCCGCCGATGCTCACCGGAACATGGATGTCGACGGTGTGGTTGTATCCGTGGGAGCAGATGGCGCCGTTGCTGAAGATCGGAAACTCCATCTCCCGGATCTGCTCCAGATCGCGTCCGGCGCCATTGGTGACCAGGCCGACCGCCCCGAAGGCCTGGTAGGTGTTGCACATCACGTCGCCGAAGCTCGCTGACTCGGACGGCACGCCCAGGTCCTGGTAGACCATCACCGGCGGCCCCGGCAACTCGCCGTAGCGTCCCACCTGGTCGGGGAGTGTCGCGACCGAATCACCCTCACGAGGTGGCGCCGCCCCGCGCCGGGTCGCTGTAGCCGCGTAGCCCACCATTGGCGGTAGCTCCGGAAAGGCGGCGACGATCTCCCGTCCCATGTAACCTGCCGTGCGCGCCCGCACCTCGAACAGCTCGATCGCGTTGCAGACCGTTGGCGTGTCATAGCGACGCAGCTCGCCGAGCTGGCCGGTGGAGAGCCCTGCGGTAGCCATCTTTGCCCTTTCTGCTGGTAGTTCCGGGAAGGTTACGATTTTTCGGCCGCAAGTATACCGCGGCCCCCTTCATGCCGCAACTCACCGCATCCTGGAACTGCATGGCCATCCCTGCGTCGTGGGGGTACCTCGGCCTGGGGGCTGGACCGGCAGACGTCAACCCCCGCCGACAGCCCCGAGCGCGGCAATCCAGGCGTTGAGAAAAGGCAGCGCCAGACCCACCAGGCCTCCTAGCAAGGCCCCGAGCAGGTTGATGTAACGCAGCTGGTCGCTGATTATGTCCCGGACTAGGCGCTCAACCCGCGCCAGGTCGAAACCCCTCACCTTGGTCCGCACCAGGTCGGCGATGTCGAACTGCGCGAGCAGCACCGGCACCTCCGCCTGCAGCATCTCACTGCCTCGGGCGCTCAACTCAGCCACCAGCGCCTCCTGATCGGCTGGGGCGACACCAACCCACGAGCGCAGAGAGACCCGACTGGATTCCAGCTGCGGCCGCAGCCAGTCAGCCGCAGCCCGGCCCCACTCCGCCTCACTGCCAGCCGGCACCTGCAGAAGCTCTACCACGCGGTCGCGGAGGGTGGTCCAGAACCCCTGGGGCAGGGCCTCATCCAGGCGCTGGTCGGCGTGCCTGCAGTACTCGCCGATCAGGAGTGCTGTCAGGCGCTGCTGCACTTCGTTCGTGGTCAGCCAGGTGCCGGCCACCGCACCGATTCGGACTGCCAGCAGCTCGTGGTGGCCGGCCGTGACCGACCGCAGCGAGCGCCCCAGGAAGCGGTCGATGCCCTCCAACAGCTGGGCTTCGACGCGACGCTGCGTTTCCTGGCTGTTGAGGTATTCTGCGGCCACCTGCGGCAGCCGTTCCCGCACCCAGTTGCGGATGCGCTCCCCAAACAGCTGCAGTCCGATCTCCGCCAGCAGCCGGCCCGTCGCTCTGTTGCGGTCGCCCATCGCCTCGAGGGCATCAAGGATCCGGTCGCTGATCTGATCGACGTTCTCCGGGGCCTGCAGCCAGACGGCAACTTTGTTGAGGATGGCGGGAACCTCCTGCGCGAGCCGTTCCCGCAACAGCTCGCGCAGCTCGGCCGGCACCAGCTCCTCCAGCGGCTGGTCCGCCTGCAGCAGCTCCCCGAGCTCCCCCTGCAGCAGCTCGGTCAGATGCCTCCGGGTCTCGGGTCGCGCCAGGGAGCGGCCCAGCGCCGCCGCCACCTCTTCGGCCTGTTCCTTTCCGACCACGTCGCGCACCGGCAGCACCCGCAGATGGTCGATCGCCCGCGCGGCCAGGTGCTGTCGCAACGACCGCCCGGCCTCGCTGTGGACCCAGCTGCCGAGATGGATGAGTCCGCGCCGCATGAGCCCCTCCAGGCCATCCTGGCGCCAGGATGCAGGCAGCTGCGCGAACAGTTCGGCTATCGTCGTGTCCAGGCCCTGGTCCGCGCGGGCAGACACGTACTCGCGCAGGTTGGCCTGGAAGCGCGGCCCCCGCAGTTGGTCGGCCAGGTACTCGCGCCCGAGCAGATCCTCGCCCACGACCCGGGCGATGCTGTCTGCCAGCTTGTGCCGGTTGCGTGGCACGACTCCCTGCCAGCCCAAGCTGTACCACCGGGGTCGCAGAGGCCGGAAGAGGGACTTGATGGCCAGGGCGTTGGTGGCGTAGCCAATAGTGGCCCCCAGCGCCGCGCTCGCGGCCAATTGCAGCAGGGTGATCATCGAGGGCTGATGCAGCGGGTGGAGACGACGATTAGAGGCACAACTCGACCATCTTCTCGATCGCGCCGATGCCGTTGGCGAGAAAGGCCCTGATCAGGCCGATGTTGCTCTGCTTCCGGCCAGCTCCGACCCCCATGTTAGAGCTTACCAGCATCACGGGTCGCCGTCCTGCTGGACTTTCAGACCGCAGTCCTGTCCCGAAGCAGCCTCGGTATCCACGGATTTCATGGCGTAGAACCTATGGAGATGGCCGCCCCGCCGCGACCGGGCTCCACCAGACGACAGTCAAGGTCCTGCGGCGACTATTTTTCTCATCCACGTCGGCATTGAGCAGCAGCGGCTGTCCCAGGCGCTCGTGGTTGACCGTGTCGCCCATCCGCACCTCGGCCCGGCGGAACCCAGACGCCGGCAGCACGCGCAAGACCCGGCTGCCACCGATTGCCGGCGCGGACGAGCCGAAATATACTTAAACCCATGAAAAAACGGGTACTTCTCGTCAATCCACCCATCTTCGACTTCACCGCCTACGACTACTGGCTCAAGCCCTACGGCATGCTCAAGGTCGCCGGCAGCTTGCGCGGCTCGGTCGACCTGACCCTCTTCGACTACCTCGACCGCCTGCACCCCGAGATGGCCGCCGACGGAGACCTCCGCGGCGACCGCTGGGGCCGTGGGCCGTTCCGCTCCGAACCGGCCGAGTGCCCCGCTCCCTTCATCCAGCTGCCCCGAGTCTACCGACGTTTCGGCCTGGCACGGGAGAAGTTCCAACGGTTTCTGGCAGCAGCACCACCCTTCGATGCGGTCCTGGTCCAGACCGTGATGACCTACTGGTATCCAGGAGTGCGTGAGGTGATCGGCGACGTCAGGCTGCATTCGCCGCTCGCCGATGTGATCCTCGGCGGCGTCTACGCCACCCTCTGCCCCGACCACGCTCGTGGTCTCGGCGCCAACCTGGTGATCGAAGGCACTGACCTGGCGCCCCTGTGGCAACGGCTCGGCGTTGAGCCGGCGGCGGATAGTCTTCCCTGGTGGGACGGTTATCCGCGCCTGGATACCGGCGTCCTTAAGCTCACCGAGGGCTGCCCCTTCCGCTGCACCTACTGCTCGGTGCCGCAGGTCTACCCCCGTTTCTCCGGACACCTGGACCGGGCGGTCCGTGAGTTCGACTTCCTGGTGGGGCGCGGGGTTCGCCGGGTCGCCTTCTACGACGACGCATTGCTCTTCCGCGAGAAGGAGCTGCTTCTCCCCTTCCTCGACGCCGTCATCGCCCGCGGCAGCCCGGTCGAGCTGCACACGCCTAACGCGTTGAACGCCCGCTTCATCTCGCCGGAGATCGCCCGGCAGATGGTGCGCGCCGGCTTCAGGACCTTCTACCTGGGCTTCGAATCCGCCGCTTACGAGTGGCAGAAGAAGACCGGCGGAAAGGTCTACTCCTCAGAGCTGGCGCGGGCTGTCGAAAACCTCGTGCAGGCCGGCACCGACCCGTCCGAGATCACCGCGTACCTGATCATCGCCCACCCGCACGAGCAAACCCAAGACGTGGAGGCTTCGATGCGGTACGCCAACAACCTGGGCATCAGGCTGATGCTGTCTGAATTCTCACCCATTCCGGGCACCCTGGACGGAGAAGCCTGCCGCGAGTGGATCGATCTCGACGAGCCGCTCTGGCACAACAAGACGGCGTTTCCGCTCGTCTACCTAGGTGAGGAGGAGGTACTGCGGCTCAAGCAGCTCTGTCTGGACCTGAATCGGGCACTGAAGAAAGTGGCCTGAGCGAACAATTGGCGCCGAACCCCAGCCACCAGGTCAGCCCACCAGTCGTTCCGCGTCATCCTGCGGCGCGTAACCCAGTCGGTCGCGGGCGTTCTGGATGTCCCAGTAAGCGCGCTTATTAGCGGAGATTCCGTAGAAGATCCCGAACGCGACGTCGGTCGCCTCGATGCTGCGCCAGACCAGCTGCACGCAGTCGCGATAACTGAGCCAGGTCGAGAGGATGCGGTCGCTCTCGCGCTCGGTCACCGAAGTCGCGGGCTGGAAAGAGCCGATGCGCAGGCAGATGACCTCGAGGCCGTGCTGATCGACGTAATACCGGCCCAGGTCTTCGCCAAACGACTTGCTGACGCCGTAGAAGCTGTCGGGCCGCGGCAGCATGTCGGGGGTGGTGTAGACCCCTTCCTGCTCGTAGAAGCCGGTGACGTGGTTAGTGCTGGCGAAGACGATCCGCTTGACACCCTGGCGCTTCGTCGCCTCGTAGAGGTGGTAGACACCGATGATGTTCGACTCGAGGATCGACTCCCAGCGGGCGTCGGTGTAGGGATCGCCGGCCATGTGCACGACCGCATCGGCGCCGTCGACCGCTTCCTCCAGCTTTGCCAGGTCACCGAGGCCGCATACGACCACATCCTCGCCGGGACGAGCGGGTGGCACAGTGTGGTGGTACATCAGCCGCAGGTCGTAGCGATCGGCCAGGTTATCGCGCAGACAGCCGCCGATGCGACCGGCCGCACCGGTGATCAGGACCTTCTTCTTCGCCACCTCTGTCGCGTCGCTCGTGGCCTATTCTTCCTGCGGGAGATCACGGAACATCAAGTGCCAGATGAGACCTATCACAGCCATGGCCCCCAGGCAGATTCCGCAGATCAGCAACAGCCGTCCGATCATGGAGCGCCGCGGGCGCGGACGCCAGGGTGGATTCAGATCGGTGACGCATCCAGCGAGGCGGGCACCATTGCCCGACAGGCCGCGGAAGGTCTCAGTACCCAGCATTTCCTTCCCCTTTGCGATAGCTGACTTTTCTGCCGGCAAGTATGTCCCCCCCTCACAACTCTGTCAAACTCGCCGTCACCTGCCCGAAGATGACCTCCGGCCATACTGAAAAGTCGGGCGACAACCCCACCGGGGCGCCTAGCCGGCCTCCCGCTGCAACACCTGCGCCCTCCGGTCAACCTGAGTCCGTCCACAATCGCTTCCGTGATCTCTGGGCATGCAGGCCGCCCCCCTGGCGGCACCGCAGCGATGGCGGGGCGTCGGTTTCGTTAGATTATCCTGCACCTGATCCAGCGCAACAGCAGGGAGGATGGACCATGTCTGACACCGCGAAGAAGGCCCGCATAGGTTTCATCGGCGCCGGCTGGTGGGCTACCAGCAACCACATGCCGGTCTTCAGCAGTCGCGAAGACGTGGAGCTTGCCGGCGTTTGCCGTATCGGGGCAGCGGAACTCGAGCAGGTCAGAGACCGTTTCGGCTTCGCCTTCGCCACCCAGGATCACCGGGAACTCCTCGACCGGTGCGAGCTGGACGGGGTTGTGGTGGCATCCCCTCATACACTGCACTACGAGCACGCCCGGGCGGCACTAGACCGGGGACTGCACGTGATGTGCGAGAAACCAATGACCACCAGCGCCGCTCACGCCCGCGCGCTAGTGGCGGTGGCCGCGAAGAAGAACGTGCACCTGCTGGTGCCCTATGGCTGGCACTACAAGCCCTTCGCCCGGCAGGCGCGAGACCTCCTCGCCGCCGGCGGTGTCGGGCGCATCGAGTTCGTCCTCTGCCACATGGCCTCCCCGATCCGGGACATGCTCAGCGGCGAAGAGGCCGACGTCGACGAGGTCAGCGGGCAGTCCGATGACAGCCTCTTCCAGCCCGATCTGACGACCTGGGCCGACCCGGTCGTGGCGGCCGGCGGCTACGGCTACGCCCAGATAGTCCACTCGGCCGGCCTAATGTTCTGGATCACCGATCTACGGCCCGAGCGGGTATTCAGCACGATGAGCGGACCCGGCGCCCGCGTCGAGCTCTACGACGCCCTCACCGTCCGCTTCGACGACGGCGTCATCGGCACGGTCAGCGGCGCCGGCAACGTGCCGATGGACCGGCCTTTCCAGGTGGACATCCGAATCTTCGGCTCCGAGGGCATGCTGCTTCTGGACATGGAGCGGGCCAGGATGGAGTTGCGCCGCCACGACGGCGCCCATCAGGTCGCTGAGGTCGAGCCGAATGCCGGCGTCTACGAATGCAGCGGGCCGGCGCACAACTTCGCTGACCTGGTGCTGGGCAAGACGTCGGTGAACCATGCGCCCGGCACGGCCGGCATGCGGGCAATCGAGATGCTCGACGCCGCGTACCGATCGGCCACCTCGGGTAAAGAGGAAGCTGTTTGAGGCTAATCCTGTTGGCCGTCGTAGCCTGGTCCGCGAACGGCTGCACGACCATCAAGCCGGCCGACGACGGCCGGCAGGCGGCAGTGCCGACGGTGTTCAGCCACGAGCTGCTGGACCGGGTCCTGGCCACCCACGTCGACGAGGATGGACGGGTCGACTACACAGCTCTCAAAGCCGATCCTGGCGACCTGGACGCCTACTACCTGCAGGTCTCGCGCTACAGCCCAGACAGCCACCCCGACCTATTCCCCGGCCGCGAAGACCAGCTTGCCTACTGGATCAACGCCTATAACGCCGCCATCCTCAAAGTAGTGATCACCCACTATCCGATCGCCGGCGTCGCCGACGTCACGCCGCCGGGGATCCTGTTCTTCATGCCCGAGAAGAGCGGCTTCTTCCTCTTCCAGCGGGTCGTCTTCGGTGGCGACGCCACCAGCCTCTACATCCTGGAGAACGACCTCATTCGCGAGCGTTTCGCCGAACCCCGCATCCACTTCGCTCTCAACTGCGCCTCCATCGGCTGTCCCAACCTGCCCCGAAGGGCGGTCACCGCGGCGAACCTGGATGCCGAGCTCGACCGGGATACGCGCAGGTTCTTGGCCGATGCCCGCAACCTGCGAGTGGACACCACGGCTCGGCGCATCTACCTGTCGCCGCTCTTCGGCTGGTACGAGAACGACTACGTGGACTGGCTTGCGGCGCAAACCGGAAGCGGGCAGGTCGGCCTTCTCGACTACGTCGACCTTTATGCCCCGGAGGGAACTCGACTCGCGGACGGAGAGGGGCCGTACGAGGTAGAATTCCTCGACTACGACTGGGATCTCAACGACCGGGATACGGCTGACTGACGAGGTGCAGCAGACTGAGGTAATCTGGACCTGCTGCGACGCGGTTGCCTTTGATCTTCCAGCTGAAACCTAGGGGCAAGTGCCAGCACGCGCAGATCGCCGCGGAGAAAACGACCTGACAAGGCCATCTACCTGCACCGAGAGCTCGGACATCCAAAATCCGTCGACGGTTGCGCTGCAGACGCTTGATGAATTGCAGGACCCGAGGATACAGTGGTCGGCTCCTCGCGCGCGAAACCAGCCGGCGCCGGATTCCCCTGCCAAGCAACAGCAGCCGTTCGCCCGGGAGAACGAGAAGAGGCACCGGCTCGCTTAAACCGGCGCCTCTCACTCGTGTCGGAGCCGCACCCGGCGGGTCGGAGTCCGTCGTATTCCTATATCCTCTTAGAACATTGGGTGGTCGATAAACTCGACGGTGAGTCCGGCATCCCCTTCGTCGGCGCTGATCAGGTTGACGCGGTAGACCGCCGCACCCGTTAGCATGAGCGTGCGGAAGGCCTCTGCGCCCATGCTGGTGTCGAATATCACCGTACCATCAGCCTCGTTCACGATCTCGAACTCGATGTTGTTACCACGCAGGGCCACGATGTCAAAGCAGTCGACCGCGCGACCGGCAGGCAGACTAATCGCCTGGCTGCGAAACTCGTCGACGTTGCAGACAGTGCGATGCACGAGGTTGCCAACCGCCTCGCTGCTGGCGCAGCTGACGTTCTCGGCCACCGGGCTCATCTCCGCTTCCTGAGTGGCAAAGGAACATTCCGGCTCGGGCAGATCCTCAGTGCCTTCCATGCCGACACTGACACCCTCACCTCCGCAGCCGCCATCGCCGCAGCCGTCGGGACCCAGTCCCATCATCGGCGGGATGTGGACGTGCATGATCCAAGCCTCAAGCTCCTCACGACTCAGCTCGCCGTTCCCGTCGACGTCCATCATCGCGAACATGGCAGAGACCACCACAGGAATGTCGACGACCGGATCGCCGGTCATCTCCACACCTTCCGGTCCCGAAGTCTCGGGCGGCGGCGCCACTACGATATGGGGCATACCGCCTCCGGGAGGCGGTGGGGGTGGTGGCTCCTGCGCCATGGAGACGCTGCTCCACAGGATTAACGCGCCGCCTATGAGAAACAGTTTTTCCTTCATGAGCGAATCTCCCCTCCGTTTGACTGTTGTATCACCTGGGAACTCAACTGCGGGGACACATTACCGCTCCGGACGACGACAGGCGACGACATCGGTACACACGACGAAATGTCACGTTTCACGGTGCCACGGCCGTGAGTCACATCACAGCGCGAGTATGTAATTAATTCCCTCCCACGTTTATCGTTTTTTTTGAGCACAGGGCAGAGGAGGCCGTCGAGCGTTGCGTTAGAGCATGTCGCGTGCGTATCCTCGTGCGGAGCGAGCCGTCACCCCCACACGAAGGAACAGCGATATGCATACCAGCAGCATACTGAAGGCGGAAGACTTCGAGTTCTGGGGCTACAGCGACGAGGGACCGGTGCAGATGGAGTTCCCGCGACTCTGCCCCGGTTACGCCGAAACCGACCGCGTGGCCATCGTCTCCCCCTGGTTCGAGGACGGCGTGGTCAACGTGCCCCTGGCGATTCTGTCGATGGCCACCGCATTCTATGACGTGCAGCGCGCCCGGGGCACCGAGTTCTTCGACTACCCAAGGCATTTCGCCCTCGTCGGGGCCACCAACGGTCGGCTCTGCGTTCGCGGTGAGGAAGAGGGACCGGATTCCGCCCAGGTCGGCCCTCCCTGGAGCAATCTGGATGTCTGGCCCGAGACCCAGTGGAAGCTGGTCGAACCGACGGCCACCGCGATGCTCCACAAAGCCTACGATCTCCACATCAACCACCTTTTTTGGCCCGAAGGTCTCGTTCCTGCCGCAGGCGAGGCGCCCCTGAAACAAACGGTTCATCGCTTGCTTAATTCCCGTCTCAAACGCGTCCACTTCTATTCCTCCGGCAACCCCACCATCGAAGTCCGGGCCGGCGGCAAGGTCTGCGAACTGGTGGAGAAGAGCCTCGACACCCTCCCGGGCGCTGCCGCCGGCGCCGCCCGCCGGCAGCCGGCGGTCGAGAAACACCGCGAAATAGGTGTCGCCGAGTTCCTCGCGATGATGGACTGCTTCGAGATCCCGCGGTAACCTTACATAGTGCGTAGCCCGATCTTTGTCCCTCTATTCGAAATTTTTTTCTCCTCAAATTGTATAAATACAACGAGTTGAATCGAAATATGAAAAACTCCACGCGATTTTTTGCTAAAGTCCGTGTTCAACCGGACGATATAGTAAGAATAGAGGGAATGTACGATGACACGTCAGTGGCTGGTTCTCCTTCCCTGCTGCTTTCTGTGGACCTGTCCCTCAGTCCGGGGTCAAGCCCTGTCCCTGAGCGAGGGAGCCACCGGCGCGACCAGTGTAACGGCAGAGGTGGGCGTGTCATTCTCCGCGCCGAGCCCCTGGCACAAATGGGCCGCAACTTCGGCAATTCGACGGCACACAGCTTCCTTCCGGCAACCAGCATCGCGTCCGTTTGACAGCCTCCAGCGCTTGCCCGTAGGTTTCTCCGCCGCGACCGCCACCCGGAGAACCCGATGCGACCGAACAAGCTGCGCCGTCTGCTCAACGAGGACAAACCCTCCCTCTCCACGCACGTCCACACCACCTGGCCCTCGGTGGCCGAAGTCCTCGGCCACACCGGCTTGTACGACTACGTCGAATTCGTCGCCGAGTACGGTCCGTTCGATCTATACGCCCTCGATGACTTCTGCCGCGCCTGCGAGCTGCACGACCTCGGGGCCATGATCAAGGTCGATCAGGAGCCGCGCGGCTTCATTGCCCAGCGGGCGATCGGCTCCGGTTTCCAGAGTGTTCTCTTCGCCGATTCCCGCAACGCCGACGACGTGCGCGAATGCGTTCGCGTCACGCGCGCCGAGACCCCCGAGGACGGGGGCACACACGGCGTCGCCACCCGCCGCTTCAGCTACATGGGTTACGGCGGCGGCCAGGAATACGTCAAGGCCCTGCGCGAAGTGGTGGTTATGGCGATGATCGAGAAGGGCTCCGCCGTCGATCAGCTCGAAGAGATCCTGGCAATTGAGGGCCTCGATATGGTCCAGTGGGGACCGGCCGACTACTCGATGAGCATCGGCAAGGCCGGGCAGTGGGGGACTGATACCGGCATCCAGGAAACCGAGCGCCGCGTCATCGAAATGTCGCTGGCCGCCGGGGTCCAGCCGCGAGCCGAGATCGCCTCTCCCGATCAGGCCAAATACTACCAGGACCTCGGGGTCAAGCACTTCTGCATCGGCACCGACATCGTCGTCCTCTTCGACTGGTGGAAGCAGAACGGCGAGGAAATGAGGAAGTGCCTCCAGGGCTGAGCAACCCTGAAGCACCTTCGTCGAGCCTGCTTCAGGGCAGAGAGCGCCGGAGGGCGTTCTCTGCGAGGTGGTTCAACTGAGGCCTGCGCGGCTTGCGCGCAGGAGATTCGGAGTCAAAGTCATGTTCGGCGATATCGTCAATGCGCAGGGTGAGCAGCTGGACTATTCATACCATGCTGGCGCGGAGGGCTCGAGCGATCTGGTGGTCCTCGGTCACGGTGTGACCGGCAACAAGGACCGTCCCTTCATCGTGGTGCTCGCCGAGACGCTGGCCGTGGCAGGGCTGCCAGCCCTGCGGTTCTCCTTCTCCGGCAATGGCGATTCAGGCGGCAGCTTCGTCGACTCGACGATCTCCAAGGAAGTCGATGACCTCGGCGCGATTCTCGACGCCGCAGCCGACTGCCGCATCTGTTACGTCGGGCACAGCATGGCCGGCGCCGTCGGCGTTCTGCGCGCCAGCCAGGATAAGCGGATCCGCCTGCTGGTCTCGCTCGCCGGCATGGTGCACACAGCTGCCTTCAACGAGCGCGAGTTCGGCGACGTGACCCCGGACGCCGGCGACATGTGGGACGAACCCGACTGTCCGCTGTCCCGAACCTACGTAGAGGACATGAACGCTATCGGCTCGGTCGTCGACCGCGCCAGCGCCATCGCGGTACCCTGGCTGCTGGTCCACGGCAGCGAGGACGACGTCGTCCCTATCGGCGATTCGCGCGACATCGTCGCCGCCCAGGCCGCCGCCACCCTAGTAGAGGTCCCCGGCGCCGATCACGTGTTCAGCATGGACGGCACCGATCCCATGGTCTCCGAGGCCGCTTCCTGGATCAAGTCCCAGTTCGCCGCACTCTGAGCTGCCGGCAGCCAGCTGGTGGTGGGCGGCCGCCTGCCCGGTTGGCATATCTACCTTGCATTCCAGCCGCAGGAACCTTCCGCTGACCATCCCAGACCCAACTGCACACCCGAGATGGTGGCCCCTCGCCGCCATCGCCGTCGGCGCCCTCATCGCCCTCCTCCTGATCTGGGTGCCCGAATCGCTGCAGCGACAGATGCAGGTCATGCAGTCGATCCTGGTGGGAACTGTGGTCCTTATCCTGGGGTTGATCTGGCTGCTGGCGGCGTCAAGGCTGCCGTGGCCGCACCGCTGGCGGATTCTCGGAGTCGCCGCGCTGGTCGCAGCCCTGCCGGCACTCGCGCTGCGGCCCGGAGGCTTCACCGGCGATCTCGTGCCCATCCTGGAGTGGCGGTGGCCGACGCTTGCCGGGCAGCCCCCGTCCGCTGACGCCACATCCATGGGCGACGAGTCAGTCGCGTCCTACCCCCGCTTCCTGGGCCCCCTGCGCAACGCCAAGCTGAGCGGCGTCTGGCTGCAGACCGACTGGCAGCTGCACCCGCCCGAGCTGGTGTGGCGCCAATCGGTGGGGCCAGCCTGGTCCGCCTTTGCGGTTCAGGCCGGCGCGGCCGTGACCCAGGAGCAGGACGGCGAGTTGGAGACGGTCGTCACCCGCGACCTGCGCACTGGAGAACGACGCTGGACCCATCGGGACTCTGCCCGTCACGAAACCAGCCTCGGCGGTGTCGGTCCACGCGCCACCCCGACTATCGACGGCAATCAGGTGTTCACAGTCGGCGGTACCGGACTGCTCAACGCGCTCGACCTGTCCACCGGAACACTGCTGTGGCAGCGAAACATCGTCATCGAGAACGGGGCCTCGGTTCCCCACTGGGGCATGAGCGCTTCCCCCCTGGTCCTCGGCGACCTGGTTGTCGTCACTGCCGGCGGTCCTGAAGGACGGTCGCTGGTAGCATACAATAGGGAAACGGGAGACCGGGCTTGGAGCAGCGGCGACGCGAGGGCCGGCTACAGCTCGCCGACCCTCGCGCGACTGGCCGGCGTCGACCAGATCCTGACCTTCAACTGGGGCAGCGTTACCGGCTACCGCGCGGACACCGGCGCATTGCTGTGGCAACATCCCTGGTCCGAGGAAACCCAGCCGGTCGCCCAGCCGCTGCCGCTGCCTGGCGATCGTCTCCTCGTCTCGAGCGGCTATGGCGTCGGCAGTGCACTCCTGCAGCTCGCCCCCTCCGTCGACATCGCCGCTGTCGACGTCCGCGTTGTGTGGGAATCGACCCGGCTCAAGGCGAAGTTCACCAACCCTGTCTATCACGAGGGCTACGTCTATGGTCTGGACGACGGCATTCTCGTCTGCCTCGATCCGGAGACCGGCGAGCGTCGCTGGAAGCGGGGGCGCTACGGGCATGGCCAGCTGATCCTGACCGAGGGCGTGCTGCTCATCCAGGCCGAAGCGGGCGGCATCCACCTCGTGCTGGCCCACCCGGACGAGCACCGGGAGCTGGCAAGTCATCCGGCACTCGATGACAAGACCTGGAACAACCCGGCCCTGGCAGCTCCCTACCTGCTGGTTCGCAACCACCGCGAAGCGGCCTGCTTCCGCCTGGCGATGGCACCGCCCGACAAGGTGGCGGAAGCGCCGTAGTGTTCCGGCTAGGCTGTCTCGCTGCAGCCTAGTCCTGCTGGTTGCCGGTGCCCCGCGGAGGCCGGAATCGGCGCAGGCCCTTCCAGCCCGTCAAGCAGACCTTGCGGCGCGCTATCGATCCCTTCGGCCGGGCCGATCTACCGCAGGACCTTTTCCTCGGACATCTGCATGTCCTACTTGGCCCGCATCAGCTCGGAGAACTCGGCGGAGAGCTATGAAGTCGACCTTATTCTGCTGGCGGTCCTCGAGTCTATTCGACGGGAGGAGGCACGACCTCCGGAGTCGGGAGCGGCACTCTGGGCGCCACCGTTTCCACCGCGGCGCCGGCGATGATCCAGATGGCATAGAGGGCGAAGATGGTCACCAGCGCGCGGGTCCTGGATGCGTCCGCCATGGTCGCCACACCGAGGCCGATGATGTAGCCCTGCCAGATGTCGAACAGGTTGATCGCCATCATCAGGTTGCCGACGAAGGTGCCGACCAGGGCCGGGGTGACGAAAATCCCCGGCCCTGTCTGCACGTCCGGACTTCCCTTGCTCAACACCAGCATGGTGCCGACGATCCATTCGGGCACCAGCACCATCGACGCGTAGCCCTTGACCACCAGCATCTGGCGGAAACTCACCTCCGCCTGCATGACCGAGCGCGCCATCGCCATCAGGATCGCGCCCATCACCACCAGCGACATGAAGGCGACTACCGGGATCCGCATCCAGCTGTGCTCGCGGGAAGCCTCGAGTGCGTCCAACGCCTTCTCGCGCTCCTCCTGGCTCAACTTCGACAGCTTCTCCTGGAAGGCCGGCAGGTGTGGATCGTGCGTGATGTCGATCGTGGAGAAGTGGTAGGCCAACCCGACGAGGATGGCCAGTGCTACCGGGGCGAACCAGTCCTGCGAGGTCTCCCGCTCGCGCACCGCGTCGAAGCTGGTCTGGGGATCGTAGAATACCCGGACCAGGCGGTCGATCAGATTGAGGTCGCCAGTGGTAAAGGAAGGAGTCTGCATCGGTCTCTCGGAGTTCGTCTACGGATTCTCTGGCCAGCTGCGAAAGAAATTGCGCCGCCCTTCACTCAGGCGCGCGCGAGTGGAAGCGACGATGTACTGCGGCTCGTCCATGGTGGAGATGTTCTGGGACAACATCCAGTTAGGTCCGTAACCCACGTGCAGCGTCTTGCGCACCTGGTCAGAGTGGTTCGTCAGTCCGCCATGTCGCAGCGCCTCAGTGAAGAAGACGCCGTCACCCGCCTTCACCTCCAGGCCGATCGTCCCCGGCTCGGTGTCCGGGTCGTTCTCGTACGGAGATTCGATCGCCGACTTGTGTGTTCCCGGCACCACGCTGAAGGCCCCCTGCTCGTTGCTGACGTCGTGAATGAAGTAGACCATCCGCACCATCATGCAGTCGATGCTCTCACCATCGTAGTTGTAGCGGTACTTGTGGTTGTTCGGTCGGGCGCCGCTACCGTGACTGTGGGACTGGTTCCCCCTGTAGCGGATGCGGATCTCGGAGTTGTTGATCGTCGGTCGCCCCCGCACCACGGCGTTCACGTACTCCATAGTCCCGGGCAGGTCGATCAGGAAGTCGAAAGCCGGGTCGGCGTTCCAAAAGTCCTCGATAATGATCGTCTTGCCCTCCGCCTGCTCGCCGTGGACGTGATAACCTCGCTCCGGATTGCGATGCGTCTCGAGCCCCCAGCCGCCCATCTTTCGCGGCTGCTGGTCCACGTGGGCCAAGGCGTGCTCTTCGAGTTCGTCGACCACGGGAACCAGCGAGGCTACCTGCGCCGGCGTCAGCAAATTCGGAATGACCACGTAGCCAAGACGGTCGAACTCGTATTTCTCGATATCGTTCAATTGGTCTCTAACTCCGGTATTTTCATCAGGTAATGCGTGATGAATGCAATTGGCAATAAGGCGACAATCAAACCCTTTGGCGCTGCCTAGGCAAGGTCACCCCGTTGACATCGGAGGTGATCAGATGTAGCTTTATGACCCCCAGAACTGCGAGTATTAGGCCCGTTCGTCTAGAGGCCTAGGACGCCGGCCTCTCACGCCGGTAACACGGGTTCGAATCCCGTACGGGCTACCAAATGAGACGAGTCCTCAGTTTTTGGGGACTCGTTTTCTTTTTTCAGGTGTAAGTGGTTGTAA
>CAYWBJ010000117.1:0-11142 GCA_964456165.1 uncultured Gemmatimonadaceae bacterium | reverse complement strand
ACCTCGTACCCGGTGTAGAAATCGCCGTCCACCGAGTTGACCTGACCGCTGCGGCTTCCCGTGATCTGGCCCCTCCGCTCGTAGGTGCCCAGCATGATGTTCTGTCCGAAAGTCCAGACTTCCACTTCCGCCAGCCGCGGCTGCTCCCGCCGGTAGTACCTGGGCTCGCCCCGCTCCTCGGGATCCAGCAGGTCGTAGATTCCCTTCTCGACCTCCCATTCCCGGCCGGTATCGCTCCGACCGAAGTACTGGATGTCGCCCTTCTGGGCGGCGGACAGCCCGTCCCAGTCGACCTTGGGAATCACCTCCGCCCGGCCCCGCCGGCTGTCCGTCATCGACACCTGGATCCAGCGGACGACGTCACCCTCGAACTGGCCGGCGACCAGCTTGGTCGGCGACAGCTCGAACGTGATTTCACGCTGGTTGCGATTCGGGCTTTCGGTGCGACCCACCTCGTGGTAGAACAGCTGGTCCGTGAGCGTCAGAGTCTCGCCGTTGGTCACGTGCAGTCTGAACTGGTAAAACGGGTCGCCCTCGCCTTCTTCGGCGAAACGCAGCGTGATCCTCTTCGCCGACACCGCCCGGCCCAGATCGATCTCCAGCCACCAGGTCTGCGCGGGATCATCTACATTCGGGCTCCAGTAGGTGTCGTTGCGGCCGTCCATCACCGCTGCGGCCCGCCTGCTGTCGGTGCCGGCGACGGCGCCGCCGAGCTTATCGTCCGCTTCGATCGGATAGTTGGAGGCGTCCTCGCTGGCGTTGTGCACACCCGGCACCCAGTTGGCAGTCACACCGCCGCTAGCGTCCACTTCCACCGTGCCGAACGCAGCCTGCCATTCCTCCCACTGCGGCTTGCTCTCGACGACGAGCCGGTCGGTCCGCATCACGTAGGCGTCCTGCCCGAAAGCGGTGGCCGCCATGAGCAGCAATGCCGCTGCGCCTGGCATCCCGATTCGTTCGCTGATCGTGGTCATGCAACGGCACCTGGCATCACTGTACGCCGGCCAGAAAGCTCACGAACAGAATACTGCCGGTGGAGATCTCGTTGTCCCGATCTTTCCTCTCGATGCTGGCGCGATCCCAGCGCAGTCCGATCTGCATGATCGACTCGTAGCCGAGATAGGATCCTCTGTTGGACAACTGCAGAGCGAGCGATGTTTCCCACTGGTCGCCCGTCCGGTCACCGGCGCCCAGATCCGCTTTCCTGGTCTCGAGATCGTTGACGAATCCGTGTTCCACCCCACCCTCGACCGTCGAGCGATGCAGGATGGGCAGACTCACCATCACGGTGGCCATTTCGCGGACGAAATGACGCTTCGCCCGCAGGATGGAGAACGGCACGTCGTAGAACAGTTCGCTCTTCAGTCGCGGCCGCACCGAGACGGCGCCGAGCCGCATTCGGTACTCCGCCTTGTTGACCAGTCCGAAGAAGCGGGGATCGGTCCTGGTGGCGGTCCGCGGCTCGTCGAGCTTGGCCTGCTGCCACGTCTCGTACTTCACCTTGTTGCTCAGCCACAATGAGGACAATGGCGAGACATCGTAGCCGAGGTAGATGGTATTTATCCAGGCGTCCTCTGCCGCTAGCAGATCAGGAACGACGACCTGCGGGGCGCCGAGGAACGCGGGCAGGTCGTTGCGCTCGTCCGCGATCTCATCGCGGACCTTCTTGATGCGCTCGTATATGCGCAGCCGACCGGCGCTGGCGAAGTCCTGGTCGAAAGTGAACATCGCGTAGGTCACCCGGCTGCCGTGGTCCGACGAGAACAGCTCCTGGCGCGCGTGGCCAAGAGTAAGCCGGACGTCCGGGAGGAAAGCGTAGCCGCCGTAGATGTTGAAACCCTTGTGATCAAGCTTGTACGGATAGTCGGGGGCGTTGTCGTCCTCGAAACGGTCGATCCATCCGTTGTTGTTCATGTCGACGCCGAACAGGTACTCCGGCCGGTCCACCGCAAAGCGGAGAAAGGGCTCGTCGAAGTCCGGAATCTGATTGCGCCGCGCCTCGCTGTCGTTCTGGTTGAAATCGGAGATGAAATCTCCATTCTCGTCCCAGCCTGGGAAGACGGCCTGATCCGGCTGTCCCTCGACGATCTCGCCCGAGGTCTGGCCGACCACCACCTGGCGGGTGCCCTGGAACGCCCGCCGTTGATCCGGCCAGCGGTCCTGATCGTCGTTGTCGTCGACGAAGTCGTAGATGTGGCGTTCCGGATTGCTGTAGTCGACCTGGCCGGTGTTCTGCGTCAGGAAGAAGCTCGTGTTGTAGTCATCTTCGATCGCGAACGCCTCGCCAAAGCCGAACCAGGGCCCGCGATCCATGGCGACGTTGACCATCCAGGCCGTCGCCCGATCGACAGACGACCGATGGGTGTTCAGGATGCCATTCGGCATCTGCCGGTACTGGGAGTTGATGTTGTACTCGCCGTACAGCCTGAAGCCCGCGACGTCGATCACCTCGATGCTGAAGCCGGCGATCTGGTTGGCGGTCGGAAGCCCGTAGTTGAAGCGGAGCACCCGCCGGTTCGACGTGTCCTTGATGTTGCCGCGCGCCCGCGCCACCGGCAGGAACACCGGCTGGGCATCGGCGTT
Source organism: uncultured Gemmatimonadaceae bacterium (assembly GCA_964456165.1). Classification (GTDB taxonomy): domain Bacteria; phylum Latescibacterota; class UBA2968; order UBA8231; family UBA8231; genus CAYWBJ01. The sequence goes on along the minus strand of CAYWBJ010000117.1, from coordinate 8,559 downwards.
GGTCTGCACGTCCGACGCCACTTCCACCTTGTAGTCGTTGGCCACCTGCAGTTCGAACGTCACCTCCCTCAGGGAGTCGGCCGTCGTGGGCAGGAGAAGGGCGAGACGCCGAAGGTCGTATTCCAGCGTGATCGAGTCGGCACCGTTTGCCGTCGGGAAGCCGTTGATGGTTGTCCCGCCGTCACGGTTGGCAGCAAAACCGACATCCGCGCTGTCGTACTTGTTGCCCAGCACATCCTTCACGATGATGCGTTCCGAGTAGAGGATGGCACCGCCCTCGCCGTCCTCCGGAGAGTCGTCACCCACTCTCAGGGTCACGATACCGACCGTGCTGCTGGCCTGCACCGTGGTCAGGTGTCCCTTGAACGGATTGCCATCGAAGCGCTCCAGACTCGCCCTCCCCTGGTGACCGTTGACAAAGGTGGCCCCCAGGGTCATCGGCCCGATGCCGGCGGTGACGCGGCCGGCGGTCAGGTCCGTGGTATTGGTGAGCGCAGCGGCCAGCCGGTTGGTGATCACCAGTGGCGCGCTGACGCGGGACAGCAGCACGGTGGCTCCCAGGTTATCGGACTTGAAATCGAACTGGGTTCCGTTGAACGCCGGCTTGCGGAAGGTCAGGGGCGTCAGCGACGCGGCGATCTCGTCGCCGATCGTCATGGAGTAGTGGTACTGGCCCTTCCGGTCCGAGGAAATCAACAGGCTTCTGAAATCGGAACCGTACCGTCCCGACTTGAGCAGGCTGCTACCCTCGGAGGCGCGGGGCTGCTCCTTCCGGGCGTCGTAGATCAGCCATCCCCGGGTCAGAAAGCTGCCGAAGACATCGTAGTAGTAGTCACCCTCCAGGTTCGCGTCGACGTAGCGTAGGTAGCGGTTGCGCGCGTAGTTGGTGTACTCCCACTGGTGCCACCCGTACTCCCCGAACAGCTCCTGGGGCACGTAGGTGTCCGCCAGCCTGGGGCTCAACGCCTCGTCGAGCACCCCGGAGCCCCTTGGGACATATTCGACACCTTCCGGTCGCACGATGCCCAAGCGGCCGCCATAATCGCCGGCATCGGCAACGACAGCCCCGAGCAGAACCAGAAGCAGAATTCCTTGGACGGCCTTTTTCATCGTTAGCCTCCGACCCCCTACTGCCCGAGACCGGCGTAGACCGTGACGAAGGAGCTGAATCCGGTCGAAACGTCGTCCTTGCCCTTGATGATTTCTTCTGCTTTCCGGTCGTACTGGAAGCCAACCTGCGTGATCAGCTCGTAGCCGAGGTAATCGCTGACAGTGGTGCTCTGCACCGCTACCACCGTTTCGCCGAAATCACCCGTTATTTTGCCGACATTCTCCTCCGACTCTCCCGGGCCTTCCTCAGCCGCGAGGTCCCACGTCAGGCCGTGTTCGATTCCGGCCTGGATGCGGGTCCGCGACATCAACGGCTGCTCTCCAACAAGGAAGAGGCTGAGGACGTACTGCTTCCGTTCCGGCACCGTGTCCAGGGTCGGGCGCTCGCTCAGGTATTCGCTCTTGACGCGCGGGCGCAGGCGTAGGTCGCGCACGTCGTAGGTGTACTCGGCTTTGTTGATCAGGCCGAATAAGCCGGAGTCCTGGCGCCGGCGCTGGGTCGCCAGCGTCTCAGAATCAAGCAACTGGTGCACACTCTCCAGCTTGAGCTTGTTGTCGATCCACAGCGCCGGTACCAGGTCCTTGGACTCGAACCCTATCCACAGGGTGTTGATCCAGGTATCCTGCGCCGCCAGCGGATCGGGGATGCGGGGTCGCGGCCCGCGGAAGAAGGGGGTTGCCTCGATCCGGTCGTCGGCTATGTCGTCCTCCGCCTTCTTGAGGCGCTCGAACAGCCGGAAGCGACCGATCTGCGCGAAGTCCCTGTCGTAGGTGAACAGTCCGTAGGTGGTCGTGTTCCTGCCGTCGCCCGAGATCAGCTCCTGGCTCGTGCGGCCGATGGTGAGCCGCGCTTCCGGAAGCAGGTGCGCGCCCACGTAGGCGTTGTAGCCCTCGTGGTCGCGCTTGTACGGAAAATCCGGCTCCTCGTCATCCTCGAAGCGATCAATCCACTGATTGTTGTTCAGATCGATGCCGAACAGGAATTCGGGCCGATCGCTGCGAAAGCGCAGGAAAGGCTCGTCGTAGTCGGGTACCAGGCTAGGACGGTACTCGTTGTCATTCTGGTTGAAATCGTTGATGAAGTCGTTGTTCTCGTCCCAGCCGGGAAAGACGGCCTGGTCGGTACCCAGCTGGCTGGACCGGGTCCAGTCCGGAATGCGGTCCTGGTCGTCGTTGTCGTCGACGAATTCGAAGAAGCCGTACGACGTGGCGTAATTGATCGCACCGTTCGGATCGGTCAGCATTATGCTGGTCGAGTAGTCGCTCTCCATGCTGAACGCTTCACCGAAGAAGAAGAGCGGGTAGGTGATTTTCGAGACATTCGCCATCCAGGCGTTGGCCGTGCTCTTGTTGGTCTCGTGGCCGTCCAGCAGGTTGGGGTTGGGATAATGTCCATACCGGCGGCTCACGGCTATCTCGGCGTAGCCCCGCCAGCCGGCCACGTCCATCACTTCCAGGTTGGCGCCGATGACCTCGGTCGCAGTCGGCAGCCCGTATTCGAACCGCAACAGCTGCTGGTTCGAGGTATCTTTCACGTTGCCGTCGGCCCGGGCGACGACGAGGGGATGCGGATCGCCGCCGCGGCCCAGCTGCGTGTCGGAAGAGACCAGCACCCGGTAGTCGTTGGCCACCACCAGCTCGAACTCGACCTCGATGATCGTCGTCGGATCGGGGCCGGCGTAGCTGGGACTGGTGAAGTCATAGGTCAGCTTGATTTCCTCTTCGCCGGCAGCCGAGAGAAAGCCACTGCGCTGGAAGCCGCCCTGTATTATCGGCGCAAACCCGATGTCTACCGCCTCGACCACGGTCTTCTCATCCGTCTCGAAATCGACCGCCGTAATGATGATGTTCTGGGAGAACAGCGCGGCCCCGGCCTCGCCGTCAGCCGGCGAGTCGTCAGCAAGGATCAGCTCGATCTGCGTGATCGGGTTTCGGTTCTGCTCGGTGGTCAGAGTCCCGGTGCGGTCGGAGCCGACGAAGCTCTCGATCAGCGTCTTGCTCTGGTGGGCGTTGAGATAGGTGGCGCCGACCTTTACCAGGTCACCCACCTGCGCCGTCAGGTGGGTGCCCAAGAAGTCGGTCGAGTTAGTCACCGACTCGGCGACACCCTTGCTAATGCCGAGCTCCGGCTGGCTGACGCGGGACATCAGAATGGTGGCGCCGTATTTGTCCGACGCGAAGTCTGCCTGGATCCCGTTGAAGGCCGGCTTCGAGAAGGTGAGCGGCGTCAGGCTGGTGCGCAATTGCTCGCCGATCGTCAGGGCGTACTGATACTCCCCCTTCTGGTCCGACGCGATCAGCACCCTGCTGAACCAGCTGCCATAGCGGTCGTCCTTGAAGATCGAGTTCCCCAAGTCGCCCGGCTGCGTCCGCCGCCAGTCGTAGATCAACCAGCCCTTTGCCAGGAAGTTGCCGTAAACGTCGTAGTAGTAGTCGCCTTCCAGGTTGGTGTTGACGTAGCGCTCGTAATGGTCGCGAGCGTAATTGGAGTACTGCCAGTGCCGCCAGCGGTACTCGGTATAGAGCTCCTGTGGCACGTACCAGCGCTTCACCGCCGGATCCAGCGCCCCGAACATCACGCCCGGGCCGCGCGGCTCGAACGAAACCTGGCCGCCGCGCTGCAATCCGAGACGAGTTCCGTAGTCCTGCTGCGCCCAGGCCGCGCCGGAAATCACGACCAGGCCGGCCAGAAGCACCCACAGATTAGGCGTTTTCCTATTCATGAGTAGAATCCCCCCTTGAGCGGACCGCTTTGCAATCTTAGTAGACCACGGACACGAGTCCGGTACTCGTTTCGGTGCTCACGTCCGTATCTAGAACTACGTTGACCAGATAGATGCCAGGCGCCACCAGCTCACCGGACGCATCGCGGCCATCCCAGTCTTCCGAGAACTGTCCGCTGGCCCGAACCCCGTCGAGAACCGTCGCACACAGACGCCCACCCAAATCGTAGATCTCCACCCGTAGCGGCGCCGGCAACCCGAGGCGGAAAACCTGGAACTCGATCGAGGCCATCTCGTTGACGCCATCGCCGTTCGGTGTGAAGGCCGGTGGTGACGCGTGCACGCCGCCGACGAACCTGCCGCCCAGGTTCACCCGCACCGAGAGCGAGTTGTCTACCGCTGTCAGGTCCTCCGTGCCCGGCAGACGCACATCCACGTCATCGGGACCGAGGGCTCCGGCGTTGCCCGGCACAGCCAGCTGGGCGAGCTCGTCGAGCTGTTCGGAATCGCTGGCGGAAGCCCTGGAAGCGCTTCCCGAGAAGGTCTGACCGAACCGCAGTGCCGAGGCGGTGAACTGGATGCGCAGACCGTGGCCGTCCTCGGCGACTTCGGGAAAGCCGACTACGAAGCTCTGCGCATCTACCTTGTCGATCGAGAAACCGCCCTTTGTGTAGGGCAGCGTCAGACCGTCGAGCGCAGGAAACTCCTCGAACTGGACCACGTCGCCGTTATCGTCCACCACCTGCACCCGCTGGATCCCGTCGACCCGCGACCCGGTCATGACCTCGAAACGGTCAAAGCCCGGGTTTGCCGCGGTCATCTCAGCCCGCACGCCGTAGGTAAAATTGGTACTCTCGCCCGCGCGGATATCGCGCGGCTGAATCTCCGCGACAATCCCGACGGCCAGGGCCGGCGACATCTCGAATCCCAGCTGCTCCACGCCGGTGGCCGCAGCCACGTCGTCACTGGTGAAGTCGAGGCGGAACTGGAAATAGCGTCGCGGACCGGGCGACAGCACCGGCGTTCCGCCTTCGCCCTGGGAAGTGACCGGGTAGGGTGCCGACCAGGGACTCCAGTTGCCCTGGTCGTCCTGCAGCTCCCCCCGGTCCCCCTCTCCCCGCCGGTTGTAGTCGCTGAGGGTCAGCTCCAGCCCGGCGCGCTCGTCGAGGGCAAGGCTGTTGAAGATATCCGTCGCAGCGGTGATGGACACGAGGTCCAAGTCGACGTTGCTCGCCACCGACCCTTCCTTCCACGGCACGAAGTTTCCGTCGCCGCGTCGCCGCGTGAACAGCAGCGGTGTCGCGTCGCGGCCGCTGCGCGTAATCACGCGCAGGTCCGACAAGCCACCGACTCCCTCTTTGCCATCCCGCCACCACAGGTTGCCCCAGTTGGCTGACGAACAGGTCTCGAAGACGTCACAGACATCGAACACGTCGGACAGGTACGAGGCCTCGGGAACGAAGCCGGCCCCGTACACTTCGATCTCGTCCACCTCGAACCCCACGGTCGTTAGCGACGTTACCCTGATGTGGCGCACGAACTGGAGAGGCACGGCGAGATCGACCACGTTGTCCACGTTCTCCGGCTCGCGCAGAAGCGAGGTGAACACCGGGCGGCCACCGACTTGGGTGGCATCGAGGCCGTTGTTCAGGGCGATCTCATAGCCACGGATGAAATCCCCCTGAAAGGGAAAGCTCGGGGCGTCTTGCACGCTGTTGCGCGGATAGATCCGGACCCGGTTGACGCCGAATCGCGCCCCCAGATCAACGTCGATGATGATGCCCAGAACATTCAGCCTCTGGCCGGCCGCCGCCTTGCGGCGGAAAGCGGTGAGCGGATCGGCGTCGATAACCGCCGCCAGCTCGGCGTCATCGATAGAGGGCAGCGGCGATCTCGCACCGCCGCCGCGCTCCGCGGCACCGAAAGCCAGATTGACCGAGCTGTCCACGAGTCGTGGAAAGACCCAGCCGATGGAGTCGAACGAAACCACGGCACCCGGCGTGTTTCCCGACCCGGCCTCCTTCTTGTCGAGCGCGAAGGAGGGCGTGATTCCGCCACCGCCGGCGTTCCAGTCGCGACCGGTCTCACCGACGACGAGACTGTCGAGTGCGAATGCGGGCGCCACCGCCAGCGTTACCAGCGCCGCCAGCACGCCGATGGCCAACGCGGAGTTGGGGACCGGCCTCTCGATTCGGTTTTGCAAGCTCACCCCTCCTGAGAGCTCGTGTGGAATAACCTCAATATACTACACTGATCACACCGTTGCGCTCGGCCTCGCGAGCGTCGGCGTCCACCGCAATTCTGTATATGTACAGACCGGGTGCCAGCGGCCCGTTCTCGCCGCGTCCGTCCCACCGGCGTTGCTGACGTCCGCTCGTCTCCATGCCTTCGTACACCCGTCTCACCCGCTGCCCGTTCAGGTTGAAGACGTCAATCGTAACCGACTGGTCCGAAGCCAGCTGCAGCAGGGAGTAGTGGAATTCCCCCCCGTCGTTAACCCCGTCGCCGTTCGGCGTTAACACCGGGCTGCTCACACCGACGTCCTGGAGCAAGTTGCCGGACAGATCAACTCCTACCGAAAGCTGATTGCTCTCGAGAAGGAAGGTGGCGTCACCGCCGGTCACCGACTGGCCTACTTCGTTGGGACGCTCGCTGTCGAGCAGAAGTCCGTCGAACACGGTGCCGAAACGGTAGATCCGGGCCCGGAAGAACACCTCGACGATCTTGCCGCTGTCCTTGACGTCCAGTCGGGGCAGGACGAACTCGAGCCGCGGCCGCGGCTCGCCCAGCTGCTCGCAGGGGGTCAGCGCAGCGTCGATAACCAGCTCGCACGGAACAATGTCTTCATTCACCCGCACCGAGTCGACGCGGCTCAGCTCCCCCGGAGTCGACAGGAGGAAACGGTCGAAGCCCGATTCCCCCTCGCCTACCTCCACTGGCGTAAAGTTGGGCCTGAACGCGTAGACGAATCGGGTCTCCTCACCAGCAACCGCCACCACGGGTGACACTTCGCCGACCACGTCGCGCACCACTGGAGGCGAGCTTGCCTCAAACTCCAGGTAACCCAGCTCGCCGCCGGCTTGGGCGACGCTGGCGAAATCGATCTGCAGCTGCGCGAACTGATGTGGTCCGGTGGATTTGAACGACGTACCGGTGCTGTCTGCGAAGGAGTACGGCGCGGACCAGAAGCTCCAGTTGTCCACGTCGTGCGTCACGCCTCCCTTCCGAACAGGGGAAAGCTTGTCATAATGCGCCCGGGTCAGCGGATTGCCAGCCGCGTCACTGGAGCTGATCTCGTCACCCCGGCCAGTCAGAATCCAGTAGCGCAGGGGATCGTCGTCGGCGCCGCTACGCGTGCGGATTTGCACGCGCGCGTCGCGCGCCTTGTCACCCTGCCAGCGTATCTCCCCGAGGCTCGAAGTGGCGCCCAGGTCCAGAATCCGGGTGTGGTATTCGGCCACCGGCGCATACCCGTCGCCGTAAATCTCGAACTCCGCTATCTCCCAGGGTTGGTCGGCGGTCGAGTAGGCATTGTTGTCTCTAGTAATCTCCCGGTTGATCACCAGTATGAGCGTGTGGAACAACTGGGTCGGCATGGTCACTTCGACGCGTGGCACGCGGTTTCGCTCGACCTCGTCCAGGAGGTCGTAGGTATGGTCGAACTCCTCCCAGGGGTTGACGAGTTCCACCTTATCGCCGGCCCAGCCAAACAGCTCGTAGAACTCCGGGAAGTGATCTGGATTCGCGGTCGTCGGGTAGAACACGATTCTGTTGACGGGCAAAAGGCCGGCGAATTCAATGCCGAAGACCGGCCAGTCGCGGTTCTCGATGACTATCTGCTCCTCAAACGCGGTCGAGGAATCGCCGTCGATTGCGTTCTCGAAGACGCTTCCCGTCGTCCGCACCGGCCACTTGGCACCAAACGGACCAAGCCCCAGTTCGACCGCATCTCTGGCAATGTTGCAGTCCGGTTTGAGGAAGCCCGGAGCCATGGCCCCCTTCTCGTATTCTACCATGGACGTGAAACCGAGATAACCCGCAGCCGCTTCCTCCCACGAGAGGTGGACCACCTCCACCCCATCTCGCGCCTCCGGGCTGGGCCCGCCGATGCGGAACATGGTCAGTCCGTCTCCCCGCATCGGAAAAAGACTGCAAAGGAGCAGTGCAAGTAAAGGTGAAGTAAGACCTCTGGTGGACTTTCGCATGATCTACCGCCTGCGCTGCTTCATTTCAGTACACGACGCTGACCACGCCGGCCTGCTCGGTCGCGCCCTCGTCGGCGTCCAGCCTGACCACGTAGACATAGATGCCCGGCGTCAACCGCCAACTCTCGCCCTGACCGTCCCAGGTGTGCGACCACCGCCCGCTCGCCGCCAAGCCGTCGAAAACCCGTCGGACGCGGCGCCCAGCCAGGTCGTACACGTCGATCGTCACCCGCTGATCCGTCGCCAGCTGCATGAGGGAGTAATGGAAAGAGATCTCATCGTTCACCCCGTCTCCATTGGGTGTCACTGCCGGGCTGCTCACCCCCACATCCTGCAAGAGCCCCACCTTAAGCTCCGTCGCGACGGAAAGCTGGTTGCTGTCGAGCAGAAAGGTCGCGTCGCCGGCCACGACCGACTGGCCTACCTCGCCCGGACGCTCGCTGTCGAACACCTCGCCGCCGAACACGGTCCCGAAGCGGTACACGCGGGCGCGGAAGAACAGCTCCATTAGCTTGCCGCTG
>CAYWBJ010000116.1:0-11224 GCA_964456165.1 uncultured Gemmatimonadaceae bacterium | reverse complement strand
CGACGGCGGTTCGGTCAGCACTTCCTCGTCGATCCCGCCATCGTGGCGGGTATTCTCGAACTGGTGCGGCCCGACCCGGAAGAGGCCGTGGTCGAGATCGGACCGGGCCGCGGTGTTCTGACCCGCCCTTTGGTCAAGGCGTTGGACCGCCTCGTCGCCATCGAGATCGATCGTGATCTGGCCGGCTATCTTCGCGACGAAATCGCCACGCCCACCTTCCGCCTGATCGAGGGCGACGCGCTGGATCTGGACCTAGGAGCGGTGGCCCGCGAGGAAGGCGCGGAAAGGCTGCTGGTCGTCGGCAACATCCCCTACAACATCACGGCTCCGCTGATTTTCCGTCTGTTGGAGCAGCTCTCCCACGTAGGCCGCGCGAACCTGATGGTGCAGCAGGAGGTTGCGCACCGCCTCACCGCCCAGCCAGGGGGCAGGGACTACAGTCTGCTGACTGTGCTTCTCGCCATGCACGGCCAGGCCAGGATAGAGCTTGCGGTCGGGCCCCGGTCGTTCCGCCCGCCGCCGCGGGTGCACTCGGCGGTGGTCCAGATCGAGTTCTCCATCCCCTGTCGCTGCCAGGTGCGGGACGAAACCCATTTCGGCCGCCTTGTGCGGACCGCGTTCGGCCAGCGTCGCAAGATGCTGCGCAACTCGCTCCTGAGCCTGGCGACCGAGGGTGGGCGCGAACAAATCGAGGAGATCGGAAAGCTGGCTGACATCGACCTAGAGCGCCGTCCGGAGACCCTGAGCCTCGAGGAATTCGCCCGCATGAGCGATGCCTTCGTCCGGATGGGGGAAGGGGAGGCATGAATCTGCGGCTCGCGGCGCTAGTCGCTGTCCCCCTCACCCTCTCCGACGCCACCGTCGACGCCGCCGACCAGTACAGGCTGCAGTTCAACAGGAGCAGCTCGAGGATGAGCTGGAAGCCGACGTTCCCCGGCTGGAGCCACTCCTTCCCGGTCACCTACTCTGCCGGGAGTGCCACGCCGTCCAACATCCAGATCTCGCTGCAGGCCGGGCTCGGCTACACGCTCGACCAGCGGGACGGCAAGAATCTGTGGCGCGACAGCGCCAGCATCCGCGGGTCGATCCGCTACCCGATCCTGGGTCCGAAGGCCACCATTGGGGTCAATGGTAACATGTCGAGTAGTAACGCGGCACTGCAGAAGCAGAAGATCCGCAACCAGAGCTACTCGTTCGCCTTCCAGTTCAAGCCTTTTGAGGACGGGCCGTTCAAGAGCATGAGTGCCAACCTGACTCCGGGTGTCATCACGGCCCAGCGGGCGAGCCGAGCGCGGGTGGACAGCACCATCAAGGAGACCGGCATCCAGTACAATGCGTCCATGCGGGTCTCGCCGTCGCGGCAGGTGTTTGGCCAGCGAATGAGCGGCAGCATCGGTCTGACGAAGAAGGACAACACGCTGAAGAACAACAAGAACAAGAACGAGTCTCTCAGCCTGAGCTGGACCTACAAGCTGCCGAAGGAGATAAGCACCAGCCTGTCAATAAGCGAGTCGCGCAGCGAGCGCGGCGTCACCCGCTCGGTGATTACCGAGACCGAAACCGACGGTGAGGCGGTGCGCGACACCACCGTCGGCGCCGATCTGGCCCAGTCGCGCAACACCAGTCTCAGCTCGTCGGTGCGGTTCAAGGTTGGGTCTCTCGACATGAGCCAGAGCACCTCCTACCGCCAGAACCTGAGCCAGAACACGGCCAACGCCGCCCGGGACCTGCGCAACACCTACTTCGGACGGGACCGCAAGAGCAACTCCTGGAACTCGGAGACCAAGATCTCGGGAAAGCTGACCGAGAAGCTGATCGGTAGCACGAGGATCAAGTACAGCTTCAAGGAGGAGGGCAGGTTGGCGGTGCCGGGGGACAACGGCGAGCTATTGCGGGACGACAGCGCCGATCGCGAGGATCGCGACCTCCAGCTGGTCGGCTCGCTGGACCTGAAGATGACCGAAGATCACTCCATCAAGGTCTCCGGACAGGTGCGCCGGATCGCCGACGACAATCCAGGCTCTCCGGAGCAGGATCAGGATACCTTCAGCCGCAGCGCCACGCTTTCCTACAGCGGTAAGACCGCCGGTGGCACGAGCCTGCGCGCCTCGCTGACCAACTCGTTCTCCCACCGCGTCAGTCTGCATGCTTCGCGGTCGAGCAATAACCAGCGCACCAGCGACATGGTGCTCAACATGTCCACCGACTACAGGCGGCTGGGCATCAGCCTGAATCACAATTTCAGCGTGTCGGCGCGGCGGGCCATCTTCGACTACGACCGCCAGGTCAACCGCAGCGAGCGCAGCCGCAAGAGCAACATAAGGCGGGGCTGGAAGATGGCCCATTCAGCGCGGCGCAAGGTCTTCGACCAGTTGACCCTGAACGGCCGCTACTCATACAGCGCCGACGATTTCGGCAAGCTGATCGTCGAATCGGGGGCGCAGCTGGTGGAGGAGGACAACAACGACCACTCCCTATCCTTCGGTATGACCTTTGTCCCCTTCAAGACCGTCTCGTTCTCGCTCAACGGGCGCTGGCGACTGGACCGGCAGTACGAACATACCTACGTTAGGTTGCTTGAAGAGCGTAATCTGCTGCGCCGCAATGAACACCGGAATATCGGTGGGAACATCAGCTACACCCCGACCAGCGAAACCTCCCTGTCGATGAATGGCAGCCGCTCGAAGCAGCGCAGCGGCACCTTCGACACCTACAGCGTGACGTTCAGCCGCAAAATCTAATCGGGTGGAGATAGACCGAGATGGCCATGCCGCGTTCGGATAAGATCTGGTTCAACGGGGAGATGGTGGATTGGGACGATGCCCAGATTCACGTCCTCACCCATGCCGTCCACTACGGTTCGAGCGTATTCGAGGGGATCCGGTGTTACGAGACCAACTCCGGCCCGGCGGTCTTCCGCCTTCAGGATCACATCAACCGGCTGTTCGACTCAGCCAAGATATATCGGATGGAGATCGGGCACGCGCAGGAGAAGATTTGCACGGCTGTACTCGAGACTATCCGCCTCAATAATTTGCGGCAGTGCTACATCCGGCCGATCTCTTTTCGGGGCTACGGTTCGCTCGGGGTCAATCCTCTGGACTGTCCGACCGATACGGTGATCGCGGTCTGGGAGTGGGGACAGTACCTGGGACCTGAAGCTCTCCAGAAGGGCGTCTCGGTCTGCACCTCGTCGTGGAACCGCATGGCTCCAAACACGATGCCGTCATTGGCCAAGGCGGGTGGTAACTACCTCAACTCGCAGCTGGTCAAGATGGAGGCCAAGCTCAACGGCTATGACGAGGGCGTCGTCCTCGACGCCGACGGCGTCGTCAGCGAGGGCAGCGGCGAAAATCTGTTCGTCGTCAAGAACGGCTGCATCTTCACCCCGTCGACCCGTCACTCGATCCTGCCCGGCATAACCAGGCATTCAGTGATCACGCTGGCCCGCGAGCTGGGGCTGCGGGTCGAGCAGCGACCGGTCCCGCGGGAGAGTCTCTACATCGCCGACGAGCTGTTCTTCACGGGAACTGCGGCGGAGATAACACCGATTCGGGCGGTGGATCAGATCAGCATCGGTTGCGGCGAGCGGGGTGCCATCACGGCGAGTCTGCAGGAGTCGTTCTTCGCTGTTACCAGTGGCGAGAAGGAAGATTCCTACGGTTGGCTGACGCCGGTGCAGGCCTGATCGCGGTTCAGCCGAGGAACTCGGGTATCACCTCGTTGCCGACGATCTGATCGAGCTGCTGGCGCCGGCGGATGAGGTGGAAGCAGTCGTTGCGATCCCGCAGGACTTCCTGGGCTTCCGGGAAGGAATTGTAGTTCTTGGCCGCCATCCCCGCGCAATAGGCACCCGCTCCACCGATGCAGACCACGTCGCCGATCCGGGCTTCGGTCAGGGTGCGGGGAGACAGTCCCTCTGGATTGTCGGGTTCCGGCGTGAGGATGTCGCCGCTCTCGCAGCAGTGACCGGCGACCAGGTATGCGGCCATCCCGCGCTCGGCCTCGGCCTGGAGCGGCACTACGGCGATCGGATGCTGCGCTCCGTAGAGACTGGGCCGCAGGATCTCGGTCATGCCGCTGTCGATCTTGACGAACGAGAAGCCGTCGGCGCCGGTATCGACCACGTCCATCACGGTGCACACCAGGATTCCGGCCTGCGCGACCAGAAATCCCCCCGGCTCGATCTCCAGGCGCAGCTCGCGTCCATGCTCCCGGGCGAACGCGGCGAACTCCTCGGCCACCGGCTCGCCGGCCGCAGCAAGGTCTGTGGAGGCCTCGTCGGGCATTCTGCCCACCTTGAAGCCGCCACCGAGATTGACCGTCGCGACATCGGGAAGCTGGGCGGCGATATCCAGGGTGAGACGGGCACAACGTTGCCAGACCGCCGGGTCGCTACCCGAGCCGATATGACTGTGCAGGCCGGTGATCCGCAGACCGAACCGGCCGGCGATGGCCTTCACCTGGTCGAGGTAGGCGTGCCAGATTCCGAAGCTGGCCGAAGGACCTCCGACGTTGGTGCGCTGGCTGTGACCCGAGCCGAGCCCGGGGTTGATGCGGACGGAGAGCTCGCCCCCCGGGGCCAGCTGCCCGAAGCGGTCCAGCTGGTTCAGGGAGCAGGCGTTTAAGCGCACGCCCAGGGCCATCAGGTCGTCCAGATCTTGAGGCAGCTCCTGCGCCGTGATCTGGATCTGGTCGCCAGCGACGCCCGCCATCAGGGCGCGGCGCGCCTCGTAGCCGCTACTGGCGTCGATCTGCAGTCCGCAACCGGTGAGGACCCGGATCACCGCGGCGCTGGGGCAGGCCTTCATGGCGTAGCGCACGGTGAGGCCGAAGGCGCTGGGGAAGGCCAGGCCCCGCGCTGCCTGACTTTCGAGGGCACGCTGGTCGTAGAGGTAACTGGGGGTGCCGAATTCTCTTTGCACGGCGCGGGCCTGAGCCGCGTCGAGCCAGTCGCAGGCGGTAGTGTCAGTGGCCGTATCCAAGGTTGTCAAAGTGCCCTATCTTGCTAATTTTACATGGAGTTGGTAACTTATTGTGGCGTGGAATAAACGCTTCTGCGCCTCACCTTGTCAAGGCTGACTCACTCACCTCTAGCGCAGTAAGATCGGTTCCTTGGCCACTCACATCCTCGGAATTTCAGCCTTCTATCACGACAGTGCCGCCTGCCTGGTCAGCGACGGGCAGATCGTCGCCGCCGCGCAGGAAGAGCGCTTCACCCGGGTCAAGCACGACCCGCGCTTTCCCGGCAACGCCGTCGCATATTGCCTCCGCGAGGGCGGCATAGAGGTCGGCGATCTGGCGCAGATCGGCTTCTACGACAAGCCCCTGCTCACCTTCGAGCGCCTGCTGGAGACGCACCTGGGCACGGTGCCTGGCGGCATCCGACTGTTCTGGAAGACCATGGCCGTCTGGCTGAAGCAGAAGTTGTGGATTCCGCAGACCATTCAGAAAGAGCTCGACTGCGACGTGCCGGTACTCTTCGGCGATCATCACGAGTCGCACGCCGCCAGCGCCTTCTATCCGTCGCCATTCGCCGAAGCGGCCATCATGACCCTCGACGGCGTTGGCGAGTGGACGACGACGAGTTATGGATACGGGGCCGGCGCCGAGATCCACACTCTGGCCGAGGTGAAGTTTCCCCATTCGCTGGGACTGTTCTACACGGCGATCACCTATTTCACCGGCTTCAAGCCCAACTCGGGCGAGTACAAACTGATGGGCCTGGCTCCGTACGGGGAGCCGAAATACGCCGACCTCATGTTCGAGCACCTCATCGACCTGAAGCAGGACGGCTCCTTCAAGCTGGACCTCTCCTACTTCAACTACCTGGCCGGGCTGACGATGACCAGCGACAGGATGGCCAACCTGTTCGGCGGGCCGCCGCGACGACCCGAGTCGCCGCTGACCCAGCGCGAGATGGACCTGGCCCGCTCCTGCCAGGTGGTGACGGAGGAGGTGATGATGCGCATCGCCCGGACCGTCCACGCCGAGACCGGAATGCGCAATCTCTGTCTGGCCGGCGGCGTCGCTCTCAACTGCGTCGGCAACGGGCGTCTGTTGCGCGAAGGGCCTTTCGACCGCATCTGGATCCAGCCGGCAGCTGGCGCCGCCGGGGGCGCTCTCGGCGTCGCCCTTTCCCTTTGGTATCGCTATGGAAAGAACGCCCGTGACGCTAACGGCGAAAGCGACTCGATGCAGGCCGCGATGCTGGGACCCGCTTACGATCGGGACGAGATCCAGGGGTTCATCGAGCACCAGGGCGCGGTGGCCGAGGAACTGGGTGACCACGAGCTGCCGCTGCGGGTGGCCGAGCTGCTGAGCCAGGAGAAGGTGGTCGGGTGGCACCATGGCCGCATGGAGTTCGGCCCCCGGGCCCTGGGTGGGCGCAGCATCCTGGGTGACCCGCGCTCCTCGAAGACCCAGTCGGTGATGAACCTCAAGATCAAGTACCGCGAGAGCTTCCGGCCATTCGCGCCCAGCGTCCTGCGCGAGCACGTCAGCGAGTTCTTCGAAATAGATGCCGACTCTCCCTACATGCTGCTGGTAGCGCCGGTCGTGGAACAGCGGCGGATTGCCATGAGTGCGGCCGAGCGGGATCTCTTCGGTATCGACAAGCTCAACGTGCCCCGTTCGGACATCCCGGCGGTCACCCATGTCGATTACTCCGCCCGTATCCAGACCGTGCGCCGGGAGGACAACCCGGCCTACTACGACGTCATCAAGGCCTTTCACAGCCTGACCGGTTACCCCGTAGTTGTGAACACCTCCTTCAACGTGCGCGGCGAGCCCATCGTCAACACGCCGGAGGAGGCCTACCGCTGCTTCATGCGCACGGAAATGGACTACCTGGTACTGGGCAATTTTCTCCTGGAGAAGCAGGCCCAGCCGGACTGGGAGGAAACGAGCAACTGGCAGGAGGAGTTCGAGCTTGATTGAGAAAGGCGGGTTCTGGAAGCTGCCGCGGCCGACGCGTCGGGAGCTGCGCAATTTCTGTCTCGTGATGGCCGTCGGCCTGGGCCTGTTCGGCCTGGTGGCCTGGTACGTGGAGAGCGAAGCAGCTACCCGGATCCTGGGCGGGCTTGCGAGTCTTTTCCTCCTCTCCGGGCTTGCCCATCCGCCGCTAACCCGACCGGTCTTCGCGGTGTGGATGATCCTTGCCCGCATTCTCGGCTACGTGAACACCCACATCCTTCTGGCCCTGGTCTTCTACACCCTGTTCACCGCGATCGGTGGGGTGATGCGGATTTTCGGGCGCGATCCCCTGGACCGGGCCTGGCAGCCGGAGCTGAATTCCTACTGGCAGCGGCGGGAAACGCCCCTGCTGCCCCACGATCACTACGAGCGCCAGTTCTAGCCGGGCCCCGCGGTTGCCGGCGACCGCGGGCCCGGAGCCTGCTCGCAAGCTGTCCGGATAGTCATTCCCAGCCTTGTCGGGGCTGCTTTCTGAGGTTATATTTAACTCTCTTGTAGGCCTCGAAAGTCGGGACGGATCAGCGGCCTGGGGCGGCCGGAGTCGGGGGCCCTTCAGCCCCAGTCCTCCAGGGCCGCCGAAGTGGATTCCAACGCCGATAAATACTGGATGCAGCAGGCCTTGGAGCTGGCCACCAGCGCCGGGAAGCGAGACGAGGTGCCGGTTGGCGCCGTCGTCGTGCGCGGCGGCGAGTTGATCGGCGCCGCGGCCAACGAAATCGAGGATCTCGAGGATCCGACGGCGCACGCGGAAATGCTGGCGATTCGGGCCGCCACCAGGGCGGCCGGGTCGCGGCGCCTCCTCGATACTACGCTATACGTCACGCTTGAGCCCTGCGCCATGTGTGCGGGAGCAGTTGTGCAGGCGCGCATACCGCGATTGGTGTTCGGCGCCTACGACCCGAAAGCCGGTGCGTGCGGGTCGTTGCGGAACATCGCACAGGATAGCCGGCTGAACCACCGCTGCGAGGTTGTAGGCGGCTTGCTCGCAGAGGAAAGCGCCGGGCTGTTGCGGGGTTTCTTCGCCGGACTGCGGGAGGAAGGCGCATTGCGGCGACCGTGAGCGGTCCGAAATATAGGGCATTTGGAGAGGTGCCTGAGTGGTCGAAAGGGGCGGTCTCGAAAACCGTTGTGGCTATTGCGGTCACCGTGGGTTCGAATCCCACCCTCTCCGCCATATCCAAGCCCGCCGCGGAGAGATGACCGAGTGGTCGAAGGTGCACGACTGGAAATCGTGTGTAGGGCGACCCCCTACCGAGGGTTCGAATCCCTCTCTCTCCGCCATTTTTAACTCGCGTGGGGCAGTAGCTCAGTTGGGAGAGCGCTAGGTTCGCAATCTGGAGGTCGTGGGTTCGATTCCCATCTGCTCCACCATGTTTCATCGCATCGAGAACAGAGAGGTCGTGCTAGGCGGGGAGATAGCGGTTCCCTGTACTCGCAATCCGCTATAGCGGGGCCGAATTCCCATCGTGAGGTTTCGCACTCTGAGATTCAACCGACGACAAGTGGCGATGAAGGCCAGATTCTGCGCAACGGAAGGTTTCCGAACCCCGTCAGGACCGGAAGGTAGCAGCGGTAGGAATGTCCATTCGTGTGCCGCAGAACCGGCTGGCTGGAGCTAACTGGCGCCGTGCGAATCGCGAGCCGAAATCGATGATGGGTGCACGGCCTTCTCTCTATTTTTTATAGGCGTTCTTTGCTCGTGGGTCCGCAACCGAGTTCGCTCCCATGGTCTACCAGGTAACAGCACGCAAATGGCGGCCGCAGACCTTCGGTGAGGTGGTTGGGCAGGAGCATGTAACCACCACGCTGCAGAATGCTCTGGCGTCCGGTCGGATAGCCCAGTCTTACCTGTTCTGCGGCCCCCGGGGGGTCGGCAAGACCACCGCTGCCCGTCTTCTGGCAAAGGCCCTCAACTGCAGCGGGCGTAGCGGCCCCGAGGCGCCCGCCGATCCCTGCAACGAATGCGACAGCTGCCGCGCGATCGCCAACGGTACCAGCATGAACGTGCTGGAGATCGACGGTGCTTCGAACAACAGCGTCGACGACATTCGCGAGCTCCGCGAGGTGGTCCGCTACGTCTCCACGGCGGGGACGTACAAGATCTACATAATAGACGAAGTCCACATGCTCTCGACTGCGGCCTTCAACGCGTTGCTCAAGACGCTCGAGGAGCCGCCGCCGCACGTGGTCTTCATCTTCGCCACCACGGAAGTTCAGGAAGTCCCGGAGACCATCCTCTCGCGGTGCCAGCGGTTCAACTTCCGCCGCATTACCGCTGAGGCGATCGCCGCTCACCTGGCCCGCATCACCGCTGCTGAGGGCATCGCCGGCGACGAGGACGCCCTCTTTCAGCTGGCAACGCGCGCCGACGGCTCGTTGCGGGACGCCGAGAGCGCGCTCGATCAGGTAGTGGCGTTCGATCAGAGTCGCGTTACGCTTCCGGCGGTGCAGCAGGTCCTGGGAATCGTCGATCGCACGCTCTACTTCGAGCTTACCGAGGCCGTCGCGACAGCCGACGCGGCCGCAGTCCTGCAGACGGTGGCGAGGGCGGCGGACGAGGGCACGGACGTCGAGGAGTTGGCCGGCGGCTTTGCCGAGCACCTCCGCCATCTGCTGCACGCCAAGATCCAGGGTGGCGAGGCCCGGCTCGAGTTGGCCACGGCCGACCGCAAGCGCTACCTGGAGGCGGCCGAGAGTTTCGCCGCCGACGACATCGTCCGCATGCTGCAGGTAATCATGGATCTGGACCAGGCGCTGCGCCGCTCGGCTCAGCCCCGGCTGAGGTTGGAGCTGGCGCTGGTCCGGCTGGCCCAAATGGGCCGCTCACTGGATGTGGGCCACCTCCTGGTGCGGCTGCAGCAACTCGAAGGAGCGCTCGCCGCCACCGGCGAGCCGGCCCGGGGAGCTGCCCCTGCCTCGACCGGCAAGCGGCCGGTCGCCGTGCCGCCGCCGCGGCCTTCAGCTCCGCGCTCGGAGCAAGCTTCAGCGCCGCAGGAACCGCCTCCCCCGGCAGAGGAGCCGCCTGGTCGCGATGGTCCGCCGCCAGCAACGAACGAAGCGGCGTCGGCCGAGCTCCCTGCAGCCGGGGGTGGGATGACGCTGGAGCAGGTCCGCGGTGGGTGGGAGGAGCTGGTGGCAGAGCTGCGCCAGTCACAGCCGACCCTGGGCATCTTTCTCAACGGGGCCGAGCTGGTCGCCTGCGAGCGCAACGTCCTCCGGCTCGGCTTCGACGCGGCCGACCGCTTCCCGATGTCCCAGGTGGAGAAGAATCGCGCGACGATCGAGCGCGCATGCAGTGACAGGTGGGGGGTGTCGGCGCGCATCGAGTGTGTCGTCTCGGGCGAGGCGCCGGCGCCTGCTGTTGCCAGCAAGCCGCAGCAGGATCCGGCAGTCAAGTCAGTGCTCGAAACCTTCGATGGAGAGCTCGTCTGATCGGGTATGATGGGTCCGGCCCCTCTCGAAGAGCTGATCGATGCTCTAGCACGTTTGCCCGGTATCGGGCGCAAGACGGCCCAGCGGTTGGCGTTCTACGTGATCAAGCAGCCACCCGAGATGGCGGCTGCCCTGGCGCGCTCGATCACGGAAGCCAGAGATGGCATTCAGTATTGTGGCGACTGCTTCAACTTCACCGAGCGCGGGAACGACCTGTGCGCAGTCTGCAGCGACCCGCAACGTGAGCGGGAAACCATCTGCGTGGTCGAGGAGGCGAGCGATGTACTCGTTCTGGAGTTCAACAAGCTGATCCGCGGCCGCTACCACGTCCTCGGCGGCACGCTGTCGCCGCTGAACGGTGTCCGTCCAGACGACCTGCGCATCCGGGAACTGGTCGAGAGAGTAGAGCGGGATGGCGGCACCGAGGTCATCCTGGCACTGAATGCCAGCGTCGAGGGGGACGCGACGGCCGAGTATCTGCGGACGCAGCTTGCCGCTACTACCCAGGTGACGCGGCCGGCCCGCGGGTTGCCCGTGGGTGCTGACCTCGACCTGGCCGACCGGATGACGCTCGCCCACGCGCTGGAAGGCAGACACGCAGTCTGAAGAATCGTCGACGATGAGCAAAAACGACCTACTGACCTGGCCCAACGCGCTGAGCACACTGCGGATTTTCCTCACGCCGCTGTTCGTGCTGCTCCTGTTTACCGAAGTCTGGTACTTGAAGAGCATGGCCTTCGTCGTCTTCGTCGTGGCAGCTGTGACCGATTTCTTCGACGGTCGGCTTGCAAGGTCGAGCGACCGGATCACGCCGCTG
>CAYWBJ010000115.1:0-17237 GCA_964456165.1 uncultured Gemmatimonadaceae bacterium | reverse complement strand
TCGGCTACACCGACGGCGTTCCGGCGCGCGATGCCGATGCCGGCTGGCCTCTGGGGGTCGTGCGCCTGCCGGAGGGACACCCGCATGCCGGCGAGCTCATTGTCAACGACTACCAGGGGCAGCGCATCTGGCGCATCGATCGCAAGGGAATTCTCCACACCTTCGCCGGCGACGGTGTCCCCGGAAATCGCGGCGACGACGGACCGGCCAGCGAGGCCCGCGTCTGCTACCCTCACGACCTGTGCCTCGATCACGAGGGCAACCTTTACGTGGGAGACTTCAACTGCCAGCTCTTTCGTCGCATCGACGCCAAGACCGGCGTCATCACCCGCGTGGTGGGCTCGGGCAAGAGAGGCCGCGGCGGCGATGGCGATGCGGCCGTGGATGCGGAGACAGACACCACCTGCGGTATTGCCGTGGCCGCCAACGGCGACCTCTACGTGTCGAGCGAGTGGTCGAACAACATCCGTCGCGTCGACGCCCGGACCGGCATCATCACCCGCTTCGCCGGACTCGACGGCCGGCACTATCCTCTCGAGGCGGGGGGCAGCAGGCCCTATGGCGGACCCGAATTCAGCCTCCAGGGGTATCACGGCGACGGTGGGCCCGCTGCGGCGGCGGCGTTCTGGCACCCGGAGCACCTGGCATTCGATTCGCGCGGCGACCTCTACGTCTGCGACAATTCGAACGACCGCATCCGCAAGATCGACATGACCACCGGCATCGTCTCCACCGTGCTCGGCAACGGTCAGCGGGCGTCCAACGGCGACGGCGGTCCGGCCGCGGAGGCCAGCACCCTGATGCCGGACGCGCTCTGCTTCGACGCACACGACAACATGTACGTCGGAGAAAAGTACGGCTTCCGCATCCGCCGGGTCGACGGCGCCAGCGGCATCGTCACCACCCTCGTCGGCACCGGAGAACCGGGGTTTGGCGAAGAGGGGTTACACGGATCGGTGACCCGCTGCAACTCGGTGGAGAGCGGCATCTGGGCCGACCCCGACGGCACCGTCATCTGGGGCGACTGCTCCGGGCGCACGCGGCGTTACGATGGCGCCAACGGCATCGTCACCACGCTCCTTGGCGGCACGAGCGTCCACGACGGCGGGCTGGCAACCCGCGCTTTCCTCAACGGCGTCGAAGCGATCGACGTCACCCCGGACGGTCAGATCTACCTGGCCGATCGCTGGAACCAGCGGGTCAGGGCCATCGATCCGATTACCGGCATCATCAGGGGGATCGCCGGCAACGGTGCCCGCGCTTACGGCGGCGACAACGGCCCGGCTCAGGAGGCCTACCTCGACAACCCGAGCCACGTCGCCATCGACTCGCGAGGCCGTGTTGTCATCGGCCATTGCCGCATGACCAGGGTGCGGCGGGTCGACGAAGACGGCATCATCCGCACGATCGTCGGCACTGGCCAGACATGGGACAAGGGTGATGGTGGCCCGGCGATCAGCGCCTGCCTCATCCACGTGTCGGCCCTCGCGCACGGGCCCGACGACGGTATCTACGTCGGTGATGTCGTCGGCCGCATCCGCAAGGTCGACGCCGAGAGCGGTATCATCGACACTGTCGCCGGCGTCGGTCTGCCGGGATACGACGGTGACGGACGGGCGGCGACCAGTGCCCGCATCGGCTCCGCGTCCGGGATCGCCTTCGACCGGGAGGGAAACCTCTTCTTCAGCGACAGTCAGTTTCACGTCATCCGGCGCATCGATCGGCAGGGCGTCATTACGACAGTTGCCGGGCGCGGTGAGGCCGGGTTCTCGCCGGATGGCACGCCCGCCACCGAAGCCCGTCTCGACGAGCCGCTCTCGGTCACCACCTCTAGCAATGGCCTCGTCTACTTCTCCGACAGCCTCAATAACCGCGTGCGTCGAATCAACCGGGACGGGCGTTTGGAGACGGTCGCCGGCAACGGCGAGCAGGGGGAAGCGGCCGACGATATTCAGGCGACCTCAGCAGCCCTCAACAAGCCCCACGCGATCCGCTTCTTCGACTCACACGTACTGCTGATCAGCGACTTCTTCAACAACAAGGTGAAGGCGTTGCGGCTCGCCTCGACCTGATCTGGATCAGTCGGTGCAGCCGGCGAGGCCCGATTCCTCGCCGTCGCGGCGACGGCCGCAACTCACGCGGGATTTTCTTCAGCGAGAGGAGACAGATTGGCTGAACACATTCTGGGAAGCACGACTCGGCCCTACCATGGCCTGACGTTCGCGGAAGCATGCGAGAGAATCGCCGGCGCCGGCTACACCGATGTCGCCGCGTTTTCCCACAACGGCGAGATGCCGGTCGATTCGCGTAGCACGCACGCGCAGGTAATTGAGGCCAGGGATGCCGCATCGCTTGCCGGGGTCCGTCCCTCCATGGTTCTCGGACGGACGCATCTGGAGATGGGACTGCCGGAGGCGACTGACGACTACAGGCGGCTGATCGACAATTGCGCCTCCCTGGGTGCCAGCTGGGTGCTAGAGCTCGGCACTAGCCGGGAGAATCACTACGAAGATTATCCAAAGCTGATGGGAGCCGTCGTCGAGCACGCGGCTGCAGCCGGGATCGGAATTTCTCTCAAGCCCCACGGTGGTATCAGCTTGACCGCCGAGGAACTGATCGACCTGCACGATCAGGTGGACCATCCGGCCTTCCGGATTTCCTACGATCCCGGAAACATCATCTTTTACACGAGGGGAGAAGTCCGTCCGGAGTCGGAGGTCGAGTTGATCGCGTCCCGCACATCGACGCTGATCATCAAGGACTGTCAACTCGATGGGAACGAGCCCGACGTGATGGTGACCGCGGGTGACGGACTGGTCGATTTCCCCTTCGTGATCAGCAGGATGGCAGCGGGAGGTTTCTCCGGTCCGATGTATGTGGAATGTGTGGGAGCATCCGCGCCGGACGACGTCGACACGGCTCTGAGGCGCACCCGAGATTATGTCTCGACCCTGATGTGAGAGATACTCAGGCCGCGGCCGTGGTGAGCCGATCCCAAACTATCGCGCAAAACTTCAACGCTGAGGACCGACTGCGCCATCCCGCCAAGGGAATTGTGACCAAACTGTCATGTCACATCTGCCGTTTCTCTATCCGGCCACAGCGATTCGTTCAAGTAATGAGCGAACTCCTCCGCTTCCCCGCCGGCACGGGCCTAACCATGCCGGCGATCCAAATCGCTGGAATGCAGCAGCAAACCAAGGTATCCTGCACCGCAGAAGGCGTACCGGTGGCGGTTGGATCAGGCGACGGAATCGAAGACGGGCTTAACTCATCCTGGCGCCCAAGCGAATCAGCCGGTTGATCCCGGCGAGCACGGTGATCAATTCGTCTTCGCTGTGGTGAGCTTGCTCGGCCAGGCCCGGCAAGATAGCTTCCCCTCTCCCAGACCGTAACTGGCACATACGGGCGCAGTACTGTCGCCTTCATCGATCCCGCTAGTAAAACACTGTGGAATCAACGACGAACTGGACTCCTTTTGAAGCCGCCAGCACGGACGAAGTGCTGTCAGCCTTCCCCCGCCCGCTCGACGCGCTGTCTGGTGGTCTCACTCCGGCCATCGTCCTCCGAGGCGCCTATCCGGACAGCGCGGGTTTAGTTAAACGCTTCTACGAGCGCGGCTACCTCGACCGCGACACCGTCGGCAAGGAAACGCAGCTTAGCGGCGGTCCCTACCTCGACCTCGGCACCAGTCTGGGCCGCGTCGGCTCCGACCAGGAGGCGTTCTTTGCCCACGCCGCCCGAACTCACCAACTATTCTCGACCCTATTTGACGGTTTTGCCGATCCCGTGCGCACGATGTACGACGCCCTCTCCTCGCTTGCCGTCGACAAGCGCGTTCAGACTGCAGAGGAGTTAGATCAGCGTCGCTACAGCCCTGCGATCTTCCGCATGTACCACGGTGACGAAGGGCACCGCGCTCACTTCGACTCGGTGGCCAAGCGCGGCAACCCCGCAAGTGACTACATCGTGTCGAAGTTCGAACTCCAGTTCGCCGGCATCCTCAGCTTGCAGAAAGGGTCCGAGACGCTGTCGGCAGAGCCCTTTATCTATCGGTGCCACGGCCCGGAGCCCGAGGTGCAGGAAATTCTGAGCTCCGGACGATTCGACGACTATGCTGCCGAGCATGAAATCCCGAAGACACAGGTCGATCTCGAGCCGGGTGACCTCTACTTCTTCTTCACCGAGAACGTGCACGCCGTCCCTCCTATAGAGCGCGATCGCGCCCGTATCGTGCTAGCGATCTTCTTCGCCACCTCTGACGACGACGAGCGTCTGTTCATCTGGTCCTGAGCCCAAGTCTGACGGGAGACCACATGGAGCTATTTCGCGGCGCTTCGCCGCCGGCGCCGTTGGCAGCCTCCCGCGTACCCTGTTGGTAAACTAGATGCTGCCCGAGCAACCCGGCGTCTAGGGCTACCGGAGCCACCCGCTAGCCGCAAACGAACAAGGCGGTGCGATATAGCCGTCCGCCAAAACAAATTCTCTGGCAAAATCGGGCGACCTGGGCATCCACTTAACGTGGTGGACTCAACCTCCTCCGCTTGCACGATGACCCACAACGCCCTCCACTGCATTCGGGAACGACCGGAGGGCCCGAGGCATGGGTAGAGCATATCATTGGGGGGCCGATCGCCCAAATTTACCGATCGCTTGCTCCTTGGCGATGAAGGATGCCACCTCCGAAACGGGCGCGATCCACACGCCATTGTCGGGTTCCTGCACATAGGCCAATAGTTCTCTCAGCATCTCCAGATCCGTGCCCCACCGGGTGGAATCGCCAATACCGTGTCCCGCCAGGACCAACCAGGTCTCGTTACGTTTCGTGCGTTCGATCAGGCGACGTATGGTGCTAAAATCTTCGCCATCCATTCGCATGGCCATCACCTGGGCGGGATCGAAGTGGTCTGGCGCGTTCGAAGTCTCGTCCAACCAGCGTCGTCCAGTCTGGAAAAGCTCGGCGATCAACGGAACATAGCTCTTAGTATTGATGCCACGGCCAACGTAGGTCTGACCGCAAGGATAAGCAAAGCTGACGGGGTGAACACCCAGCAGCTCTTCGATCTCATCATTCGCCTGCAACACTTCAGCGCGCATCCGATCCAGATCGTAGGACTCCAGCACGACATCGTCGTATCTGACCCAGGCAAAATTCCCGGTACACGGGTGTCCGATCGTATGGTTGCCGAACTCGTGTCCCGAAGTGACAGCCTTCTTCCAAAGCTCCAGTTCCTCCAACAGATTCTCCGGCTGCGCATAGAACGTCACCTTTACATCGAAGGAGTCGAACAAGGGTACCCCTTTGGAAACTTGACTAGAGCGACCATCATCGAAGGTTAGACTGAGGGCCATTTTCGCACCGTTTGGCCAGGAAAACCCAGATGGGTCCAAATGTCGTTGCGATCGCGAACGCTGATTGGATTGTTGCGCCAAGGTGTCGGAAGCGATCGCGAAGACGAGGAGGAGCACCAGTATTTGACTCCCTGCGCCGCGCAAACACATCAGGATCAGAAGAAGACGATTAAAACCGCGATGTGCAGCATTCATATATTGTCCCCGTTTTGAAGAAGTGGTAGACGTCGCCGATTGCGCCGGCCCGATCGCTCCGCAGCCGATGTTCGATCACGTCGCATGAGATCGGTAAATAACTCTCTTTCCATGGTGCACGAACCGGCGCCAAACCACGTTTGAAGGCCAGAGCCACAGAAATGAAATCCACGAGAACCTTGCAGCAACAGCGAACTGGCAGCCAGAATCCCAGACCCGGCACAGGCGCTAAATCCCATAGTGCCGCTTCACGGAGACCGAATGGGTCTGGCTCATCGCCTCGACCTCCGCGAGGCCAAAGCAATTCCGGCCGCAATATTCTCCATGGCCTCAACGTCAACGCTTCAATCTTTTGCCCAAACCATCCTATAAGCGACCAGCCTCGCCCCACCGACGATCGTCTCTGGCCCGATCTCTAGCGAATGCACCGGACGAAACAGAGAGCTCATCTCCGCCAGTTGTTGAACCAGTGTCCAGAAACCGGGGGTTTTACACACCCACCCTGAGAAAAAAGTTAGATGAAGCAGAGTACCTTCGACAAAATCCTCATCCCGGCGTGCTGCGCGCATTCGCTTTTGTGTCTATAGTCTATTTCGTACAGAGGCAGCGAACGGAGGATAGACCGTGGCCGCCAGTCCCAGCCCCGACGAGATCTACTTCTTCCAGACCAACGGCTACCTGGTCGTCGAGAATTTCCTGGAGCCGGCCCACGTATCCCATCTTCGCGACGTCACTGCCGCTGCAGTCGACCGCCGTCGCCACCGCCACGAGTCGGGAGAGATCGACGATCACATCGACATCGACGGGGCCAACACCCGCATCCTGCAGATCCTCGCCGACGACCCAGCCTTCGTCGATCTGATCGACCATCCGCCGCTACTTCCCTACGTGCGCAAGCTGCTCAACCCGGAGCCTCATTTTCACGCTTCCGACGCCATCTGGGAGATCGCCCCTTCCGCCCGCAATCCTGGGTGGCACATCGACGGCTGGTGCGGAGGATATAGAATGCTACGCCCAGGGATCCCGCTGCTGCAGCTAAAGGTCGGTTACTTCCTGTCCGACATGACGCTTCCCGACCAAGGCAACCTGATGGTAGTCCCCGGATCGCACCACACCGACATCGAGCCGGACCGGCAGTACCTCGAGGGATTTGACACCTTCCTCGGTGCGACCCAGCTCTGCGTGCCGGAGGGCAGCTGCGTCATGTTCCACAACGCCCTGTGGCACACCCGCGGCCCGGCGACCCGGCCGGACGGACGCCGGCTGATGTTGTACTACGCCTACGAGCACCCATGGATGGTCGGCAACCCCGAGCACTGGACCTATCCAAGAAAATTCTACGACGGGCTCAGCCCTCAGCACCGTGCCTACTTCCACGGCTTCGCCTTTGCCCCCCCCGACGTGCGCTGGACCTGAGAGCCGGTGTGACCTCCCTCAGTCCGGTTTTCGTCCGAACCCTCGGGCCCGGTGAGTGGGCGATCCGGTTGGGGTGCACCCGGGACGAACTTTATACTGTATAATCAACGATGCGTCATGGTCGCCGGTTCGGGGGCAAAGCCAACGCACCGAAAGGACGATTCTACCCATGAAGCGGCACCGCTCCACTAGATTTCCGCAGTTCGTCGCCGCGGTCGCCATCCTGGCCGGCAGCTCTCCGGTCCTCGCCTGTGGCGGCTTCTTCTACTCCACCTTGCCGATGAACCAGGTGGCAAACGCATCCTCTTCGTGGTCGGCGACGACATCGTCAGCACCCACGTCCAGATCCATTACACCGGCGATGCGGCCGACTTCGCCTGGATTCTGCCGGTACCCCGGCGAGGGTACCGAGATCAGTCGCAAGTTGCTGGTCGTACGTTAGTGCCTGTCTGCGTGAGTCCGCGTAAGAATCGTGGGTGCCGAAGCGCCCGCCCCACAAGGCACCAAAGTGAATCCTGCTGTCGACTACGACGGGCGCAGGCAACGGGGTGGTGCGGAATCCAGAGGCGTCCGAATTCAGGCAAAATTGCGCCAGCAAGCACTGGCGCCGTGTGGCGCACGCGGTATCGGTCCGTCCTCTCGTCCTGGCTCGTCCCCGGACTCGCTCTGGCCGTCGCCGCAGCCGGCGGACCTGCCGCTGGGACCGACGGCGTCGAGAAACAGGTCCGCCTGGCGCTGGGCCTGCAGCCGGAGCAGCTCAACCAGGAGGAGTACGACCGCCTCCACTACCTGCACTGCAGACCCGGATCGATCGACGGCCTGGCCGGCATCGAGCCGGCGCGCCAACTCGTCAACCTGCAGGCCCGCCGCAGCGGGCTCGTCGACCTCGGGCCGCTGTCCGGTCTGGCCGCTCTCCACGAGCTCGATCTGGTGGGCAACAGCATCCGCGACATCGAACCGTTGCGCCAGTTGACCAGCCTGCAGGTCCTTGACCTGGCCGGCAATGAGGTTGCCGGCCTGAAGCCGCTGGCCGACCTGGCCCGACTGCGGCAGCTGCGACTCAACGGCAACCAGATCGTCGACTTGGCACCCCTCGCTTCTCTGACCGGGCTCAGACACCTGAGCCTGGCCGGCAACCACATCGTGGAGCTGGCTGCGCTCGCCTACCTGGGGGACCTGCAGAAGCTGTGGCTCGGCAGCAACCGGATCGTCTCCATCGAGGCGCTGCGACCGCTCGACGAGCTGGAGTCGCTGGACGCCTCAAGCAACCTGATCGCCGACCTGTCCCCGCTGGTCCACATGCGGCAGCTCAAGTCGCTCATCATGGCCGATAATCGCATCACCAGCCTCGAGCCCCTCGCAGGCCTGCCGCAGTTGCAGCTGTTGCGCCTTGCCACCAACCGGATCGAAGACCTTGAGCCGCTGGGGTCCATCCCCTCGCTCGTCGAGTTGCGCCTGCCGGAAAACAGGGTCCGTCGCATCGATGCCGTCGCCAGGCTGACGGGCCTGCGGGTGCTGGAGCTGGGATACAACCAGATCCGATCGCTGGATGCGCTGATCGGTCTCGACAGCCTGGAGGTGGTGCAGTTACCGGGGAACCGCGTGGTGGACCTCTCTCCCCTGCTCCAGCTGCCGAAGCTGCGCGCCGTAGACTGCTGGGCCAATCCCCTCGGACCGCTCGCCATCGACAAGCAGATACCGGTCCTCGAAAAGCGCGGCGTCGTGGTCAACCGCTGAAGACCAGGACGTTTCGGGATACCAACTTCCGGCTCAGTGATTTACTCCAAAAAGAATGGAAGACGAGACGGTGGGAGTCACCCATCTCCAGCGTTGCTGCAGACGCCAACCCACCCTGCCAGCGCTCCGGCGCCGCGACAGCGCTGTAAGCGGTTCTGCTGATAGGCAAGGCCTCGTCCACCTACATCAAGAAGGCCGTGGCGCTGCGGGTGAGCGGCGACATCGTGAAGCCGCACCTCCGAGCTCCTGGTGACCCGCGTTTGACGGGGCACTGCGGGGATCGGTCCAAGCGCGGCGTTGCCGTTAGTTAGCCGGACAGCCGCCATTCACCGCCCGCTCCCCGATTGGCGGGTGGGTGTGCACGAATCTGGGTACCCGTTCCCGATCGGCCGTGCAGATGAAGCGGAAGCGACGGCGCCAGCGGTCCAAAAATTCGCCGTAACACTCCAGCTTATGGAGCGCCGAAGTGATTCCGCGCACCAGCAGGGACCCGAAGAGACCGAAGAACGCATTCGCGACCAGTGCGAAGAGGATGACGAGCCCGGCCATCGTCGCCAGGGATAGCTGCCTGCAACATATTGTTCCTCCGCCTGTGTGAACACCGGCGTGACGCAACACCTGAACCTCGCTACCTAAAATATCGTAACTTATTGTTTTTATGTAATAAAGGGGGATGTGCGAACGAACATAGAACGTGGATGCGCCAATGTGGCAGCCGCACCTGACCTCAGGTTGTCAGATCGGCCAGCAGACGTTCGCGGATCTGCTCGAAAACCTCATAGTTGACGATCTTCTCACCGTGAGCATCGACGACGTAGAAGGCGTCCTGGGCCTGGCTGACCACCGTGTTGACGATGGCCATGTGGATGTCCAGATCCAGCTCTCCCAGAGCGCGGGTGATCCGATACAGAAGCCCGACGTCGTCCGCTACGTCAGTATCGATCACGGTGAACTTGTTGGAGACCTGGTTCTCGAAACGGACCTCCGGCCCGCGCGCATGCCGAGACGGCGTCTGCGCCTTCCTGCGCCGGTCCCAGCTGGCCGAGTAACGCCCGAAGAGCTGCTCGACCTTGGTCTCGCCACGGATCACTTCCGCCAGTCTCTGACCGACCCGCTCCTGCTTCCAATCGGGGAGCCTGGGGCTGCCGCCGACATCGACGACCTGGAAGACGTCAAGGACGACCCCGTCGTTACGGGTGTGCACGTCGGCGCGGAGGATGTTGATGTCGTTTACCGCCAACACTCCGCAGATATCGGCCAGCAGGTGACGCTGGTCACGGGTGCACACGGCGATCTCGGTGAACGTCGGCTGCTCCGAGAAGGCCACCTCCACCGACGCGTCTCCGAGCTGGCCGACCAAGTCGATGTGGCTGGCAATCTGGTCCCGGTCGTAGGCCACCAGGTAGCGTGGCGGCAACTGCTGCACGTGCTCCTGGAAAGCGACCACCCTCAGGGCTGACCAGGTGCCGCCGATCTCCTCGAGGTGGCCGTCGAGCAGCAGCCGCGCCCGCTGTTTCTCCTCGAGGGTCTTGATGCCGGAAGCCAGTTGCTCGCTGGTCTTGTGGTACAGCTCCCACAACAGAGCCCCCTCCCATTGCGTCCAGGCTTCTCGCGCGACGGCGGAGAGGTCCGCGTAGGAGACCAGGTAGAGTGCGTCCAGCTCCTCGCTCGACGAAAAGATGCTGGCGAAGTCGGCGATCATGCGGTAGTCGTCTAGGTCGCGCCGCTGCGACATGATCACCAGGTCCTGATGATGCTCCACCAGGAACAGCAGCATCCGAGTGTCTGCCTCGGGCAGGCCGAGCCGCTGGCAGAGCTCGCGGGTCATCTCGACACCGCAGGGGATGTGCCCCTCACGCCGCGCCTTGCCCACATCGTGGAGCAGGACGGCCAGGCAGAGCAGGTCGCGGCGGGGGAATCCCTCCAGGACTCGGCTCAACGTGGTCTCACTCGACGCGGCGATCAGCGACTCGAGATTGTCGAGGGCCACCAGGGTGTGTTCGTCGACGGTGTAGATGTGGTAGATATCGTACTGGACCAGGCAGGTAATCTCGCCGAACTCAGGCAGGTAGGCCCCGAGAACACCCAGATCGTGCATCTGTCGCAGCGTCTGCGCGGTGCGACTCTTCCGGCGCAGCATCCGCATGAACAGGTCGCGGGCCTCCGACGATCGTCTGAAATCGTCCCCGATGAGCTCGACGCAGGAGCGTATCGCCCGCTGAACCCGTTCGCTCAGGGCCAGCCCCTTAGTCTGTGCCAGCGCGAAGATCGACAGCAGCCGCAGCGGCTCCTCGGAAAAGTAGCTGACACCCGAAGGAATGATGATCTCGCCGCTGCCCACCGTCACCCCCGGCTCGAGCAGCTTGTTGCGCATCGGGTGCCGCAACTTCCGGGTCAGGCGGGCCAGCGCCAGGTCGACCAGATGCTGTATGTCACGGGCATGCAGATAATAGCTCTGCATGAACAGCTCGACGCCCAGTCCCGCCGCCGCGTCGTGGTAGCCGAGACCGGCAGCCACGTCGGGCTGGGCCTCGTGACGGAGCACGTCCTGCCTGCGCCCGGCGTCGAAGTGCAGCTGATGGCGCACGCGCCACAAAAACCGGCGTCCCCGCTCCAGGGCCGCGATGTCCTGATCCTCCAGGAACTGGTGCCTGAGAATCTCGACGTCCGGCCGTCCCCCCTTGCCGCGCAGAGCCCATTCGAGAGTCTGCAGCTCGCGCAATCCACCTGGGCTCGACTTGACGTCGGGCTCGAGGAGCTGGACCGAGCCATTGCCCGCCCTATGCGCCTGGCGCAGGTTGCGCAGCCTGGCCGGCGTGCCGCGCGGGATCCTGTTGTAGACCCGGCGCTGGTATTCGGCGAAGAGCTCCTGGTCGCCGGCGAGCAGCCGGCTGTCCAGCATGGCGGTGCAGGACTCCAGATCTTCCCGAGCCATCTGCTCGGCCTCGCGTGCCGTACGACTCGAGTGGCCAACGTCGAATCCCATGTCCCACAGCGGGTTCAGCACGCCGGAGATGAATTCCTTCTCCTTATCCTTCGCGAAGAGAAAGAGCAGGTCGATGTCCGAAAAGGGCGCCATTTCGCCGCGCCCGAACCCGCCGAGGGCCACCAGCGCATGTCTCGGCGGCTCCAGCGCGCCAGTCACGGACCGGTAGGCGCAGAGGACCACGGCGTCAGCCAAGGTGGCGATCCGCCCGGCCGTCTCGCCGCCGTCGCTACCCGCTTCGTGGGATCCGGCGATCTCGGCCAGGCTGTGCGTCCAGAAATTGCGAAGGGTATCGGTGAGCGGTGCGTCGGCGTGTTCGCGCAGAAGTCGTTCGGCTTCAGTCACCCTGTTGGACTGCACTCACTCCTCCCGCGGCCGCACCGTGCCGGCTGCGGACTCCGCAGGCAGCGAGCGGCAGCCCGACGCTGACAGGCGACGCACCTGACGCGGTCGCGGCGTCGACTTCGTGGCGGAATGCCGATCCGCGCCCGGCCGCTGTCCACGGCCGGTGCCACGCCTGCGGGTGCCCGTCAACACGACCGCCAGCACGTCGTCGAAGAGGTCGACCAGCTCGAACGTCATGAGTTTGCGGATCTGCGCGGGCACGTCCTGCAGGTCCTTTTCGTTCTTGGCCGGGAGGATCACGGTGCTGATCCCGGAGCGCTGGGCGGCCATCACCTTGTCCCGGATGCCACCCACGGGCAGCACCCGGCCGCGCAGCGTGATCTCCCCGGTGATGGCCACGTCAGCCCGTACCGGTCTGGAGGTGAATAGCGATACCAGCGCCGTGGCCAGGGCGATGCCGGCTGAGGGGCCCTCCTTCGGCATCGCACCCGCCGGCACGTGCAAATGGATATCGGACCGGGCGAACTCGTCGGCGTCGATCTGCAGGTCGTCCGCGTGCGTTCGCATGTAGCTCAACGCCGCCTGCGCCGATTCCTGCATTACCTCGCCGAGCTGTCCGGTGAGAATCAGCTTCTGGTCCCCCTTCATCCGCGTCGCCTCGATGAAGAGGATCTCGCCCCCCGCCGCCGTCGCTGCCAGCCCGGTCGCAACGCCCACCTCGGCCTTGCGCCCAGCGGTCTCGGAGTGGAACAGAGCCGGGCCCAGGTACTCCTCGAGCCGCTTGCCCGAAATCAATGTCTTGCGCCGGTTGCCCTCGACGTAACGGCGAGCAACCTTGCGGCAGATAGTGCCCAGCTGGCGCTCCAGGTTGCGCAGCCCCGCCTCCCGGGTGTAGTCGTTGATCAGCCTGTCCATCGCCGTCGGCTTCAAGTCGAGCTGCCGGGTTTCCAGCCCGTGCTCCTGCATCTGCCGCGGCAACAGATGGCGGCGCGCTATCTGCACCTTCTCTTCCTGTGTGTAGCCCGGCAGTGCTATCTCCTCCATCCGGTCGCGCAGGGCCGGCGGAACCGGCTCGAGCATGTTGCCGGTGGTGATGAACATCACCCTGGAAAGATCGAAGGGCACGTCGAGGTAGTGGTCCGAGAAGGAGAAGTTTTGCTCGGGGTCCAGGACCTCGAGCAAGGCCGCCGCCGGATCGCCGCGGAAGTCGGCGCCCACCTTGTCGATCTCGTCGAGCATGAAGACCGGATTGTTCGATCCGGCCTTGCGCAGCCCCTGGATGATGCGGCCCGGCAACGACCCGATGTAGGTGCGGCGGTGACCCCGGATCTCCGCCTCGTCGTGAACCCCGCCGAGCGAGATCCGGCAGAACTCGCGCCCGAGGGCGCGGGCGATAGAGCGCCCCAGCGAGGTCTTGCCGACGCCGGGCGGACCCACGAAGCAGAGAATCGGTCCCTTCATCTCCTGCCGCAGCCGCCTGACCGCGAGGTATTCCAGGATGCGCTCCTTCACCTTGTCCAGACCGTAATGGTCTGCCTCCAGGATCCGGCCGGCCTGTTTCAGGTCGAGGTGGTCTTCAGTCGAGATCGCCCAGGGCAGTTCCACGAGCCAGTCGAGGTAAGTGCGAGAGACGGAATACTCCGGCGCTCCAGGCATCATCTGCTCAAGCCGTCCGAGCTCACGCTCCGCCGCCTCGCGCGCCTCCTCCGGCATCGCAGCCGCTTCGATCTTGCCTTGCAGCTCTTCCAGATCGGCAGTCTGCGGATCACTGCCGTTGAGTTCCTGCTGGATGTGCTTGAGCTGCTCGCGCAGGAAAAACTCCCGCTGCGACTTGTCCATCTTCTCCTGGACCTGCGACTGGATACGGGTGCCCACCTGCAGAATCTCGACCTCCCGCGCCAGCAGCTCGGTCAGGTACTGCAGCCGCTTGTCCATCTCCACCAGCTCGAGCACTCTCTGGTGCTCCTCCAACTGCAGATTGAGATTCGCCGCGACGAAATCGGCCATGCGGCCGGCGTGATTGATGTTCACCACCATAATCTGCAGCTCGTCGGGAAGATGGGAGGTCATCTTGACGATGGCGTCGAACTGCTCGGCCACGTTGCGGCTCATGGCCTGGATGTCGGTGGATTGCAGGTCGCCCGTCTCCTCGAGCTTGCTCACCCGGGCGGTTATGTACGGCCTCCGCCCCAGCATCTCGTCGAGGCTGATGCGGGCCAGGCCCTGGATGATGAGACGCAGGCTGCCGTCGGGCAGGCGCCATTCACGATGTACCTTGCCGAGGGTGCCGACGTGGTAGAGATCGTCCACGCCCGGCTCTTCCGTCTCCGGGTCCCGCTGGGCGAACAGACCCACGAGGCCATCCTTGGCTATGGCTGCCTCGGTCGCCCTGATCGAGTGGATGCGGGTGGCGGTCAAAAGCTGCGGCATCTGCGGATACACGACGGTGTCGCGCAACGGGCAGATGCCGATTTCCATCGTCGTGTCGAGTCCTTCGATCAGGTCGGCGTCGATCGCTATCTCGTTCATGTTTGCCTGGGATGCGGGGCGGCGGCGGGCGGTTATCAAACGTTAGAAGGTGCCCCGGAAAGTGTCAAGAACGGCTGTCTGGAGCTGCTTGACACTGACAAATACGCCTGTGATATTGAGCCGCAAGGCCGCCGGGAGCCACCTAACCGCAGGTTACTTATTGCTCAAGACCACCGAGTTCCAGGACAGGCACCAGCAGGAGCCCGAGCAGAAGCAGCAGTTCGCACTGCTGGTGGGTGTCGCCCTCCCCGGCACCCCTGCCTGGGAGGCGGAGGAATCGCTCAACGAGCTCAGTCGCCTCGCCAGCACCGCCACTATTGCCGAGGCGAGCCGCGTGCTGCAGTCCCGCCGGCAGATCGACTCCCGCTGTTACATCGGTAAGGGCAAGGCCGCCGAGCTCAAGTCGCGGGCGAAAGCCGCCGCCGCCGACATGATCATCTTCGACAACGATCTGTCGCCGGCGCAGATGCGGAATCTCGAGGAGATCGCCGACATGCGAATCCTCGATCGCAGCGCCCTGATCCTCGATATCTTCGCGCTCCACGCCCGCACCCGCACCGCCCAGATCCAGGTGGAGCTGGCCCAGCTCCACTACCTCCTGCCGCGCCTCACCCGCCAATGGACCCACCTGTCGCGGCAGGCCGGCGGCGGCGCGATCCGGGGCATGGGAGCAGCCGGCGTCCGCGGCCCAGGCGAGACCCAACTCGAGACCGACCGCCGCATGATCCGCAAACGCATAAGCGTCCTGACCGAGAAGCTCTCCCGCGTCTCGACACAGATGGCCACCAGCCGCAAGGGGCGCTCCGACATCTTCAAGGTCGCTCTGGTCGGCTACACCAACGCCGGCAAGTCAACGCTCATGCGCGCCCTCTCCGGCGCCGAGGTCCTGGTGGAAGACCAGCTCTTCGCCACCCTCGATTCCACCACGCGCCTGGTCGAGGTCGACCGCCAGCAGCGATTCCTGCTGACCGACACCGTCGGCTTCATCCGCCAACTGCCGCACCACCTCTTCGCCTCCTTCCGCGCCACACTCGAGGAGGCGGTCGGCGCCGACCTGCTGCTGCACGTCGTCGACGTGAGCCACCCGCATTACGAGATGCATCGGACGACCGTCGACGCGGTGCTGGGCGAACTCAGTATCGGCGAGAAGCCGATCCTCACCGTCTTCAACAAGATCGATCAGGCCGAGGCTGGTGGGGAGGATCCGCCCCTGGGCGAGCCCGACCAGCTCCGCAAGGCGATCGCCGTGTCGGCGTTGACCGGTCAGGGGCTGGATGAGCTGAAGCGACAGATCACAGCCCGGTGCCAGGCGAACACAATCATCCTCGACCTGAGCATACCCCAGGGCGAGGGCAAGCTGCTGGCCACGCTCCGTGCCCGCGCCCAGGTTCTCCAACAGGACTTTCTAGACAACCAGGTCCGCCTCCGCGTTCGCCTTGACCGGGATGACGCCGATCGCTGGCGGCTGGCCCGCTTCGCCTGAGTTAATCCGGTAGCACGCCCTCCCGCACCGCCCGTTCGATCCTCTCCCGCACCCACTCCCAAAGCGCCGGGGCGCCGTCACCGATCTGCCGGTTGTAGTCGATCACCTGCTTTTTCACGATGCCGTGGCGGCGCCAACCGCCGCCGCCCGAGTAGAGGTTGAGCAGCACCGGCTGCAGCCGATCCATCGCCGCCGCGTAACGTGCCGACGGCGTCTCCCGCGCCTCAAATTCCTCCCACGACGACCGCAGCTCCTCCCCCTGCTCTCCCGGCAGCAGGCCGAAAATCCGCTGCGCCGCTGCCGCCTCCCGCGCCTCCCTGTCCCGTTGCGCCGCCTCGTCGTAGGCGAACGTGTCCCCGGCATCGATCTCGACCAGATCGTGGATCAGCAGCATCTTCAACACCCTCAGGAGGTCGACACCAACACCGGCGGCATGTTCGTGCAACAGGATCGCCATGGTCGCCAGGTGCCACGAGTGCTCGGCGTCGTTTTCCTGTCGACCGTCGGCCAGCAGCAGCGACTGCCGCAGTACCTGCTTGAGCCCGTCGATCTCGACAATGAACGCGATCTGGCTCTCCAGTCTCTCGGGATCCATGCTCACCTTCCGGTTTTGTCGCGATATGAAATAATGCACTTTCCCGCAATCCGCGACGGCGCGTTGAGAACGGAAATAGCTCTGGTCGGCCTGCTCTCAACTGCCGGAGAAAGGAGCGACCCGGGGTTCCGCTGGAGTCCTCCCTGCGGGTAGTCGACTCCGAGACCTGCGAGCCGGTAGCCGGCACCGCTAGTGCTAGCGGAGCAACGTCATCTTGCGGACCCGCATCTGCTCACCCACCTGCACCCTGCAGAGGTACAGCCCGGTCGCCACCTGCCGCCCGGCGGCGTTGGTCCCATCCCACCTCAAGCGGTAGTAGCCCGGCTGCATCGCTTCCTGAACCAACGTCCGCACCCGCTGTCCGAGGGCGTTGAAGATCACCGCGGAGACCGGCGTGAGCTTCCGCTCGACCATCCCGGCCAGGATCGGGACGTTGAACGGTATCGTCGGCTCCGGAGTGAACGGGTTCGGGTAGTTCTGGCCGAGCACGAACTCCTGTGGAAGGGCCAGCAGTTCCGGGTCGTTCAGCAAGCGCAGGTCGGCCGGCTCGTAGGTGGAGCTGAGCAGCTTTCCCTCGCTGACTTGCAGCGTCGCCGGGA
>CAYWBJ010000114.1:0-2460 GCA_964456165.1 uncultured Gemmatimonadaceae bacterium | reverse complement strand
CCCCAGCCTACGGCTGGCACGGGAATTGATCGATGGTTGCGTCCGATGCCATCAACTACGGCGAAGTAGGGGGATGCCGGAGAACGTCGCACAACCACAGGGACAGATTGCTGAGCTGGACCAGCTGCTGGGCGGGGACTGGAGCTTCCGTGTCGTCAGCTATGAGGTCCGCGGCGCCGAGGTGCTGGTGCTGGGCGAAGTGGCACACGGGGGACGGGTGCGCCAGGGATTGGGCTGCGCCGTCGCGTCGGATGCGACGGCGGTGGTCGGACCGCTGGTGCGGCTGGCGATAGAAGACGCGATGGAGGCCTGCGCCAGCCGCTATCGCCGGGAAACCGATCGTCCCGTCCGCCGCCGCCCGGTCAGCGAGCGAGACAAGCGGATGACCAAAGGGGGCAAGAAGACGCAACTCACCGACAAGCAGCTGGCGGCGATCTTCAGCCTCGCCCGCTTCCGCGGAATGGATCAGGCGGCGGTGGTCAACCTGACCCGAGAGAAGTTCACCAGGGAACCGGGGCAGTTGGACCGCCAGCAGGCCGCCCAGCTGATCAGCGACCTGGTGATCAGCTCGCAGCGGCAGGCGCACTAGTAGTCCGAAAATCCCTCAGTCGGTTTTCGGACTCCGCTACAGGTCAGTGCTCGTGCGGGTGCTCGTCGCTGTGCAGGGCGTGGTCGTGGTAGATCCCCTGCTGGTGCATGCGCTCGTGCAGCCGGCGATGGGCGGACTCCAGCGTCACTCGCAGCTGCTTGTAGCGCGTGGCTTCGGGCCGTGGCGCCAGGGTGTCGACGTAGGCCATCGCTCCTTCGATCTGGTTGAGCACGGCGGTGGCGTCCGGCGCGGAGAATAACTCGGCCCCAGCCACGCGCACCTGGACCGCGCTTGAGTGGGCGGCGATGTCGCCGTCGTTGCCCCGGTAGCTGCCGCGGACCCGCAACGCAACCCAAGTGGAGGACGACACCGGGATCTCGCAGCTGCCTTCCGCGGTAAGCGTCTTGTCGAAGCTGGCGCTGTCGGCGATCAGTCCACCGGCGATGACTTCGACCTGGTCGATGGGGAGGCTGACTGAAGCCACCTTCCACGTGACATTGATCATGCCGTCGCTGACCATCTCCAGGGTGGATCCGGGCACGAGTCCTTCCACTGCGAAGTCGATGAGCGGGCCAACCGTCACGAATGTGTTGCCGCGGCGGACGGCCTGCATCCAGTTGTCGTAGCTGAATTCCTCATCTCCCAGATGGGCGTAGGTGCGAATGCCCCCCAGCTGGGATGAGGCTGACATCTTGTCGGTGCCGCCGACAACGGGCACCTGGTAGCCGAGGTTGAGGAAGCGGTACCAATCGGCGATCCCGTAGGGATCGATCTGGCTGTTGTGGGGGTTGAAGGACATCATCTCGATGGCGTGGATGAGCCCGAGCACGATATCGGCGGCTCTTTCGCACTGGGGCCGGGGTCCATGGGGCATAACGACCAGGCCGTTTTGATCGATACACTGCTGGGCCCATTGCGCCATCGTGAGCTCCTGGGGATCGCCCAGGGCCGACTCCGATGGTCCGCCGCTGCACAGCGGGTGGATCATCGATCCGGAATAGCCCAGGAGCGAGATGTGGCCGAGGATCTGCATGCGATTCTCGGTGCCAACGCGGACGAGAAACTCGCCATCGCCGCCGAACTCGCGCGCTCCGATGGTGGTCGCGCCATCGAAGTCGCTGACGTTGCTGAACATCTCGCCCCACTGACTCGCCAGCAGGTTGACGACATTGATGCCCTCTGCTTCCCCCTCCAGCCGGGCGGTCTGGGGGGAGAGGAAGTGGACGTGGGTGTCGGCGGTGACCCAGCCGTTCGGTCGCCAGTCCAGCACCCGCTCGAGCTCGAAGGTGAGCTCTTCAGTATCGGGCTCGATCTGGACGCTGGTGCGGACGGGGGCGATCTCGTAGCCGCGGCTGAGAGCGATGAAGACCTCGCCCAGCGGCAGGTCGGCCACGCACTCGCCGGGGATGTAACAGTACTGATTGAGGCCGTTGACGAACTCGCCGTAGTTGTCTTCGAACCAGTTGCCGTTGACTTTGCGATGGTAACCTTTGGGGGGAAGATACTCGCCCTCCGCGCCGTGCAGGTGCAGGCGCACGGCGACGGGCTGACCCGAATCCTTGTCTATCGTCCTGATGCGGACCGGGCGCCAGGCCGGCTTGATTTCGGCGATGCCAGCGGGCCTGGAACCCAGCTCGTATGCCTGTTGACTGCCGCCGTCGGTTTCGATGTATAGCCTGGCCTGCGCATGGGCGGCGTATTCGATGACGACATCGGAGCTCGACTGCTGCGGCTGCACGTCGGGCGCGTCGCCGGTCCATGCGGCAGGGTCGTAGTCGAGGGCGGCCTGCGCCGAGATCACGACCCCTAGGTCGATGTCGACACACTCCAGCTCGCCCAGGGCGTTCAGGGTCGCACCTTCGGGCAGCTCC
>CAYWBJ010000113.1:0-45906 GCA_964456165.1 uncultured Gemmatimonadaceae bacterium | reverse complement strand
GCCGCTCGACCTCGCCCGCCTCGAGGGGGTAGCGGTAGATGTTGATGCTGCCGCTCTGGCCGGCGGCTAACTGGATGCCGCTCCCGTCGGCCTGCCTGGCCGCGGCGCGCCCACCCGAGCGCGACGACAGCAACGGCCGGTAGCCGGAGTACTCCACGTCGGGAAAGGCGAGGCTGTCCGGGAAGACCTCCACCGAGTCGGGCAGGTCCGCGGCCACGCCCGGCTTCTTCCTCGCGCCCTTGGCCTCGGACTTTTTCGGCAGCGGCGGGCTGTCGGCCCGCATGATGGCGATGTCCCTGTCGTCGCCGCGAAAGACGGTGAAGAGGAGCCACTGACCGTCTGGCGAGAACCGGGGACCGCTGTACTGGGTGGCGTCGTTGTGGTTGGTCAGGCGGACGACACCGCTGCCATCTCGGTTGACCAGGCCCAGGTTGTTGGTGCCGTCCTCGTTGTGCACGAAGACGATGCGCTCGCCATCGGGCGAGAAGGCCGGATCCTTGGCCCGCAGGTTGGCGCTGCTGCGGCGCTCCCGCTCGATCTCGAAGTCGTAGATGTAGAGGTCGTTAAAGCCGTCCTTGTTGCGCACGTAGACGATCTCGTCGCCGCCGGGCGACCAGGAGATGCGGGTGTCGACGTAATCCTGCGACAGGGTGCTGGCCTCGCCTGTATCGAAATTGTAGATGGTCAGGTAGGTGATGGCGAAGGCGCGGTCCTCACTGGAGATGAAGGCGACCTTGCGGCCGTCCGGCGAGAAGGAGGGAAAATACTCGAGCAGTCCCTCGTTCACCTCTTTGAGCTCCCGGCCCTCGAACAGGCCGTCGGTGCGGAGCTCGACCACCATCTGCTGGTAGTGGTCGTCGAGGAAGCGGCGCCAGTCGTCGTACAGCTCGTCGGCCGAGACGCCCAGCACGCGGCGAATCGCCGGATCGAAGCTCATCGCGCCGGAGTGATGCGTCAGCTCCTCCACTTTCTCCCTGCCGTACTGCTCGTGGATGTAGAGCAAGAGGGCGTAGCCCTGGGTGTAGACCCATTCACCGTAGAAGCCGCCGCTGCGGCTACCCAGGCTGCCCATTTCCTCGTAGGAGAGTAAATCGTCCTCCAGGGTGGCCATGCGCAGCAGCATGTCGCGATGCGAATCCCAGCTGTCGTAGCCGAACTGGTGGGTCGCGTACTGGGCGACGCCCTCGCTCCACCAGTCGGGCGTGCTCAGGTGGTAGAGAGGGAAGTTGAAGGCGATGTCCGGATTGGAGTCGAATCGAGAGACCTGCAGCATCGCCCAGCGGAAAGGCCACTTCTTGCGCGCCTTGTTCAGGGTCATGATGTGGGCCAGTTCGTGGGTCAGCACGTTCCTGATCCAGTCGTGACTCCCTCTCAGCTCGAAGTCGAGGTTGGTGGCCCAGATGAAGACCGTATTGGTGTAGTAGTCAGCGGAGCCGTTACCGAGCCGGTCGGAGTTGTCCAGCACCACGATGTGGATCGTGGAGTAGTCGTCGTAGTAGTTGTAGGCCGACGCCATCGGCGCGAACACTTCTTCGGCCGTCTCGGCGACGCGTCGGGCCGTCCCCGAGGCACCATTCGGGAAGTGAATGCGGAAGTGGTCGGTGGTGATCGTCTGGAGCTGGGCAGATACGGGGAAAGCGAGGGGAGGCAGCGCCACAAGGGCAATCAGCAGGGCGCCGGCTGCCGCTGGGCAATAGCGCAAGAATACCGCCT
This sequence comes from uncultured Gemmatimonadaceae bacterium, assembly GCA_964456165.1. Lineage (GTDB taxonomy): Bacteria > Latescibacterota > UBA2968 > UBA8231 > UBA8231 > CAYWBJ01. Next base: position 44,193 of record CAYWBJ010000113.1, on the reverse strand, counting down.
TTCAGTGGTCTATCGGAGAAATGAAAGGAGATCGTTGGAAGATACCCGGAGGGTAGTCGGATGTCAAATTTTTGCAGTCACTTGGATACTCGTACTGGGCCATCCTATATTTGCCCTTCCCCGCTGAAATCGCCCGCTCCGGATGCCCATGTCTAACCTCCTGTTCATCTCCGGATTGACCGCCGGTTCCTTCGTGCTCACCGCGGTGGCAATCCCCTTCATCAAGCGCCTGGCCTGGAGCCTGGGCCTGGTCGACGACCCTGCCGGGGGCGAGCACAAATCGCACCGGCGACCAGTACCCTACGGCGGGGGCATGGCGATCTACCTCGGTGTGCTCTTCCCCGTCATCGTCGCCCTCCTCTACGCCCTGCGCGAGGCCGTAACCCGGTCGGGCGGGCTGGCGCTGGGGGCTGGCGCCTTCTTGGGAGTGGACGAGGCCTCTATGCTGCTCGGCTGCGCCAGCGTGCTGTTTCTCATTGGACTACTCGACGACTGGAAAGGCCTCACCCCGCTGCCCCGGTTCCTGATCGAGGTCGTCACGGCCGCGATCCTGGTGATCGAGTTCCCCGAGTTCCGCTTCTGCGGTGACAGCCTGCCCCTGCTCGGCGGCCTGCTGTCCGTGATCTGGATCGTGGCCATGACCAACGCCTTCAACTTCCTCGACAACATGGACGGTCTCACGGCCGGCATCGCCGTCATCGCGACGCTGGCCCTGGCCGCGATCGCCCTGGATGTCGACCACCTGCCGGCCGCCATCCTCTGCTTCGTGCTCGCCGGCGCCACGGTCGCTTTCCTCATCTACAACTTTCCGCCCGCCTCGGTCTTCATGGGAGACGCCGGCGGCCTGTTCCTCGGGTTTGCCGCCGCCGGTCTCAGCCTGCTCGCCAGCCATCACGCCGCGGCTGACTACCCCGGCTTCGCGCCGCGGCTCGCTCCCCTACTCGTCCTGGCAGTCCCCGTCTACGACCTGGTGTCAGTGGTGGCGATCCGCATCCGGGCCGGGGTGCCGGTCTGGGTAGCCGACAACAATCACGTCAGCCACCGGCTCGTGCGCCTCGGTCTCACGCGCCGCAATGCGGTCCTGTTCATCTACGCCGTCAGCCTAGTCAGCAGCGGCGCGGCCGTGTTCCTCGTCGGCGCGCCCGCCGCCATGGCCTGGGCCGTCGGCGGCGGCCTCGCCCTCGCCACCGCAGTTGCTGCCCGACTCGAGCTGCGCCGGCCCCCGCGGGCCGAAGGCCCATGACAGATCCCTCCCGTCTTGGCGGTGGCTACGCCGAGTCGCAGCCGGATCCCCGCCCCACCGCGGCCGCCGTCCTGGAAGCCGCCCGTTCCGGTGCCGCCACCGCCCACCTGGTCGTTCTGGCAGGACCACCCGGTGTCGGCAAGAGCGCGGTTGCCGGCCTGGTCATCTCATCGTTGCCGCACAGCTTCGCCGTTGACAAGGACCAGACGGCGGCCGGGTTCATCCTGCAGTCGGCCAGCGACCGCGCCCTGCCCGAGCCCGCCGCCTACGGCAGCGCCCACTACTGGCACAGGCTGCGGCCGCTGGAGTACGCCGGCGCCACCGCCCTGGCCTGTGCCAACCTGGTCGGCACCCGCACCGTCCTGCTGATCGGGGGCTGGGGGCCGGAGCTGGGAGTCAAGGGCCTGTGGACCGACCTGGCTCGACGCGTCGCGCCGGCCCGCCTCTCGGTGATCCATCTCGAGCCACCCCCTCTGGAGATTTGGCGGGCCCGGATGGCCGGACGCGGTTCCCGCTGCGACTCACCCTGGTTCGAGGGATTCGTCGCCGCGCTGTCAGACCTTCCGGTCTGGACGGGCGCCCGGCGCATCGGGACCGACGGCGAACTGATGGGGGTGGGCGCCACCGTGCTCGAAGCCATAGCCGCACCGCTCCCTTGACCGGCGTCGGGTCCCCTCCTAGGCTTGCCTGGCAAGCACCGGAGCGAAAGGATTAGCGACGATGACCGTAGTGCACAGCCTGGTCGGGTACCTAACCCTGCTGGCCGTGGCCTGGCTGCTGGGGAAACGGGCGCGGCAGCTGCCGTGGAGGACCTTGGCGGTGGCCAGCCTCCTGCAGCTGGCGCTGACCGGGCTGCTCGTCCAGACCGGACTGCGTGGCTACGTCTTCGGCCTCGTCGACGAGCTGACGCGGATGCTGCGGGCTACGGCGCTCAAGGCCAACGAGTCTCTCCTGTTCTCCGGTGTCACCGGCAGTCAGTTCACCGATCAGTATGGTCCCATCGTCGCCCTCGAGATCGCCGCGATCCTTATCTTCGTGGCCGCTGTCTCGCGGCTACTCTACCACTACCGCATCCTGCCGTGGATCATCGCCCGCCTGAGCAGCGCCATGCGCCGGACCCTGGGGCTGAGCTCGGCGGAGAGCGTTGGCGCCGCCGCCAACGTCTTTCTCGGCATGACCGAGTCGCCGCTGCTGATCCGCCCGTACGTCAACCGGATGACCGAAAGCGAGCTGTTCTGCCTGATGACGGTCGGCATGGCCACCATCGCCGGCACCGTGATGGTTCTCTACGCCACCATTCTCGGCTCCGTCCACCCGGAGATCGCCGGTCACCTGTTCACCGCGTCAATCATCAGCGCCCCCGCAGCGGTCGCAGTGGCCAAGATCATGATTCCGGAGCAGGGCGAGCCGGAGACCTACCACAGCCAGGTCGTCCTCCCCCACGACGACACCCTGAACGGTCTCGACGCAGCCGCCCGTGGGGCCTCGGAGGGCATGGCGCTGGTGATCAACATCATGGCCATGCTCATCGCCTTCATCGGGCTGGTGGCGCTGGCCAATCTCCTGATCGAGAGGGTAGATCTGGTGTTCAACGGTGCAGCCGCAGGCTGGAGCCTGCAGGCAGCAGCTGGCTGGCTCTTCCGGCCGTTCGTCTGGCTCATGGGGGTGCCCTGGGCCGACGCCGGTACGGTGGGTCGGCTGATGGGCCTGAAGACGATACTCAACGAGTTCGTCGCCTACGTCGAGCTTTCTAGGACAATGTCCGGATCAGACCCCCTCGAGGAACGCTCGTTCGTCATCGCCGCCTACGCGATGTGCGGCTTCGCCAACTTCGGCTCTGTGGCGATCATGATCGGTGGCATAGGCGGCATCGCACCAAAGCGCCGCAGCGACTTGGCGCGGCTCGGCCTGCGCTCGCTGGTCGGCGGTACCCTCGCCACCATGCTTACCGGCTGCATAATCGGCATCTGTCTTAGGTAGTTAGGGGAACAGAAATTGCCTGCGGGACGTCGTCTCTGGCAACAGCACCAATCCCAACCACCTGCTTACCGACGAGACAAAGAATTCGATGTCGAAGGACCGCAGACCTGCTTGTCGCTCCCGTTTCGACGGGCACAGACGGCTGGCGGCAGCCGTGATCATCCAGGCCATCAAGGATTCGTCGGGCCCGTCTGAGGAGGACCGCGAGGCCGCGCGCGAATTTCTGCAGTCGGACATGCGGCCGTTTGCCGACGTGCTCGACCTGCCCGCCGACCACCAGTCGCTGCGGACATTGCTGGAGGATGGCCGCCTGCCGCACCAGGTCGGCTGATCCGGCACCGCGTCTTCGCGGCCGCCCACACGCGGTCACGATAGACGCGATAGAGAAGAGAAGATGAGAACAGGAAAAAGGGTTACGACCTGGTGGTCGTAACCCTTTTTTGGTGCGCCCACTAGGACTCGAACCTAGGACCCGCTGATTAAGAGTCAGCTGCTCTACCAGCTGAGCTATAGGCGCTGAGCCACAAGCTGATTCACAAACGGCGCGGCGGATGCGAAACATAGCGCCGGCCCCAGTCGTTGTCAACCGGTTGCGGCACCTGGTCCGCCGCCTGGCGCACAACCGTAAGAGGTGGTCCCGCCAGGTGTTACGCCGGTGGCAGATTCTTGACAGTCGCCCCGCTATAGCGTAAAATAGGCCCGCTTTGACCGTTGCGAGCCGGCCCGCGAAAACGCCCCTGCGAGCCGTCGAGTCCGCCGCGCCCCGGCGGCGGGCCTCCGTGCCCGTGCGGTTGCTGCACAGAACCGCAGCGGCAGTCCCACGCATCCCGATCGTCACCCATGGTTAAGATCGCCAAACTGGAAAAGGCTTACAGGGAGAATCCGGACACGCCCATGTTCGCCCAACTGGCCGATTCCTATCTCGATCAGGGCTCCGTCGCTCAGGCCCTCAAGTTGTGCGAGGAAGGATGCGAGAAGTTCCCCGACTACCCGACCGGCTTCACCGTGTTGAGCAGGTGTTACGAAGCCCAAGACAAGCTCGAGGACGCGCGCCAGGCGATGGACCATGCTCTGCGGCTAGACCCCGACAATCCGGGCGGCTACTTCCAGCTTTCCCAGCTCTACGAGTCTCTGGGGATCGGCACGCTGGCGCTCAAGAGTTTGCAGCAGGCTGCCTCCCTGGACCCGTTCAACGACTACCTTGTCGAACTCGTCGAGGAGTTGGCTGCCGCGGTGGGCGACGCCTCTGAAGAGGCCGAGCCGGCTACGGACGCGAGTGACGAGCCGTCCGCAGCCGAGGTGCCCGCAACTGATTTGGCTGCATCCGCATCCCTGGGCGACCTCGATCTCGAGGTCGCCGCCCAGGCCGTAATGCAGGATTACCCGGACGCGGCCGCCGCCGAACCGGCGCAGGCCGTGGAGATAATCTGTTTAGGGGAGACTGCGGCCGAAGTCGATGTCGGAAGCGGAGCCGTCGAGCTGATCAGTTTCGACGACGAGGAGTGGGAGGAGGATCCCACAGCATCTGGCGCGATCGCTGAGAGCCCGCCAGATGCCGATACCCTTTTCGAATACGAGACTCAGGACGTGGTGGCCGCGGCCAGCTCCGGACCCGAGGGCGACGCCGACCTGATCGATTTGTTTCACGAGATAGAGGGCCACCCCGGGACTGCGGAGCCCCCTGCTGCGGAGGCAGAGACGGTTGTCGGAGGCGACGACAAGGGAGCGACCACGGAGACACTCGCGCAGATCTACGCCAGCCAGGGGCTGATCCAGCGGGCCGTCGACACCTACCGCCAGCTGCTGGAGCACGACCCGGACAACGCACACCTGCGTCAGCAGCTCGCCGAGCTTGAGCAGCAGAGCGACGAAACAGTCTAAGGGGAGCTAGACGAAAATGCCCGACACGAGTAACTTCAGAAACGGCTTCACCATGCGAATAGAGGGTGCCCTGTATTCGATCGCCGAGTTCCAGCACGTCAAGCCGGGCAAGGGCGGCGCCTTCGTCCGCACCAAGCTCAAGAACGTTCAGACCGGCGCCGTCATCGATCGGACCTTCCGATCCGGCGATAAGGTCGACGAGGTGAGGCTGGAGAAACGCGAGATGCAGTTCCTCTATTCCGACGGTGACATCTATCACCTGATGGACCAGGAGACCTACGAGCAGCTGGACCTTCCCGCCGAGGTCATCGGTGACGTGGCCGGTCTGATGAAAGAAAGCGAAACCGTCTTCCTACTCATGGCCGAGAGCCAGCCGATCAGCGCGGAGCTGCCCAATTTCGTCGAGCTGGCAATCGCCCACACCGACCCAGGGTTAAAGGGAGACACCGCGACCGGCGCAGTGAAGCCGGCGACGCTGGAGACCGGCGCTGTGGTCATGGTGCCGCTGTTCGTCAACCACGACGACGTCCTCAAGATCGACACGCGCACGGGCGAGTACGTGGAGCGGATATAAGGTCTCCGCCGCCCGCCATCCAACCGGGGGTGATATTGAACGAAAGCAAGCTCAAGCGACTCATCGCACTGTTCGAACAATCTGACCTCGACGAGCTCGAGATCCAAAGCCGTTGGCGCGGTCTGCGCCTGCGTCTGGCCCGCAATCGCGCGGGCGCGGCCGTGACTCAGGTGCCGGTGCCCACCGTGGTCCACCAGCCGGCCCCTTCCTCGGCGGCAGCCCCGGTCGACGCCAACGCGGCCCCACCCGCGGAGCCCGCCGAGGAAGGGGCCGGCGACGGCCTCCACAGCGTCAATTCGCCGATGGTCGGCACCTTCTACGAGGCCGCCTCTCCGGATGACGCCCCCTTCGTGCAGGCGGGGGACCAGGTGAAGCCCGGCCAGACCCTCTGCATCGTCGAGGCCATGAAGATCATGAACGAGATCGAGGCCGATGTCGGAGGTGAAGTCGTGGAGGTCCTGGCCGGCAACGGCGACCCGGTCGAGTACAACCAACCCCTGGTGCGGATCCGTCCGGCCTGAGCCAGCTAGGAATAGTCGGTGTTCAAGAAAATCCTCATCGCCGACCGCGGCGAGATCGCCCTGCGCGTCATCCGCGCCTGCAAGGAACTGGGCATCGGTACGGTGGCGGTGCACTCCGAGGCCGACGCCAACTCACTCCACGTGCGACATGCCGAAGAGGACGTCTGCATCGGGCCGGCAGCCGGCTCGGACAGCTACCAGAATGTGGCCAACATCATCAGCGCCGCCGAACTCACCGATGTCGACGCCATCCATCCAGGCTACGGCCCGCTGGCCGAGAACGCCGATTTCGCCGAGGTTTGCGCCTCCTGCGACTTGACCTTCATCGGCCCCTCCGCCGAGTCAATCCGGCGCATGGGCGACAAGGCCCTGGCGCGCCGCACGATGCAGGATGCCGGCACCCCGGTCATTCCCGGCAGCGACGGCGCGGTCAAGTCGGTGGAGGAGGCGATAAGCTGGGCCGAGAAAATCGGCTACCCGTTGCGTCTGAAGGCCTCCGCCGGCGGCGGCGGCCGCGGCATGCGTGTCGTGCGCAACCCGGACGAGATGGAGGAGGGCTGGCGCATGGGCCGGCTCGAGGCCCGTAACGCCTTCACCGACGACTCGGTCTATCTCGAACACTCGATCGAGCGCGCCCGGCACATCGAGATCCAGGTACTCGGAGACCATGACGGCAACCTGATCCACCTCGGTGAGCGGGAGTGCTCGATCCAGAGGCGGCACCAGAAGCTGGTCGAGGAGAGCCCATCGCCGGTGGTCGACGCCGAGTTGCGAGCCCGACTGGGCGAGGCGGCCCTGCGCGGCGTCGGCAGCATCGGCTACAGCGGCGGCGGCACGGTGGAATTTCTCGTCGACGAGGATCTCGAGTTCTACTTCCTGGAGATGAACACCCGCATCCAGGTCGAGCACCCAGTCACTGAGATGGTCACCGGTCTCGACTTGATCAAGGAGCAGATCCGGGTTGCCACCGGCGAGTCGCTGGGCTATGTCCAGGACGATGTCCGACTTCAGGGCCACGCTCTCGAGTGCCGGGTCAACGCCGAAGATCCGGACCGCAACTTCATTCCCTCGGCCGGGCGCGTAACTGCGCTACAGATGCCGGGCGGTCCCGGCGTAAGGGTGGACAGCCATATCTATCAGGGTTACGATATCCCCCCTTACTACGATTCACTACTTGCCAAGGTGATCGTCACCGGCGCCGACCGCCGCGAGAGCATCACGCGGATGCGCCGGGTGATCGACGAGTTCACCATCGAGGGGGTCGCCACGACGCTGCCGTTCCACCGGCGGCTGCTGTCCGACGCCGGGTTCGTGGCCGGCAAGTTCGACACCGATTACGTCGCCGCGAACCTGCAGTGACCGCGGCACCAGCCGTCCGAGACGGGCCGGAGGAGATCATGAGCGAAGGAGACCAGCCGTACATTCCGGAGAACCTCTCTTACACCGAGGAGCACGAGTGGCTGCTGCAGGACACCGACGTCTGCACGGTCGGCATCACCGACTACGCGCAGTCGGAGCTGGGCGACATCGTCTTCGTGGAACTGCCGGAGGTTGGGGAGATGCTGGAGAAGGGGCAGGTCTTCGGCACGGTCGAGGCGGTCAAGACCGTGGCCGAGCTCTACGCCCCCGCAGCCGGCGAAGTCGTGGAGGTCAACCTAACGCTGGAGGACAAGGCGGAGCAGATCAACTCCGATCCCTACGTGGCGGGCTGGATGATAAAGCTGCGCTGCCAGGATCCCGATGAGCTCGGCCAGCTGTTGAGCGCCCAGGACTACTCCGACCTGATCACCGACCTCTAACCAATTGCCATGCGGCTTCCCCGCCGCCGTGGCAGCAGAGGCCCCAGGAGCCCCTCCCAGCGGCGGCCGCACTCCTGTCGATTTTTTGATTTTTCCCGGCGGAAACCTATACTTTATTCTTCTGGTCATCATTGATGACCGGCTTCGCGATTCGTCGCCCGCGACAATGGCGAGGTTCGGAAGCCCGGTGCAGAAGAGGTATCCGGCCCTGCTCAACAACAACGTCCTGGTTCTCAACCAGAACTACGAGCCCATGAGCGTCTGCAGCGTGCGCCGCGCGATCGTGCTGATCTTCCGCGGCAAGGCGCATGCGGTGGAAGCGGCCGAAGGGGCGCTGCGGTCCGTGCGCGAGGAGTTCCCCGTGCCCAGCGTCGTTCGCCTGCAGCGCTACATCAACGCGCCGCGCCGCAGGGTCGTGCTCTCCAAGCGTAACATACTCAAGCGCGACAACTACCAGTGCCAGTACTGCGGCGAGACCGAGACCAACCTGACCATCGACCACATCGTGCCCCGCCGCTTTGGCGGCACCGAGTCCTGGGAGAACCTGGTCTGCGCCTGCGCCTCCTGCAATAACAGGAAGGGTGACAGCCGGCTCGAGCATATCACCCTGACTCTGCGCCGAAAGCCGAAGAAACCGAACAACGTCAGCTTCATCCGCAATTTCGTGGGGATCAGCCATCAGTGCTGGAAACCCTACCTCTTCATCGACTGACGACGGGGAAGACGATGCAAACGGAGAGCGACGCCGCAACGCTCGAGCCACAGGAGGAGGCACCGGAAGAGGCACCCTACGAGGTACGCCTCGAAGTCTTCGAGGGACCGCTCGACCTGCTGCTGTACCTTATCCGCAAGGACGAACTCGACATCTACCACATCCCCGTCGCCCACATCACGGCCCGCTTCCTGCGCCTGCTGGAACAGCTGCAGGGGCTGGACCTGGAGCACGCCAGCGAGTTCATCCTGATGGCGGCGACACTGATGAAGATCAAGTCGCAGATGATCCTGCCGCGCGAGGACGCCGAGGCGCTCGACGAGGACGGCACCGACCCGCGCCAGGAGCTGGTGCGCCGGTTGCTCGAATACCAGCAGTTCAAGGAGATCGCCGAATGGCTGGGCGTCCAGCGCGAAGCCCACCGGGACGTTTACCTCCACCGCCAGGGATTCATCCAGGGAGACGACGAACCCGAGAGCCTGCAGCCGGTCTCACTCTTCGATCTGCTCCGCGTCTACAAGCACGTCCTCGATACGGTCCCCGACGCCTTGGTGCACCGCATCATCGACGAGCAGGTCACCATCGAGGAATGCGTCCAGCGCACCCTGGCCGCACTGGAGCGGCGCTCCCGGGTGCGGTTCTACGACTTGATCCACGGCGGCAGCAAGGAGCGGATGATCGCCGCCTTCATCGGCATCCTCGAGCTGCTCAAGTCACAGCAGATCCACGTGCAGCAGGCCGCGCCCTTCGAGGAGATCTGGATAGAAAAGCGGGACGACGGCGATGAGTCGCGTGCCAGCTTCGCCGCGGCTCCGGGCGCCGCACCCGGGCTGACCACCTACGGAGCGGAGCTTCCGTGATGAAAGGGGAGCAGGACCTCGAGAAGGTCCGTTCGGTGATCGAGGCGGTTCTGGTGACAGCCGACACGCCGGTCACCCCCGGCCGCCTGACCGCCCTCTTCGATGGGATCAACGGCAAGGACGTGCGCAACGCGGTCGATTGGCTGAACGAGAGGTACGAGGAAAACAGCAACGCCTTCACGATCGTCGAGATCGGCGGCGGCTTCCAGCTGGCCACCCGCCAGGAATTCGGAGCCTGGGTGCGCAAATACCACGGCGGCAAGGACCAGGTCAGGCTCTCCCAGGCGGCACTGGAGACTCTTTCTATTGTCGCCTTCAAGCAACCGATCACCCGGGTCGAGATCGACGGGATTCGCGGCGTCAACTCTTCCGGCGTCGTGAGGCACCTGCTCGACCACGATCTGGTTCGCATCTCAGGCCGCTCCGAGGGCATTGGCAAGCCGATGCTGTTCGGCACCACGCGCGAGTTCCTCCTGCACTTCGGCCTCAAGAGCCTGGCCGATCTGCCCAAGCCGCGGGAGCTCGAGGAGCTGCTGGCTCAGCGTTATCCCGAGGCATCCGTACCCACTGCCGACGATGGAGCGGCCGTTGGTCTGGAGGAGGCGGACGACACCGACCGGGTACATGGCGGCGAGCCCGTGGAGGATGCGGCCGCTGAGACTGCGGAGGCCGCCAGCGGTGTCGAGCGGGACGAGCAGCTGACAACCAGGGACGACAGCGAAGATGAGCGAGCGCTCGAAACGACCGAGGACGACAGCTGGTCCAGCCAGGACGCCTTCGTCCAGGAACGCAACCGCAAAGCGGCAACCGAAGGTGCGTTCGCGGACGCCGACGCGGTCGCCAACACGGAGGCCACAGCAGACGGACTCGAGGAGTAAAAGCTCGCAGGCTAACCGCGGTGCCGGGTCCGGCAGTGGCAGGTCGCAGATGCGCCTCAACCGCTACCTTGCCAGGGCCGGCGTCGCCTCGCGGCGCAAGTGCGACCTGCTTATCCAGCAGGGGGCGATCACGGTCAACGGCCAGGTGGTGGAAGATGCCGGCCGTTGCGTCGTGGTCGACCAGGATCGAGTGCAGGTGGACGGGCGTAACGTGACGCCGCCCCGCTCGTTTGAGTACCTGCTGCTCAACAAGCCGGCCGACTGCCTGGTTACGCACGCCGACACCCACGGTCGCGCCACCGTTTTCGACCAGGTGCGCGGCTTACGCCCCGGCACCGTGGCTGTCGGCCGCCTGGATCAGGACACCACCGGCCTGCTGCTGCTGACCGACGACGGCGACCTGGCGCATCGCCTAATGCATCCGCGGTACGGGGTAGACAAGGTCTACGTGGCAACCGTCCGGCGCACGCCGACCGCCTCGCAGCTGGACCGCCTGCGCCGGGGCGTGCAGCTGGAAGATGGCGTCACCGCCCCTGCCCGTGTCCGGCTGTTACGGCGGCGGCGCGCGCCCGGGCACGATGGCGGCCGCAGTCGCGAGGCACAAGTGGAGATCGGCATCCGCGAGGGCCGCAAGCGCCAGGTGCGTAGAATGGTGGAGGCCGTCGGACACTCGACGCTGACCCTGAGGCGCGTCGAGTTCGCCGGCCTGGCCCTCGCCGGGCTCGAGACCGGCGAGCACCGCCGCCTTCGACCAGATGAAGTAAAGAGGCTGCGTGCCCTGGTGGGCTTGTAGCCGCGATGACGGAAGATCGCGCACCGATCATCGCCATTGACGGGCTCGTGGGCGCCGGCAAGTCCAGCACGGCTCGCGGGGTCGCCGCAGCCCTGGGCTATCGGCACCTGGACACCGGCGCAATGTACCGGTGTGTTACCCTCGCTGCGATAAGAGCGGGCATTGCCGCCGATGACGAAGCGGCCCTGGGGGCGCTGCTGCAGCAGCTGCGGATCTCCCTCGAGCCCCAGGCCGAGGGCGGTCGGATCCTGCTCGACGGCGAGGACGTAAGTACCGCGATCCGCGAGCCGGAGGTCACCCGGCGCATCGCCGCCTACGCCGACCAGCCGCAGGTGCGCCACGCGCTGGTCGCGCAGCAGCAGCAGATGGGACGCGACGGCGGCGTGGTGGCCGAGGGCCGGGACGCCGGGACGGTGGTTTTTCCCGACGCCGACGTCAAGGTCCTCATGGTAGCCGCCCTCGAGGTGCGGGCAACGCGCCGGCACCGGGAGCTGCGCGAGAAGGGGATGTCCGCCTCGCTAGCCGATGTGACTGAGGACATCCGCCAGCGGGATGCTCGGGATGCGGCGCGGGATTACGGAGCCGCACACGACCTGGAGGCCGTGCAAACTTTGGATACGACAGAACTTACCTTGGCCCAGCAGATCGATCGGATCGTCGGCTGGGCCAGAGAGGACAAAATCCGCTGAGATGCAGCGGGACCGGCAACGGGCCGGGGTTACATCAACTCAACCCAGAGCAATCTGGAAGGAAGCAACCAATGACCGAAACGACCAGCAGCGTCAAGGACCAAGCGGCGGAGGAAAAGCCAGTCTACGGCAACATCAGTGCCGATGACCTCGACACGCCCGAATACACGGAGGACCAGTTCAACGACTTCATGGCCCTCTACGACGAGAGCATCTCCGGCATTAAAGAGGGCCAGATCGTCAACGGCCGCGTGGTGGCCATCACCGCCAACGAGGTCATGGTGGACATCGGGTTCAAGTCGGAGGGGATCGTCTCCCTGCGCGAGTTCTCCGACGCCGACGCTATCGAGACGGGCCAGGAGATCGAGGTCTTCCTCGAGAGTGTTGAAGACCAGGAAGGCCAGGTCGTCCTGTCCAAGCAGAAGGCCGACTTCATGCGGGTGTGGGATCACATCAAGGATGCCCACGACACCGGCAACACGGTCCAGGGCCGGCTGCAGCGCCGCATCAAGGGTGGCATCGTCGTCGACCTGTTCGGCGTCGACGCCTTCCTGCCGGGCTCGCAGATCGACATCCGCCAGGTCAAGAACTTCGACCAGTTCCTCGGTCAGGAATTCCCCTTCAAGATCATCAAGCTCAACAAGGCCCGCCGCAACATCGTCGTCTCTCGCCGCGCCGTGCTCGAGGAGGAGCGGGAGAAGATGCGGGTCGAGATCATCAAGGAGCTGGAGGAGGGCCAGATCCGCGAGGGCGTGGTCAAGAACATCACCGACTTCGGCGCCTTCATCGATCTGGGTGGCGTCGACGGCCTGCTGCACATCACCGACATGTCCTGGGGCCGCGTCAGCCATCCCTCCGAGCTGGTCTCCATCGGCGACCGCATCAAGGTCAAGGTCCTCAACTACGACCGCGAGCGGGAGCGCATCTCGCTCGGTCTCAAGCAGCTCACCGCCCATCCCTGGGAGTCAATCGACAACAAGTTCCCAGTCGGCATTCAGGTCAAGGGCAAGGTGGTCAGCATCACCGCCTACGGCGCCTTCGTCGAGCTGGAGCAGGGCATCGAAGGGCTGGTGCACATCTCCGAGATGTCCTGGACCCAGCACATCCGCCACCCGAGCAAGCTGGTGACCATCGGCGACCCGGTCGAGGTGGTCGTACTCAAGGCCGACAAGGAGAACCAGAAGATTTCCCTGGGCATGAAGCAGATCGAGCCCGACCCCTGGGAGACGCTCGACACCAAGTATCCGATCGGCATGCAGCTGGAGGGAACCGTGCGGAGCCTGACCAACTTCGGCGCCTTCGTAGAGTTGGAGGAGGGTATCGACGGGCTAGTGCACATTTCCGACATGTCCTGGACCCGCCGCATCCGCCAGTCTAGCGAGATGTTCAAGAAGGGCGACGTGATTTCGGCAGTCGTGACCGAGATCGACAAGAAGCGCCGGCGCGTCTCGCTGAGCCATAAGATGGCCTTCGAGAATCCGTGGCCGGCCCTGACCGAGAAGTATGCGGTCGGCTCCCAGACCACCGGCACCATCTCGCGGTTGCTCGAGCGCGGCGTCGTCGTCAGCCTCGAGGGCGAACTGGACGGCTTCGTCCCCTTGTCGCAGCTGGCCATCGACGACCTGCAGACTCCGCGGCAGAGCTTCGACGTCGACCAGGAGCTGCCGCTGAAGGTCATCGAGTTCGACGAGGCCCAGAAGAAGGTCGTCCTCAGTGTCCGCGACTACCTCAGGGACAAGGACCAGGCCGAGTTCGAGGAGTACCTCAATGCCCATCCGATCAAGTCGGTCACGATTGGTGACGTCGTGGCCGACCAGGACGACGAAATGGAGAGCTGGGGCGACTCCATCGACGGCAAGTCCTCAAGCGGCGCGCCGACACCGACCGACGAGGCTCCGGCCGACCCGGCGGCGGAAGATGAAGAGGACGAGGATGACTACGACGACGAGGATGACGACTAGGTCTGAGCCCGCATCGATGTCAGCCGTCGACTAACCTGCCTACACCCGAGAGCCAGGAGCCGTGCAGTTCGGCTCCTGGCTCTCGGCCTTCCACCGGGGCACCGGCTGCGTGCTCCGCTGCCGAGCCTATGCCAAGCGCCAAACTGACGCCGGCCATGCAGCAGTACCGGCACTTCAAGTCTCAGCACCAGGATGCCATCCTGTTCTTCCGCATGGGCGACTTCTACGAGATGTTCTACGAAGACGCCGTGCTCGCAGCCAGCCTGCTTGGACTCACCCTGACGGCGCGGAACCACGGCAAGAGTTCGGGTGACGTGCCGCTGGCCGGCGTTCCATACCACGCCATGGAAGGTTATGTCACGCGGCTGATCCAGATGGGCCGCAAGGTGGCGATTTGCGAGCAGGTCGAGGATCCCAAAAAAGCCAAGGGCGTCGTGAAGCGGGACGTGGTCCAGGTCGTGTCGCCCGGCACCGCCCTGGCCGACTCGATGCTCGACGGACCGGCCAACAACTACCTGGTCGCCCTCTGCGCCGAGGACGGGAGGGCCGGCCTGGCTGCCGTCGACCTGTCGACCGGCGATTTCAGTCTCAGCGAGCTGGCTTCCGAAGAACTGGTCGACGAGGTGGAGAGCCTGGGCCCGGCGGAGCTGCTCCTGCCGGAGGAGGCCGGAGAAGGGCTGGAGCGACTGCAGCAGGAGCTCCCGGCGGGCCTGGCCGTGAGCACGGTCGAGCCGTGGCAATTCGACTACCACGCCGCCTACGAGACCCTGACACAGCAGCTCAAGGTGCGCACCCTCAAGGGCTTCGACTGCGAGGACGTGCCGCTGGCCGTGCGCGCCGCTGGCGCTGCCGTCGCCTACCTGCGCGACAACCAGCGGGGCAGCATCGACCACATCAACCGGGTCACCCGGCGACGGCGATCCGACTTCATGCTGCTCGACGCCAACGCCCAGCGCAATCTGGACCTGCTGCGCAATCAGCACGACGGCGGCAGGACCGGCTCGCTGCTCGGCATCATCGACCGTACCCGCACCGCGATGGGCGCCCGCCTGCTGCGCCAGTGGCTAGTGGCGCCGCTGGTCCAGGTGGATGCCATCTCAGCCCGGCTCGACGCCGTCGGCGAGCTGATCGAAAAGCACCACGAGCGCGAGCAGCTGGCCGAGCTCCTCGCCGGTATCGGCGACCTGGAGCGGATGATGGCCCGCGTCTGCTGCCAGCGCGCCAATGCCCGCGACCTGTGGGGACTGGGCCGGTCCCTGGACCGGATCCCGGAAATCGCCGCACTCGTGGAAGCTCTGGTATCGGACCTCCTGCGACAATCGATAGCCCGCGAACAACTACCTGACACCAGGCCCCTGGTGGATCTGCTGGCAAGGGCCCTGGTCGACGACCCGCCGGCCAGCATTACCGAGGGCGGCCTGATCCGCGACGGCTATGACGATCAGGTCGACGAGCTGCGGCGCATCAGCGCCGGCGGCAGGGACTGGATTTCCGGGCTGCAGGCCAGCGAAAGAGAGCGCACCGGCATCGCCTCCCTGAAGATCGGCTACAACCAGGTTTTCGGTTATTACATCGAGATCAGCAGGGCCAACCTCGACCGAGCACCCAAGGAGTACGTGCGCAAACAGACGCTGGCCAACGCCGAGCGCTACATCACCCCGGAGCTGAAGGAGTACGAGGAGAAGGTGCTCGGTGCCGAGGAGCGGCTGCACACCCGGGAAGGAGAGCTCTTCCTCCAGCTGCGCACCGATGCCGCCGACTGGGCGTCCCCCGTGCAGCAGGCCGCCCGCTGCATCGCCACCCTCGACGTGATCGGCACCCTTGCCGAAGTGGCACGCAATCGCGGCTACACGCGCCCCGGCGTCGACGCCGGCCACGCCATCGAGATCACCGGCGGCCGGCACCCGGTGATAGAAGATCAGCTGCCGCCGGGGCGTTTCGTGCCCAACGACGTGCGGATCGACGCGCAGGCCCGCCAGCTACTTCTCATCACCGGACCCAACATGGCCGGCAAGAGCACGATCCTGCGCCAGGTCGGCCTGCTGACGATCATGGCGCAGATGGGCAGCTTCGTGCCGGCGGCGGCCGCCACCATCGGCGTGGCCGATCGCATCTTCACGCGCGTCGGCGCTTCCGATAACCTGATCAGGGGTGAGAGCACCTTCATGGTGGAGATGCAGGAGGCGGCAAGCGTCCTCAACAACGCCACGCCCCGCAGCCTCGTCCTCATCGACGAGCTAGGGCGCGGCACGAGCACCTACGACGGCCTCAGCATCGCCTGGGCAATGGTGGAATTCCTGCACCAGGACGAGCGCGCCCGTGCCCGCACGATGTTCGCGACGCACTACCACGAGCTCACCGAACTGGCCGACAGCCTCGAGCGGGTGGCCAACTGCAACGTCCTGGTGCGGGAGGAAGGTGACCATGTCATCTTCCTGCACCGGATGGCGGCCGGCGCCGCCGACCGCAGCTACGGTATCAATGTCGCCCAGATGGCGGGCATGCCGGCGTCGGTGGTGCGACGGGCCAGCGAGATCCTGGGCCAGCTGGAGCGGGAACACGTGCCGGCAGAGATCACCCCGCGCCCGAACGCGGGAACCGAGCCGGCCCAGCTGAGCCTTTTCGCGCTCAAATCGGAGCGGCGCATCCAGGCCCTGGCCACGGCCGTGGAAGAGCTCGACGTTAGTAGCATGACGCCGCTGGATGCACTCAACAAAATCGACGAGTGGAAGAAGCTCCTGCGAAAACGGGAGGAAGGTTCGTAGGATGGCATCTCCGGCCGACGGTCTCACCCGCCTGCACAAGGTAGCCGTCTTCCTTATCACCATCGGGGAGGAGCAGGCTCGGGAGCTGCTCGACGACGTCGACCTGCGCACGGTCGAGCAGATCAATACCGCCATACTCGAACTCGGACCGCTGCGCCCCGAGGTGAAGGCGGCGGTGATGATCGAGTTCAGCGACTTCTTCTGCAATGGCAAGCCGCTGGTTGAGAAGCTAGCAAAGCCGGAGGCGAAGAGGCAGGCACCGGCCGGCGGCAAGACCAGATCCGGGAAGAAGCCGGGTAAGAAGCAACCGGCGGCCGGGAAGAAGCCGACGGCAAAGAAACCACCGCCAGCGGCACCGGCTGAAGACCCCGCCGGCGAGGAGGTCGACATCGCCGCGACCCTGGAAAAGCTGCGCCAGCGGATCGATCCGGGGAAGATCGACTGGGGTCGCGCCGGGTATGACTTCGGCGACGGCTTCAAGGGGCTCGATCAGGACCGCCGCTGAAACGGAGGCCGGCACTCAGCGGCCGAACGGCGTACTACAGATCCAGATCCTGAAGGCGTTCGCCAAGTGCGCGTAGGATCACCACCATCACCCCCACGGCCACCGCCAACTCGCTCACCAGAATGACAGTATTCACGGCATTCTCCGTTTGTCCGAGTGGGCCGAAACGGATTAAGCAAATGCCGATCCAGTTTGCCTGTTCGCTCCCAACTCCATTAATTTCAAATAGTAATCAGAATCGCCCGCCTTCCGACCACCCCCTCGAACGGAAGAGAACTCCCACCCCTGGGCACGCCCTTCCCGCAACGGGGTAGCGGTATGAAAGACGACGAGGCAGGGACGCTCCAGATCCACGGACGCCATCCCGTGCTCGAGGCCCTCAAGGCGGGCCGGCCGATCCAGCGACTGCAGCTCGCGCGCGGCGCCAGCGGGGATGTGATTGACGAGATCTTTGCGCAGGCCCGGCAGCATCGCATCCCCTTCGACCTGGTAGCGCGCGAGCTTCTGGACCGAAGCGCCAGCGGCAATCACCAGGGTGTGGTGGCGCATCTGGCCGGCCAGGCCTACGCCGACTACACCCAGATCCTGGCCTCCCTTCCCTCCGCTCCCTTTCTGGTCTTCCTCGACGGAATCCAGGACCCCCACAACCTGGGTGCCATCCTCCGCACCGCCCACGCCGTCGGCGCCCACGCCGTCGTGATACCGGAACGGGGAGCGGCCGGCCTCACCGCCACCGCCGTCAAGGCTGCGGCCGGCGCGGCCGCCCATCTGCCCGTCTGTCGCGTCGTCAACCTGGCCAGGGCCCTCGACCAGGCCCGCGAGGCCGGACTCTGGATCGCCGGCCTCGACGCCGGCGGCGAACGGTCTTTCGCTACCGGTGATTTCAGTGGTCCGTGCGGAATCGTCGTCGGCGGCGAAGGCAAGGGGATCCGCCGCCTGGTGCGGGAGCACTGCGACTTCATCGTGACCATTCCGATGGGCAGGAACGAGATCGGGTCCCTCAACGCCTCGGTCGCCGCCGGCCTCGTGCTCTATGAGGTCTTTCGCCAGCGGCATGCCTCCTGATGCCCGGTCTGTGGCGGCTGGTGCCGCTGTTGCTCACCGCCATTTTCGCCCGCGCAGTGCCGGCGGTCGAGCCGCCTGCGATCGCCGCGGTGGACAGGCTGGCACCGCCCCCGATCGACAGCCTGTCCGTCGCAGCCGGCGATTCCGCCGCTGTCGACGCCAGCCTGCTGGAGGCCCAGCGCCTGCTCACCCTGGTGCGCAACCGCGACGAGCGCAGCGGATTCATTTACAGTGGCGATCGCATGGAGGCGGTCAACGACACCATCCTGATTCGCGGCAACGCCGAGGTGGCACACAAGAAGATCCAACTCGCGGCGGCCGAGATCATACTCGAGCGCCACAACAAGGTGGCCGAGGCCCGCGCCGGTGTCGACAGCACGGGGGCACTGATCGGCCTGCCCGAATTGGTGCGAAGCAAGGACACGATCCGGGGCAGCCGCATCCGCTACGACCTGAACGACAAGGTGGGCACCATCTACGACGCGCAGATTCGCAAGGAGAAGAGCTTCTACACCGGCAAGACGATCCGCACGCTCTCGGAGGACGAATTCCACGTGCATCGCGGCTCCTACACCACCTGTGACCAGGAGCACCCTCATTTCGACTTCTACAGTCCCCGGATCATGGTGCTTGCCGACGAGATGGCCATCGCCCGCCCGGTCTATCTGCGGGTGGCCGAGAAGCGGGTGATGTGGATTCCGTTCTACGTCTTCTCGTTGCGCAAGGACCGCCAATCCGGCCTGCTGACTCCCAACTACGGGCGGCGCCCGATCCGCTTCGCCGTCGCCGAGACCGAGTGGGAGATACGCAACCTCGGCTACTACCTGGCGCCCAGTGACTACTGGGACGCCACGCTCTCCGGAGACATCCGCCAGCGCTCCGGCTGGCTGGCGCGCGCCCGCGTCAATTACAACCGGCGCTACCGCTGGAACGGTCGCGTCGAAACCCGTCTGGAGAGCAGGCAGGATGGATTGCGCAGCAGCTGGGAGTGGTGGACCAGCCTGCGCCACAACCAGGAGATCGGGGAAGGCGCCAAACTGCGCGCCTCCGGCACCTTCCAGAGCAACAAGGACTTCTCCCGCGACAACGCCACCAGCCTCCAGGATCGGCTCAACCGCACCCTGCGCTCCAATGTCAGCTACAGCAAGCGTTGGCGCTCCGGAAACAGCCTCAGCGTGAACGCCAGTCAGACGAAGAACCTGGATACCGACCGGCTCGATACCGTCTTCCCCGAGGTCAGCCTGCGCAGCAGTCGACGGTCGTTCTGGTCGACGCCGGAGCAACGTGGGCGTGGCGCCCCCAGACCCTGGTACGCCCAGATCTATTACGACGGCAGCGCGCGGCTGCGCAATCGCCGCCGCGGCAGTCCCACCGACACGACCACCCAGACCTCCGCCGACGCCTCGCTGCGGCTCTCCTCGCAACAACGCCCCCTGCCCTGGCTCCACCTCAACACCAGCCTGGCGGAGAGTTGGCGCGACACCGACCTGCGCAGCAACAACGGCAGCGCGCGCGTCGTGCGCACCGACCGGTTCAGCACCACCGCCGGCCTCACACAGACCCTGTACGGCCAGTTCCACCCCCAGATCGGTCGCCTGACCGCCCTGCGGCACGTAGTCAAGCCCAACCTGTCGCTGCGTTACCAGGCGGCGCAGACCGAGACCGGGGGCCTCGCCGGGTTCGGTGGCGCGTCCAGTCCCTGGGACCAGACGCGCCAGGTGACGATGCGTCTGGACAACACGTTCTGGATCAAGCTGCTGCGGGACGAGGAAGAGTCCAAAGTCCGGCTGGCCCAGCTGAACTTCTCCACCTCCTACAACTTCGACCGCGACGTCCGACCGCTGGCCGACCTGGCCACCAGCCTGCGCATCGACGCCGGCCGCAGCCTAAAATCCCGCCTGACGCTGACATCGGAGTTCTACGACGACGACGACCTGCTGCAACTTACGGCGCCGCGCCTGAAGCGCTTCGAGGTGAGCTCAAGCCTGCGATTGGCACGCCGCGCCGAGCGCGCGCAGGAAGACGGGACTCGGCTGGACGCCGAAGCGCTGGACGGGTTCGAGCGCGGCACCCGGGCGGAGCGCTACGGTGGCGGCTTCGAGTCGGACCGCTTCGGATACGAGAACGGCCTGCAGCGCGACCTGCGGCGGCGGGACCGCGGCCAGCGCCTGCTGCTCAGCCACTACTACTCCCGCAGCCGCAGCCGCACCTCCACGTTCAAGCGCTCCTGGCTGCGCGCTTCCCTCGGCACCGGCCTGCGCCAGGTCTGGCACGTACAGTACTCGGTCAACTACAACCTGCGCGCTCCCGGCAAGCCGATGTTCGACAACGCCCGCATCACCTCCGAGCTGCTCTCGCTGCAGCGGGAGTTCCACGACTGGACCGCGACGCTAAATCTGGAGCCGAGCAGCTTCCAGCGCGATCGCGCCTTCTTCTTCAAGGCCCAGCTCAAGGACATTCCACAGATCAAGTTCGAGCGCGGCGACCGTCGCCTGTGAGCCGGACAAACAGCGTCAGGCGCCGCTTGCTTGCCCGGGTGCCGGCCAACCGGTAGTTTGGCCCCCATGCGCGTTCTGGTCCAGCGGGTCACCAGTGCCCGCGTCCGCGTCGAAGGACAGGTCGTCGGCCGCATCGGCCACGGCCTGCTGCTGCTGGTAGGTGCCCACGCGGAGGACGACGAGCAGGGCCTCGAGTTCTGCGCCGACAAGTGCGTGCAGCTGCGCATCTTTCCCGACGACGAAGGCAAGATGAACCGCTCGCTGCTCGACATCGGCGGCGCCATCCTGGCGGTGTCGCAGTTCACGCTCTACGGCGACTGTCGCCGCGGCCGGCGGCCCTCGTTCATCGCCGCCGCTCCGCCGCCGCGGGCCCTTCAGCTCTACGGGCGTTTCGTCGAGCTGCTGCGACAGCACACCCCCGCGGTGGAGGAGGGCGTCTTCGGCGCCCAGATGGAGGTTGAGCTGACCAACGACGGACCCGTGACGCTGATGATCGAGAGCCCCGAGCGCTAGCCGTGACCCCACCTCCGCCCCTCGTTCTCGCATCGGCCTCGCCGCGCCGCGCCGACCTGCTGCGACAACTGGGGCTGTCTTTCAGGCAGCAACCCTGCACCGAAGAAGAGCCCGATCCGGCCGGAGCAAGCCCGGCCGCCCACGCCATCGAAACGGCCCGCGGCAAGGCCCAGGCCATCGCCGACGAGCAGGGTGGCAACCAACCCGTCATCCTGCTGGCCGCCGACACCGTGGTCTACCTCGACGGCGAGGTCATGGGCAAGCCCCGCGACACACACGACGCCGCGCGCATGCTCCGGGCCCTCTCCGGCCGGCGGCACCAGGTCTACTCCGGCGTCTGCATCCTCGGTCCCGACGGCCGCGAGCTTACCGACTGCAGTTGCACGGACGTCACCTTCGGACCGCTGTCACCAGCCGATATACAGTGGTACATCGAGAGTGGAGAGCCCATGGACAAGGCGGGCGCGTACGGCATCCAAGGGCTGGCGGCGCGCTTCGTTGAGCGGGTGGAGGGCTGTTATTATAATGTTGTCGGACTGCCCCTCTTCCTGGTCGCCGGCATGTTACGAGACGCCGGCTTCGACCCCAACCAGCCGACCGCCCTTCCCCGATGAGCGACGCCCCCCCTTCACCGCCAGACGACTCGGCATCCCGCGACGACTTCGCCGCCGCCCTTTGCCAGGCCCGGGAGCGGCGCAACCTGACCGTCGAGGACGTGCACGAAACGACCGGAATCAGCGTCCTGGTCATCCGCGCCCTCGAGGCCGGCGAGCTGAATCGGTTCGAGCCCGTCTTCCTGCGACTCGGGCTGCGCACCTACGCCGCTTTCCTCGACCTGGAAGTTGAGACCCTCGTCGCCGCCTACGACCGCACGCGCCCGGCTCCAGTCCAACGGGCCGGGCCCACACCGACTGAGCTGCCCGACTCCGGCTCGATCCCCAGGCTGACCGGGATACCCCGGAAGTGGCAGCTGGCCGGAGCAGGCGGCATCGCCCTGTTTCTGGCACTGATCCTGGTGGCCGTTTTCGGCGATGGAAACGGCGATGCTCCGGCCAAACCCAAACCCCGGTCGCTGCCCTCGGTACCGGCGGTGGCGGCACTGGCACCGACAGCAGCCCCAGACCACGACGACGATGCCGGTGCCGATTCGACCATTTCGGCGACTGCGACGCCTGGTGCCGCGCCCGCAATTGATGAACCGGGTGCGGTCCGCAAACCAGCGCCGCCACCCACGCCGCCCGCCGGCGGCGGCGCGGAACCGGATCTAAGTGCGACTGAGTCGGCGGCCACCAACCCCGCGTCGCCGACCCTGACGGCAGCGGTGGACTCGTCGCTCACTTTCCGCATCGAGGCAATCGACGAGGTCTGGGTGCAAATCCAGGCCGACGGAGGCATCGCCTTCGAGCAGACCGTGCCCCCTGGATTCGTAAGCCCGACGTGGCAGGCCCGGGAGTACTTCCACGTCACCTCCGGCAAGCCCCACGGGCTGCGCTATTGGTTCCGGGGTGAACCGGTCAGCCAAGAGCGCCTCGGAGATCCCAACTCCGTGCTGCGTTTTACCGCCACCCATCGCGGGATCGAGCTACTCAAGCTCAATCGCCGCCTCCCCAGTCCGGCGAACGCGACCTCCAGCGACAGCGCCAGATGAGCCGGCGCTACGTGGAGGTGGCTCTGCCGCCGCCGCTGGCGCGGGAACTCACCTACCTGGTGCCACCCGACCTGGGAGCAACAGCCGCCATCGGCGCCCTCGTCCTGGTACCGGTGGGCAAGCGGTTGATGACGGGGGTCATCGTCGCCGAGAGCGCCCCCACGGCGGCCGAGGTCCGGGTAGCCCCGTCTG
The DNA here is from genome assembly GCA_964456165.1 of uncultured Gemmatimonadaceae bacterium. GTDB lineage: Bacteria > Latescibacterota > UBA2968 > UBA8231 > UBA8231 > CAYWBJ01. The sequence goes on along the minus strand of CAYWBJ010000113.1, from coordinate 21,116 downwards.
CGATCCGCCCGGTCGCCCAGATCCTGGCCGGCGAGGCGTTGCTCGATCCAGATGTGATCGATCTCTGCCGATGGATGGCCGCCTACTACTTCGCTCCCCTCGCGTCGGCGCTGCTCGCCGCCCTGCCGCCCGGTCTCCAGGTCAGCTCCAGACGGCAGGTCCAGCTCGGCGCCGCCCCCGAGCCGGCGGGAGCTCTGGAGAAAGAGATCGTCGCCCGGCTCGCGGACGGTCCGCTCACCGTGTCGACCCTGAAGCGCCGCCTCAGCGCCGGCGGCACGGACACCACGGCGCTGGAGCGGGCCCTGGACCGCCTGCGCCGCAGCCACAGTGTCGACGTGCGGCCGGTGCTTCCGGCCGCTGCGGTGGGGACCGTGCGCAACCGGCTGCTGCGAGTGGTACCGACGGCATTGGCGAATGGGCCGCTGGAGCAGTTGCACCACCGCGCCCCCCGCCAGGCGGCCTGCCTCGAGCACCTAGTCGAACACGGACCGACACCGAAGAAGAAGCTCGCCGCCTCCGGCTTCGCATACCCGGTGCAGAGGCAGCTGCTGCAGCGGGGCCTGATCGAGGAGATCGAGCAGGAACGGGTGCGCGATCCGCTTGCCCACATCACCCTCGAGTCCGGTCCGGAGCTGGAGCTGACGGCCGACCAGCGCTCGGTAATCGCGCCCATCGTCGCGGCGATCGAAGCCGGCCGCTTCTACCCCGCCCTGCTGCACGGCGTCACCGGCAGCGGCAAGACGCTGGTCTACATCGAGGCGGTCACCCAAGCCCTTGAGCAGGGGCGCAGCGCGCTGATTCTCGTGCCGGAGATCGCCCTGGCCTGGCAGATGGTGCGCCGCTTCCGCAGCCGTTTCGGCACCGAGGTGGCGGTGATGCACAGCCAGCTATCGGCCGGCGAGCGATTCGACACCTGGCGCCGGTTGCGCCGCGGCGAACAGCGGGTGGTCATCGGCGCCCGCTCGGCGATCCTGGCGCCGCTGCCGCAGCTGGGCCTGATCGTCGTCGACGAGGAGCACGACGCCTCCTACAAGCAGGAAGACCTCGAAGGCCGCCATCCCCTCCTCTACAACGCCCGCGACCTGGCCCTGGTGCGGGGCCAGCGGCGGCAGGCTGTGGTCCTGCTCGGGTCGGCCACCCCGAGCCTGGAATCATACGAGAATGCGCGCGCCGGCAAGTACCATCTGCTCGCTCTTCCGCGCCGGATCGATAACCGGCCGCTGCCACGGGTGGAAGTGGTCGATATGCGCCTCGAGCCCTACCAGCGCCGCCAGCGCGCCCTGTTTTCCCACGCCCTGCGCATGAAGCTGCAGCAGCGCCTGGAGCGGGGCGAAAAGGTGATCCTGCTGCAGAACCGGCGGGGCTTCGCGCCGACCGTGGTCTGCTCCTCCTGCGGCGAAGCCTGCGAGTGCAACAGCTGCCGGGTGGCCCTTACCTGCCATCGTCGCGGCCAAACCACCCAGCTGCGCTGCCACTACTGCGACCACCGCGAGTCGATGGCCACCAGCTGCAGCCGCTGCGGCAGTGCCGAGCTGCAACTGGAGGGCGTCGGCACTCAGAAGGTGGAGGAGGAGCTCAACGGCCAGTTCCCCGGCATTCGCGTCATCCGCATGGACGTCGACACAACCGGGTGGAAGGGGGCCCACGACGAACTGGTGGAGCGCTTTCGACACGGCGAGGCCGACGTCCTGCTGGGCACTCAGATGGTGGCGAAGGGTCTCGACTTCCCGGAGGTAACCCTGGTCGGTGTCATCTCCGCCGATACCGGGATGCACCTGCCCGACTTCCGGGCCGCCGAGCGCAGCTTCCAGCTGATAACCCAGGTGGCCGGTCGTGCCGGACGCGGCGAAATCGGTGGCGAGGTCGTCATCCAGACCCGCCTGCCGGAAAGTCCGGTACTGCAGGCTGCAGCCGAGCAGGATTACGCAGCTTTCGCCGGGCTCGAGCGCAGTGAGCGCGAGATGGCGGCGTTTCCGCCGTTCGGCCGCCTCATCGCGCTCAGGTGGCGCGGGCGCGCCGAGGAAAGGGTGGAAGAGGCGGCGCTGGCCTGCGCCGATCGTCTCCGCGCCGACGGGGGCGACCTACTGGGCCCAGCGCCCGCGCCGCTGGCCAAACTCAAGGGCTTCTACCGCTGGCAGGCGCTCTTGCGGGGCACGTCGATTCAGCGGCTGCAGGCCATCGTCGCCCGCTCCCTGGAACCGATGGCGACAATCTCCCAGGGGGCCGATGTCGCACTGACCGTCAATGTCGACCCACTGACGCTGATGTAGTTTCGAAGGAAGTTAGTTTGCTTTCGCGTGATTCGTCTGTAAATTTCTGTTCGCAATGTGTTTAGTACGCCCCATCTGGCTCCTGTGGGCCACCCTCGCTTGCACCGTGCCGCCAGTCGCCGCCGCCGCGCAGTCGGCCAGCGCCGACTGGGCCGCGTTCACCAGCACCAAGGAGATCAACAGCGTCCTGGTGGACAGCGGCAGCGTCTGGACTGCCACCAACGGGGGTGTCCTCCGCTTCGATCTGGCGACCCAGAACTACAAACGCTTCACCCGCCTCAACGGCTTGGCGGGAAACAAGGTTTTCAGCGCCGCGGTCGACGATCGCGGCCACGTCTGGTTCGGCACCGACCAGAAGGGACTGAGCCGCCTGCGCCCGGACGAGGATGCCTTTGACCGGCCCTTCGTCGACTTCAACGATCTGAAGATCAACACCCTGGTTGCCGACGGCGACCGGTTGTATGTCGGCATGGATCGCGGCGTGAGCCTCTTCCTCGTCGACAAAGAAGAGGTAAAGGAGACCTACCGGATCCTGGGATCGTTCACCAAGGATACGCCGGTGACCGAACTGGCCGTGCTGAATGGCCGACTCTGGGTGGGCACGCGGGAGGGCGTGGCCTGGGCCGACATGAGCCTGCCGAACCTGCAGGACCCCGACAGCTGGACCGTGAACGCGGAACTGGGCCAAGTCAGAGACTTCCTGGTCTGGCAGGACACCCTGTTCATCGCCAGCAGCAAGCAGATCAGCACAAACGCCGGCGACGGTTTCGACATCGACTTCGTGCGCAACAACATCTTCCACCTCGGCGTCTTCGACGGGAGTGTCGCGGCGGCCAACTCCGACGGCACCCTGTTCACCCGCACCGACGGCCGCTGGACGGTGGATCGCTCCCAGGCCTTCCCCGGAATCACCGACCTGTCCAAGTCCGACAGCGTGCTCTGGGTCGGCACCGACCGGGGCCTGCAGGTAAAGGGGACCGAGCCACCGCCGCCGCCGCAGGAGCCGGGCGCCAACCAGTTCTACGACATCGCCCTCAACGGCGACGAGCTGTGGATCGCCAGCGTGCCCAACGACCAGGGTCTCACCAAGTTCGGTGTCTACCAATTCGACGGCACCAACTGGGAGATTCACACCGAGGGCAAGGGGTTTCTCTCCAACGACGCGGTGTCGCCGCAGGCAGACGCCGACGGCAACGTCTGGGTCGGCACCTGGGGCAAGGGCATCGGCGTGTTCGTCAACGGCCTCTGGAGAAAGCTCGACAGCGCCAACTCCGCTCTCGGGGGCATCGGCTCAAGCCGGTCCTTCGTCGCCATCAGCGACATCGTGCGGGACGACGACGGCCTGATGTGGATCGCCAACGTCCTGATCGGGCTCGTGGTGATGGACGGCTATCCGCCGCGGCAGCAACTGCTCTACGACAACGAGACCATCGGCCTGCCCGGCGCCCGCAACGTCGGTAAGATCGCCATCGCCGCCGACGGGGTGAAATGGGTGTCGACGCCGCGCGACGGCTTCCTCCTCTTCGACGACGGCGGCACCCCGTTCGTCGCCGGCGACGAGTTCTCGGTCCTGATCAACGACGACTACGACTCCCGCTTGACCAGCAATCGCACCTCAGACATTCTCGTTGACGCCACCGGCCAAGTCTGGGTCGGCACCGACAACGGCCTCAACGCCGTGCGCACTGACTACTCCAGGGAGGGCCAGACTCTGGAGATTGTCACCTGGCGCGTCTACAACGCCAGCAACGGCCTACCGTCCGGCATCGTGAACGCCGTCGAGGCCGACGACCAGGGCAACGTCTGGGTCGGCAGCGACGCCGGCCTCACCCAGATCGGACCGGACGGCGAGATCGTCGTCACGCTGACGACCCTCAACAGCGGGCTGATCAACAACCGGGTCAACTCGCTGCGCTTCAACGGGGAGTCCGGCGAGCTCTGGATCGGCACCCTCGACGGACTTGCTCGCCTGCAGGTGCTCTCCAACGGCGGCAACAGCAAGGTCATCGGCTCGCACACCTACCCCAACCCCTTCTACCCGAGCGCCGGCGACCGCACGATCACCCTCACCGGACTACCGCTGGGCGCTGCGGTTCGCATCTTCTCCCTAGACGGCACCCAGGTTAAGGAGATCGCCGGCGAACCTGGCCGGGGCACCGCCGAGTGGGATGGCCGGAACGCCGCCGGCTGGCTGGTGGGGTCCGGCATCTACTACTTCGTCGCCGAGAACGACGTCGGCAAACACGTCGTGGGGAAGTTCGCCCTCGTCAACGGGCTGTAGCCACCAGCAGCCTCTCAGAGCCGCCGGTTGCTCAGCTCTTCCCATTCGCCCACCAGGTTCCTCGCCGGTCTCATCGTCTGCCTAGTGCTGGCCGGCGCCAGCGGCGCCGGCTCCGCCATCCCGGAACTGCAGGTGGTGATCGCGCGCCTCAAGTACGGCGGCGGCGGCGACTGGTACAGCGATCCCTCCTCGCTCCCCAACCTGCTGCGCTTCGTGAACGATCAGACCCGTATCAGGGCTGCCACTGAGGCGGCCACGGTGGAGATCATGGACGAGGAACTGTTCTCCTACCCGTTCATCTACATGACGGGCCACGGCAACGTCGCGTTCAGCCCGGAGGAGATAGTGCGCCTGCGCCACTACCTCGAGAGCGGCGGCTTCCTCCACGCCGACGACAACTATGGCATGGACGAGTCCTTCCGGCCCGAGATGGCCAGGATCTTTCCGAAGAAGCGATTCGTTGAGCTACCGGCGGACCACGGTCTGTTCGGCTGCCACTTCGACTTTCCCGACGGCCTGCCGAAAATCCACGAGCACGACGGCGGGCCTCCCCAGGCGCTGGGACTGTTCGACGGCGACCGACTGGTCGTGCTCTACACCTACGAAGCGGATCTGGGTGACGGGTGGGAGGATGAGGCCGTTCACGGCAACGATCCCGAGAGGCGCCTGGCAGCGCTGCGGATGGGGACCAACATCCTGGTCTGGGCCCTGACCCACTAACCCTCATGGACGCGACCCAGCGGGCATACGAGTCGACAGTCAACGGGCTGAGCCGGCTGCGCCGGAGACTGGTGTTTTACACCTGCGCCGGACTCCTGCTGCAGGCTGCCACCCTGGCGGTGGCCCTGCTGCTAGTCGCCGCAGGAGTCGAGTCCCTCCTCTTCCTGTCCCCGGCGTTGCGCTCGGCCCTTCTCCTCGTCGTCGTCGCCGCCCCGGTCGCAGCAGTCGCCGCCGGAATGTGGCGCCGACTGCCGGAGCTGCTTTCGCTTCGACGCCTCGGTCTCTACGTCGAGCGGCGGCGGCCCGATCTCAAGCAGCGCCTGATCAGCACTCTGGAACTGTGGACCAACCCCCGTGCCGGCCGCATCTACTCGCGAGAATTGCTCGCACTCACCGTCTCCAGCGCCGCCGCCCTGATCGGCCGCATCAGGGCGCGGGACATTGCAGAGCTGCGACCACTGCGCAATGCCGCGCGCAACCTGGCCGCGGCGCTCGCCCTCGCGCTCGCCGCGCTGGCGCTGGCCCCCCCCCTGCGGGAGGCGCTGCACCGGGTCGCCCATCCCATGACGCCGTTCGCGCGCCAGCCCCAGACCTCGATCGCCGTCAGTCCGGGCGACGTCGAGATCGTGAAGGGGGACGAGGCCGTCCAGGTGATCCGCTTCGGCGGCCGGCGGCCGCGGACGGCGACGATCCGCAGTCGCACCGCCGGCAGCACGAGCTGGCGCGAGGAGGAAATCGTCGTAGAGGGAGCCGATTCCCTGGTCCACATCTTCAAGGGTCTCAGGGACACGCTGCGCTTCGAGGTCGAAGCCGGCGATGGCCGCAGCGCCACCCACCGCATCTCCGTGCTCGAACCGCCGGCGGTGCAGCGGCAACGTCTCCGCTACCACTACCCCGCCTACAGCAGACTGCCGGTCCGCGTCGAGGAAGAGACCGGCGACCTCCACGCCCTGGTCGGGACCCTGGTCGAGATGGAGTTCGTCGCCAACACGCCGCTGGCCAGCGCCGCGCTGGTCCTCGACGACACGCTCGCCGTCGCCAGCAGCGTCGAGGACCAGCGCGCCACCACCGAGCTGGTGCTCGCGCGACCCGGCCACTACTCCCTGCGGCTGACCGACCGCCAGGGAATCGGCAATCGGAATCCGATCCGGCATGCCATCCACGTGATAGAGGACAACCGACCGCGGGTGACAGTGACCGCCCCCGGACGCGACGTCGATCTCACCGACGATCAACAGATTGTGGTAGCCGCCGAGGTGGCGGATGATTTCGGCATCAGCCGCACCGCCATTCGCTACCGCATCAACGACGGCCCGCGGCAGCAGCTGGCGCTGGTCGGCGGGCATGAGCGGGAGCAGCAGGTGGTCCACACCTGGGACCTGAGCGGGACCGACCTGTTGCCCGAGGACCGGGTGACCTACCGCGTCGTGGCCTGGGACAACGATGCGGTGGCCGGACCGAAAACGGGCGAGAGCCGCGAGTTCGTCATCCGCTTCCCCTCCCTCTACGAGCTCTACGAAGAGGTCGTGGCCGAGCAGGAGGAACAGCTCGAACAGCTTGAGGAGCTCGTCGAAGAGGGCCGGGAGAACAGGGAATACCTGGAACAGGTACGGCGGGAGGTGCTCAAGACCGAAGAGCTCAGCTGGGAGCAGCAGAAGGAGCTCGAATCGACGCTGGAGAGCGAGCTCGAGCGGGCCGACGCGCTCGAAGAACTGGCCCGCGAGTTCGAGCAGACGATCGACAAGCTGGAGGAAAACCAGCTGGTGCCGGAGCAGGTCCTCGACGTGGTCGAAGAGATCCGCCGCTTGATGGCCGAGGTCACCTCGCCCGAGCTGCGGGCGGCGCTCGAAGCAATGCAACGAGCCACCGAGCGCCTCGACCCGGCCGACCTGGCCGAAGCGCTGCAGCAGTTCAACGAGAGTCAGGACCAGTTCCAGGAACGCCTTGACCAGACCCTGGCCCTGCTGCAAAAAGTGCAGGCCGAGCAGCAGCTGGAAGCGGTGGCACAGCAGGCCGCCGACCTGCACGAGCGCCAGGTCCAAATCGACAGCAAGCTGGCCGGCGGCGAAAACACCCGGCACCTGCAGCAGCACGAGGAGCGTCTCGGAGCCGACGCCCAGCGTCTCGAAGAACAGCTTGAGCAACTCGCCGACCAGATGCTGCCTTTGAGTCCCAAGACCGCCCAGCAGCTGCAGGCGCAGGCCGATTTCATGGAACAGAGCGCGATGTCCGGCCGCATGCAGGAGATGGCTGCCAGACTGCAGTCGGCCCAGGCCCAGCAGGCGAGGCGGCTAGGCGAGTCACTGGAGGGCGATCTGGCCCAGCTCAGCGCCAACCTGCAGCAGATGAAGGGCGAATACGTCGCTGGAGAGAAGGCCGAGATCAGCGGCGAGATGGACCGGGCAGTGCGCGACCTCGTGGCACTGTCCTTGGCCCAGGAAGCCCTGCAACACCGGTCCGACGAGTTGGGCCGCGACGCCGCCGCGGCGTTGGCCGAGGACCAGTTCGCGCTGCTCAAGGGCACCGAGCAGGTAACCAATCAGGTCGGGCAGCTCTCCCGTCGCACGATGAGCATGAGCCAGGCACTGCCGGTCACCCTCGGCCGGGTGCTCCAGGGAATGCAGCGTTCGGCGAGCGCGCTAGCCGAGAGCAACACGGCAGCCGCAATACCTCAGCAGCGGCAGGCCGTCCAACATCTCAACGAGGGAGCCCTCCTGTTGCGCGAGAGCGTGGAGAACCTGGAGGCGGCGCGGATGCCCTCCAGCTTCGCCGAGGCGATGGAGAAGATGATGGGCCTTTCGGAACAGCAGGCCGACCTCAATCAGGCCACCCAGCAGTCGATGGCCCCCGGCCGACAGCCCGGGCAGACCGGCAGGCAGCAGCCTGGTTTCGGCGAGCAGATGACCCGGCTCGCGGCGCGTCAGCGCCAGATCTACCAGGCCCTGCAGGAGCTCGAGCGCTCCACCCGCGGAAATCGCGGTATGCAGCACGGGATCTCCGAGATGCAGAACGAGATGGAGTCGGTTTTGCGCGACCTGAACCGGCGGCGACCGAACCAGCAGACCCTGCACTCGCAGGACCGCATCCTGCAGCGCATGCTCGAGACCAGCCGCTCGATCCATAGCCGCGGCTTCGAGGACAAACGGCTCTCCCGTGCCGGGGCCGACGGACCCTACGCCGGCCCCGGTCGGCTGCCGGAGGACCTCGGACAGGCCGAAGACCTGCTGCGCGGGGCGATGAAGGCGGCGCTGGAGGGCGGCTATCCGGGCGAGTATCGGGCGGTGATCCGGCAGTACTACGAGACCATGTATCAGGAGCTCACCGGCCAGGCCGTGGGAGCAGGCCAATGAGCGTCCGCACCGGGAGCCGGCGGGCGGTGCTCACCGGCGTGGTGGCGGTCTGGTCCATCGCCGTGGCTGCGACCACCGCGTCCCAAGACAGATCCGGCCTCGTCGAACGACAGCGCAACCGCATCGCCGCTAGCGAGGAGGAGGGCCACCACGAGGCGGCCCTCGAACTCTACGAGCAGCTCCATCGCACCGGCAACCTCGACTCGGCGCTGGTACACGGTTTTGCCCACACGCTCGCCGTCACCGGCGCCCACGAGCGCGTCGTCGAGCTGATGCGCAAGCGGCTCGCCGCAGCGCCTACCGATGCCGAGGCGGCCATCCGCCTCGGCCGCGCCCAAGTCGAGCTCGAGCGACAGCCGGAGGCGCTGGCTGCCTGGGACCAGGCCCTCGCCGCCGATCCGGCCAACGCCCGCCGCTATCGGCAGGTCAGCAATCTCTGCGCCGCGGCCGGCATGGCCGCAGCCTCCATCGAGGTCCTCGAGCGCGGCAGGGAGGAGCTCGGACAGCCGACCCTGTTCAGCTGGGAACTAGCCTCACTGCAGCTGGCGACGCGCAGCTATGACCGCGCGGTGGCCGAATACCTGGCCCACCTGCGGAATAATCCACAGCGTTACACCGCCGTCGAGAACCGGCTCACCACCGCCGCCGCCGACTCGGGCCGCTCGCGCCAGCTGCTGGCAGCGCTGCGGGAGAATCGGAAGCCCGGATCCGAGCCCGCCGAGTTCGGCCTGCTCGAAGCGGTCTGCCTGCTAGAGGCCGGGGACGCGGAGGCCGGACTGCGCACCCTGGCTGCCGGCCTGTCCTCGCCCGAGGAGATGGCCCTGCTCTTCCGGTACGCCGGACGCTGCGAGGAGGCGGGAGCCGATGCGGCAGCGGCAGCGGCATACGAGCTGTTCGTCGAGCACGTGCCAGCTGCCCGGCTGCGCTACCGGGCCCTGCTGCAGCTGGCGACCATCCACCAGCGGCTGGGCCGCCACGCCGCCGCCGCCGAAACCTACGCCACGCTCGCCGCCGAGAACCCGGGTCGGGGGGAGGCGGAGGAAGCGCTGTTGGCGCTGGGTCGGATGCAGCTCGAGGTGCTGCGCGACCCGGAAAGGGCCACCCAGTCGCTGACCGCCGCGCTCGTCTCTTCGCCACGCGGCCCCAGGGCCGCGGCCATCCTGGCCCTGCTCGCCCAGTGCGCCGTAGGACGGGGCGATCTGGATATGGCCGAAGCCCACATGATCCAGCAGCTGAGCCTGGACCCCGCGGCGGCGAATGCGGTCCGTTACGGCCGCGCCGAGCTGCTGTTCTTCCGCGGTGACTTCACGGCGGCCACCGAGGAGCTCACCCAGCTGCTGGCCAGCGATCCTGGACACGAGCTGGCCAACGACGCGCTGGGGCTCATCCTCCTGATGGAAAGTGCGGCGGACGCCGAGCCGGTGCTCGGAGCGTTTGCCCAGGCCCTGCTGTGGCAGCGCCAGGACCGGCCCGAAGAGGCGGCCAGCCACTGGCAGGCTGTCCGCGAGTACGGTAGTCCTGACCTGCGCCAGCGGGCACTCCTCGCCAAGGCCGGCTACTACCTGGCGAGCGATCCGGGACAGGCCCTGGCTCTCTACGAGGAGCTGGTACGAGACTTCCCGACGGGAGATCACGTCGTCGAGGCCCACGTCGCCTGCGCCCGCCTCTACGAGTCCGGGGGCCGTGCCAGGGCGGCCCTGAAGGCCTACGAGACCGCGCTGCTCGCCTATCCCGACCACGTGCACGCGGCCACGATCAGGCTGCAGGTCGACCGCCTGCGCCGGACGAACGAGACAGACGCTTTAAGGGGACGCGGATGAGGCGGTTCGGCCTGCTCTTTCTCCTGCTCCTGCTCTTACCCGCCGCCCCGGCCCTCGCCCAGCGCCTGCTGGTGCCGATGGACCTGGAGCAGGCCAATCACCTCAAGGCCTACGGTCTGGCGTTCTGGGCGCTGGAGCGCGGGGTGGTCGTAGAGTGGCTGCTGAACTATCGGGGCGGCGCCTTCCTGATGGACAATAACCCGTTGATCGCGCGCGAGGCCCGTCTTCGCGGCGTCCGCGTGGAGGCCATCAGCGAAGCGGCGGCGGCGGCAGCCTATGCCGATATCGACGCCAGCAACATGGACGTAGTCCGCCTGGAGAAGGCGCCCCGTATCGCGGTCTACACCCCACCCAACTCCCAGCCGTGGGACGATGCGGTCACCCTGGCCTTGGAGTACGCCGACGTGGAGTACGAAAAGATATGGGACACCGAGGTGCTGCAGGGGAAACTGACCGACTACGACTGGCTCCACCTGCACCACGAGGATTTCACTGGCCAGTACGGCAAATTTTACGGGCAGTTCAGCCGCGCGCCCTGGTATCAGGAGCAACTGCTGCTCTACGAATCTCAGGCCCGGCGCCTGGGCTACGCCAAGGTGGCCGACGAGAAGAAGGCGGTGGCGCGCGCCATCTACGACTACGTCGCGGCCGGCGGCTTCCTCTTCGCCATGTGCTCAGCCACCGACACCTTCGACATCGCTCTGGCGGCGCAGACTGTCGACATCGCCCACGAACTCTTCGACGGAGACCCCGCCGACCCGGCAGCGCAAACCAAGCTCGACTACGCCCGCACCGTCGCCTTCACCGGGTTCACGCTGGAGACCAACCCGCTGGTGTACGAGTTCTCCGACATCGATACCACGCCCAAGCAGATACGCCAGGTGCGCACCGCCGAAGCCGAGTATTTCACCCTGTTCGAGTTCTCAGCCAAGTACGATCCGGTGCCGACCATGCTGACCCAGTGCCACACCAACATCGTCAACGGCTTTCTGGGGCAGACCACGGCCTTCAGACGGGACCTGATCAAGGACTCGGTGGTGGTACTGGCCGACGTGGAAGGAACGGAGGAAGTGAAGTACATTCATGGCCAGGTCGGCAAGGGGTCGTTTACCTTCTACGGCGGCCACGATCCTGAGGATCACCGCCACCACGTGCACGATCCGCCGACCCGGCTGAGCCTACACCCCAGCTCACCCGGCTACCGATTGATCCTCAACAATATCCTTTTTCCCGCAGCCAAGAAGAAGCAACGCAAGACCTGAGCAGACCGATATTGCCGATGGCGACCCGGAGCGGTGGTTGGCTGGACAGGCCCACCGAAGTGGTCCAGCAGGTCACCTCCTCCCGCGACTCGAGGGGATATTGCGGCTGGCGGTAGAGGGGGCGATGCGGTTTCGCGCCTCTAGGGATCGTTGCACCATACGATATGGCAATATGTCTAAAGGCATGCCAGACATTGGGACAGAAATACTTAATTCATTGCGGTTCAGCGCTGAGGCGCGGAATCAATGGCTCGGTGCGACACCGACAACGAGGTCGTGACACTCTGGTCGGGGTGCGCTGAGCCTGGAAAGGACAGGAGGGACAGGAGATGGGGACTGAAGACGGAGCGGCGGTGGAGGAACTGGCAAGTGCCCGCGACGCCATTGTCGGTGAGATCGGCAAAGTCATCGTCGGCCAGCGGGAGATCATCGACCAGCTGCTGGTGGCCCTGCTGGCCGGCGGGCACTGCCTGCTGGTCGGGGTGCCGGGGCTGGCCAAGACGACGTTGATACAGACCCTGGCGGCCACCCTTGAGCTCTCCTTCGGCCGCATCCAGTTCACCCCCGACCTGATGCCGTCGGATATTACCGGCACCGAAGTCTTGGAGGAGGATGCCGACAGCGGCCGCAAATCCTTCCGCTTCGTCCACGGCCCTATCTTCGCCCACGTGATCCTCGCCGACGAGATCAACCGCACGCCGCCGAAGACGCAGTCGGCCCTGCTGCAGGCCATGCAGGAGCATGCGGTGACGGCGGCCGGTCAGACGATGCGGCTGAGCGAGCCATTCTTCGTGCTAGCGACCCAGAACCCGATCGAACAGGAGGGCACCTACCCACTGCCGGAGGCGCAGCTAGATCGCTTCATCTTCGAGCTCTGGATCGACTACCCCGGAGCAGCCGAGGAAGAGGAGATCGTCCGCGCCACCACCAGCGGCGGCGGCGGCGGCGCCCAGCCGGTGCTGTCCGGAGACAAGATCGTCCAGATGCAGCAGCTAGTGCGCCAGGTGCCGGTCGCCGACCACGTTATCCAGTACGTCGTCCGCCTCGTGCGGAGCACCCGCCCGTCCGACCCGCTGGCTCCCGAATACGTGCGGGATATGGTCAACTGGGGCGCCGGCCCGCGCGCCTCCCAGTTCCTGGTGCTGGCGGCCAAGGCACGGGCCATCCTCGACGGGCGTCACTCGGTAGCGATCGAGGACGTGCGCTCCTTCGCCCTACCGGTATTGCGTCACCGCGTCGTCATGAACTTCCATGCCGAGGCCGAGAGCGTGACCACCCCTACGCTGGTGGAGCGGCTGCTCGGCGACGTGCCGGTGGAGTCGTGACCGTCCCAACCCCACCGGCTGCCGATGCTCGGACCTACCTCGATCCGGAGACGATCTCCCGGCTGACGCGGCTGGACCTGATCGCGCGCCTGGTCGTCGAGGGCTTCATCACCGGCCTCCACCGTAGTCCGTATCACGGGTTCTCGGTGGAGTTCTCCGAACACCGCGCCTACATCCCCGGCGACCCGCTGCGCGACGTCGACTGGAAAGCGTTGGCCAAGACCGACCGGATGTACATCAAGCGCTACGAGGAGGAGACCAACCTCAAGAGCTACCTGCTGCTGGATGTCAGCGGCTCGATGGCCTATCGCGCCGGCGGCGGCATGACCAAGTCGCGATACGCCGGCTGCCTGGCAGCAGCACTCTGTTATCTCATGTTGCGACAGCGGGACGCGGTCGGCCTGATGACATTCGGCGACCGCATCCGCTCCTACGTCCCGCCCCGGTCGGTGGGAAGCCACCTCCAGATCGTACTCAAGGGGATCCATGGCGCCGTCCCCGAAGCCGACACGCGGATGGCTCCGGCGTTCCACGATCTGGCCGAGCGCATCTCGCGGCGCGGCCTGGTCGTCCTGTTCTCCGATCTGCTGGACGATCCGGAGGAGGCTATGATGGGACTGCGGCACTTTCGCCATCGCGGCCACGAGGTCGTCGTCTTCCAGATCCTCGATCCCCGCGAGCTCGACCTGGACTTTTCCGGCGAGACCCGCTTCTTCGACCTCGAGAACCCCGAGGCCAGGCTGACCACGCAGCCCCGCCACGTGCGCGGCGAGTACACCCGGCTCATGCGCGAAATGATCGACACCTACCGCTACCAGTGCGCCGAGGCCGGCATCGACCACGTGCTGCTCGACACGGAGACCCCGTTCGACGTGGCCCTCGGCCGCTACCTGGTGCGCCGCAAGAGACTGGGCTGACCCTCTTCCAACTAATCTTGACATTTTAGTCCGGATTCGTAGTTTTTCAACTCTCAATCTTGACTTTTGCGTCCAGATTCAGGTCCGGCCGTCTGTCCAGCCGAACCGGGACGCCCCCGATCCAACTGTCCCGGAGCGATCCATGACCGACACGCAGGCCCTCGAGCAGCTGGCGACGCGGGAGTACAAACACGGCTTCGTAACCGCTGTCGAGGCCGACGCCGCGCCGCCGGGGTTGAGCGAAGAGATCATCCGCTTCATCTCCGCCAAGAAGGAGGAGCCGGAGTTCCTCCTCGAATGGCGTCTCAAAGCCTACCGCAACTGGCTCGAGATGGAGGACCCCACACGGCGCCAGGAGAGCGAGCGCTGGGCCCTGGTCGACTATCCCGACATCGACTACCAGAGCATCATCTATTACTCGGCGCCGAAGCAGAAACCGGCGCTCGAGAGCCTCGACCAGGTCGATCCCGAGATACTGGCCACCTATGACAAGCTGGGCATCCCGCTCGAAGAGCAGAAAGTGCTGTCCGGCGTCGCTGTCGACGCGGTCTTCGACTCGGTTTCGGTGGCCACCACATTCAAGGACAAGCTGGCCGAGCTGGGCATCATCTTCTGCTCTTTCTCCGAGGCGGTGCACAACCACCCGGACCTGGTCAGGCAGTACCTCGGCTCGGTGGTGCCCTACAACGACAACTTCTTCGCCGCGCTCAACTCCGCGGTCTTCACCGACGGCTCCTTCGTATACATCCCCAAGGGGGTGCGTTGCCCGATGGAGCTGTCCACCTACTTCCGCATCAACGCCGCCAACACCGGCCAGTTCGAGCGCACGCTCATCGTCGCCGACGAGGGCTCGTACGTCTCCTACTTGGAGGGCTGCACCGCGCCGATGCGCGACGAGAACCAGCTGCACGCCGCGGTCGTCGAGCTGGTGGCGCTGGGCGACGCGCAGATCAAGTACTCGACGATCCAGAACTGGTACCCAGGCAACGAGGACGGGGTCGGCGGCATCTACAACTTCGTCACCAAGCGCGGGGCCTGTCGCGGCGCCAACTCGAAGATCTCCTGGACGCAGGTGGAGACCGGCTCGGCGATCACCTGGAAGTATCCCAGCTGCCTGCTGCAGGGCGACGGCTCGGTCGGCGAGTTCTACTCGGTGGCGGTCACCTCCGGGCGGCAGCAGGCCGACACTGGCACCCACATGGTTCACCTTGGCCGCAACACCCGCAGCACAGTGGTGTCGAAGGGAATCTCGGCCATGCGCGGCCAGAACACCTACCGCGGCGAAGTGAAGATCATGAAGAAGGCGGAAGGGGCGCGGAACTTCACCCAGTGCGACTCGATGCTGATCGGCGATCAATGCGGGGCCCACACCTTCCCCTACATCTACGTGCGCAACAAGTCGGCCCAGGTCGAGCACGAGGCATCGACCTCGAAGATCGGCGAGGACCAGATCTTCTACTGCAACCAACGCGGCCTGTCTACCGAGGACGCGGTCTCGATGATCGTCAGCGGCTTCTGCAAAGAAGTGCTGTCCGAGCTGCCGATGGAGTTCGCCGTGGAGGCGCAGAAGCTGTTGGGCATCAGTCTGGAAGGCAGCGTCGGCTGAGGCGAACACAAACACGAGGAAACGACGAGCCATGCTCAAAGTCACCAACCTGCACGCCCGCGTCGACGAGGCCGAGATTCTCAAGGGCGTCGACCTGGAGATCGGCCC
Source organism: uncultured Gemmatimonadaceae bacterium (assembly GCA_964456165.1). Lineage (GTDB taxonomy): Bacteria > Latescibacterota > UBA2968 > UBA8231 > UBA8231 > CAYWBJ01. Next base: position 5,457 of record CAYWBJ010000113.1, on the reverse strand, counting down.
GGGCGAGATCCACGCGATCATGGGGCCCAACGGCTCCGGCAAGAGCACGCTGGCACAGATCCTGGCTGGCCACGAGGGCTACGAAGTCACCGATGGCGTGGCCCTGTACGACAGCGAGGACCTGCTCGAGCTGGCGCCTGAGGAGCGCGCCCGCGCCGGCATCTTTCTCGCCTTCCAGTACCCGGTCGAGATCCCCGGCGTGAACACCGCCTACTTCCTGCGCACCAGTCTCAACGAGCTGCGCAAGGCCCGCGGCGAGGAGGAGATAGACGCTTTCGACTTCCTCGGCCTGATCCGCGAGAAGCTCGAACTGGTCGAGATGGATGAGAACTTCCTCAAGCGCTCGGTCAACGAGGGGTTCTCCGGCGGCGAGAAGAAGCGCCACGAAGTACTGCAGCTGGCTGTGCTCGAGCCGCGGCTGGCCATCCTCGACGAGACCGATTCCGGTCTCGACATCGACGCGCTGCGGATCGTCGCCGACGGCGTCAACGCCCTGCACCGCGACGACAAGAGCGTGCTGGTGGTCACCCACTACCAGCGTCTGCTCGACTACGTCATCCCCGACTTCGTCCACGTGCTGCTCGACGGCCGCATCGTAACCTCCGGCGACAAGGAACTGGCGCGCGAGCTCGAGGCCAAGGGGTACGACTGGGTCCGCGAGGAGGCCGCCGCCTGAGGCACCACATGAGCGAAGCCGAAAGCGACATCCGGCGTCATTACGTCGACCACTTCGCCGGGTTCGAGGCCCGCCTCAACGGCCAGTCGCAGACTCCGGTCCACGCGCTGCGCCGGCAGGCGATCGATCGTTTCGCCGCGACCGGCTTTCCCACCGGCCGGGACGAGGACTGGCGCCACACCAACCTCAGCCCGATCACGCGCATCCAGTTCCAGCCCTGGTCTCAGGATCAGACCGGCCTCCTGCAGCCGGCGGACATAGCCCCCTACCTGGTCGCCGGTCTCGCCGCCCACCGCCTCGTGTTCGTCAACGGCCAGTTCGACGCAGCGCTCTCCGATGCCCCGGGCGCCGACGGCGAGGTCGCGGCCGGCAGCCTGCGCGATGCGGTCGCCCTCGACAGCGGCCTGGCAGAGCACCTCGGGCGTAACAGCGCCCGGGGTGGGTTCGATGCATTGAACACCGCCTTCCTCGACGACGGCGCCTTCGTCCACGTCGCTGCCGGCGTGCGAGCACAGATGCCGATTCAGCTGCTCTTCGTCACCGCGCCCACGATTGGTTCCGGGTCCGCTGCCGGCGTACCTACCGTCAGCTTCCCGCGCACCCTCGTGATGCTGGAGGCGGGCGCTGAAGCGACGGTGGTCGAGACCTACGCCGGCGGGGGCGACGTGCCCTACCTGACCGACGCCGCGACCGAGGTGTTCCTGGGTGCCCGGTCCCGCCTCGAGCACTGCCGGATCCAGCGCGAGAGCGCCGCCGCCTTCCACGTCTCCAGGTCCCACTTCCACGAAGAGGGCGAGAGCCGGCTCGACAGCCACAGCGTCGACCTGGGCACCCGGCTGTGCCGCAACGACATCGTCACGCGGCTCCTGGGCGCAGGGGTCAAGTCGATCCTCAACGGGCTCTACGTCACCGCCGGCGACCAGCACGTCGACAACCACACCCTCATCGACCACGCCGCACCCGGGTGCGAAAGCCACGAGCTGTTCAAGGGCGTGCTCGGCGAACGATCGAAGGCTGTCTTCCGTGGCAAGATCCACGTCCACCAGGTGGCCCAGAAGACCGACGCCTACCAATCGAACCAGAATCTGCTGCTCTCCGACGACGCCGACGTCACCTCGAAGCCGCAACTCGAGATCTATGCCGACGACGTCAAGTGCAGCCACGGCAGCACAACCGGGCAGCTCGACGACGACGCCATCTTCTACCTGAAGGCGCGAGGCATCGGCGACGGCGCCGCGCGCAGCCTGCTGACCCGCGCGTTCGCCGGCGAAATCCTCGATCGCATACCGGTCGAAGCAGTCGTACGGCAGGTACGGGAGCTGGTCGCCGACCGGCTCGGGGCACTGCACCAAGGAGCGAGTACATGACTAGGGCCGCAGAGACCTCCGGTTCGCTCCTCTGCTTCGACGTCGACCGCGTCCGCGAGGACTTTCCGGTGCTGCATCAGAAGATCCGCGACCGCGACCTGGTCTACCTCGACAATGCCGCCACGACACAGAAGCCGCAGACGGTGATCGACGCGATTAGCCGGTACTACGGTCAACAGAATGCCAACATCCACCGGGGCGTGCATTACCTGAGCCAGGAGGCCACCTTCGCCTACGAGCGCGCCCGGGCCCGCATCCGCCTGTTCCTCAACGCAGCTGCCAACGCCGAGATCATCTTCGTGCGAGGCACCACCGAGGGCATCAACCTGGTGGCACACAGCTACGGCGGCAGCAACCTGAAGGAGAACGACGAGATCGTCATCTCGCACACCGAGCACCACTCCAACATCATTCCGTGGCAGCTGCTCTGCGCACGCACGGGCGCGATCCTGCGGGTTGTGCCGGTCGACGACGACGGCCAGTTTCTGCTCGAAGAATACGCCGCGCTACTGAACGACCGCACCCGCATCGTCGCGGTCGCCCACGCTTCCAACGCCCTGGGCACGATCAACCCGGTCCGCGAGATCGCCCGCCTGGCCCACGACCGCGGCGCCGTCGTCGTCGTCGACGGCGCTCAGGGGGTGCCCCATCTACCGGTGGACGTACGCGACCTCGACTGCGACTTCTACGCCTTCTCCGGTCACAAGGTGTTCGGTCCCACCGGTGTCGGCATCCTCTACGGCAGGAAATCCCTGATCGACGCCATGCCTCCGTACGAAGGCGGCGGCTCGATGATTAAGACTGTCTCGTTCGAAGAGACCACCTACGCCGACCTGCCGGCCAAATTCGAAGCCGGCACGCCGCACATCGCCGGCGGCATCGCGTTGGAGTCTGCGATCGACTACGTGACCGCTCTCGGTCCCGAGCGCATCGCCGCCTATGAGACGACCCTGCTCGAGTACGCGATCGACCTACTGTCCGAGATCGACGGACTACGCCTGATCGGGGCGGCACCCAAGCGCGACCGCATCGGCGACCGCGTCGGGGTCATCAGCTTCGTCATGGAGGCAGCACACCCGCACGACATCGGCACGATCCTCGACACCGAGGGCGTGGCGGTCCGTGCCGGTCACCATTGCGCCCAGCCGGCTATGGCCCGCTTCGGCGTCCCCGCCACCGTCCGCGCCTCCCTGGCTTTCTACAACACCCACGAAGAGATTGATGCGCTCGCCGCGGGACTGCGCAAGGTAAACGAGGTTTTTGGCGGATGAGCGAACTGCGCGAACTCTACCAGCAGGTGATTCTCGATCACAACCGGAACCCGCGGAACTTCGGTCCCCTCGAAGTTGCTAACCGCCACCAGGAGGGCCACAACCCCCTCTGCGGCGACAGCCTCACAGTCTACCTACTGGTCGACGACCAGGGCGTGATCGAGGACATCCACTTCGAGGGAACCGGGTGCGCGATCTCCAAGGCATCGGCATCCCTCATGACATCCCTGGTCAAGGGCAAGACGGCGACTCAGACGGAGCGGATCTTCGCCGACTTCCACGAGCTTGTCACCTCCGCGGTGGATAGCCCAGTCGACGATGCGAAAGTCGGCAAGCTGGCTGTCTTCGCGGGCGTGCGCGAGTTCCCGATGCGGGTCAAGTGCGCGACGCTGGCCTGGCACACGATGCGCTCGGCCCTGCACGGCGACAATGCCCCGGTCACTACCGAATAGGCGGAGCAAACGAGATGAATGAGTCCCCCTTTCCACCCGAAAGCGTCGAAAGCCAGATCGTCGACGTGATCAAGACTTGTTACGATCCCGAGATCCCGGTCATCATCTTCGAGCTCGGGCTCATCTACGAGATCGCCTTCAACGAGGGCGTCGCCAAGGTGATGATGACGCTGACCTCGCCCATGTGCCCGGTGGCCGAGTCGCTGCCGCCCGAGGTACAGCAAAAGATCCTCGACGGCGTGACCGACGTGACCGACGCTTCAGTCGAGGTTACCTGGGATCCACCCTGGGACATGGACATGATGTCCGAGGCCGCTAAGCTCCAGCTAGGCATGATGTGAGGAGACGAGGATGAAACTCAGCTCACAAGAGGAATACGGCCTGCGCTGTCTGCTGCAGTTGGCACGGCAACCGGACCGCAGCCTGGCCATCCCCGAGATCGGCCTGGCCGAAGGTATCTCGGCCCACAACGTGGCCAAGCTTCTGCGCATCCTGCGGCAGGGCAGCATCGTCGAGAGCGAACGGGGACAGCATGGAGGCTACACCCTAGCCCGGCCATCGCACGAGATCACCGTCGGCGAGGTGCTAGCCGTTCTCGGCGGCCGCCTCTACGAGCCGGGCTTCTGTCAGAACTTCTCGGGAATCGAGAAGGACTGCACCCACTCTTCCACTCAGTGCTCGGTTCGGGGTCTGTGGCACCAGCTCCAGCACGCGGTCGACGAGGTCCTCAGCCGCACGACGCTGCACGACCTACTGCATTGCGGCGACGGCGACTACGCGCCGGCGGATACGGCCGCAACTCCCGGGCTGCTGGAGATCACGGCTGCCGACTGCTGAACCGGCTTCTGCGCTGCGTGACTTCTGCCCACCGCCGCGACCTCCATTTCCCCTCTCAAAACGGCTTAACTTCCGCTTGCAGAGCATGTTGAACTTGGTTATCATTGGGCGTGCGCAACATTCATGTCATGTAAGGGAGGGAACGATGGCCAAGGCCGCACCGAAGAAGAAGGCTGCCGCTAAGAAGAAGGCCGCGCCGAAGAAGAAGGCTGCCGCTAAGAAGAAGGCCGCTCCAAAGAAGAAGGCTGCCGCTAAGAAGAAGGCTGCTCCAAAGAAGAAGGCTGCCGCTAAGAAGAAGGCTGCTCCAAAGAAGAAAACCGCACCGAAGGGCAAACGGCGTTAGGTTCACGGGCAGTACTAGGAAGAGGCGCTGGCTCATCGAGCCGGCGCCTCTTTTCGTTCTGATCAGCCTTCGCGCGCCACCAGCTGCTCGCGCAGGCGCCGGTATTCGAGGGGCTGGTAGGATGGCAGTTGTGACTCGCGCAGGTCGAAGCCGAAGGCCCGCTTGCTCAGCACGATGGTCGGCGGCAACTGAACGCGCTTGAAGTAGTTGATGCGCAGCTGCCGGTCGACCCATTCGAGGTCCTCGATCCAGGCGGCCATGGTCGCGAAATAGCCGGCGAAAGTCTCCTCCTCTTCCCACTCCAGTCGCTCCAGCAGCACACCCTCAGCCCGCCAGCGCAGCAGGTCCAACGGATGACGGCGGTATTCGATCATCTGTCGCAGTACCGCATCGTGGTAGCCGTACTTGATCGGATCCCCGAGACCCTTGGTCACATCCTGTGCCGCCGACAGCTCGGCGCTGGGCACCGTCGCGCCGCTGATCAAGTTGGCCGGGATCGTCTCGCGCCCGA
>CAYWBJ010000112.1:0-2735 GCA_964456165.1 uncultured Gemmatimonadaceae bacterium | reverse complement strand
CAGCAGGCCGACAGCCAATCCGTCCAAGGTAACCGTGGACGGGGTGATCGTGCCTACGGTGGTGGCGAACACGACCACCGTGCTGTCGGCTATCGGGCGGCTTCCCTGCTTGAGGGTGACCCAGATCTCGGCCGTGGCCAGACTGTCCTCGACCGAAATGCGCTCCGGGTAGGCCGCCATATCAATCGCCAGCATCTTGTCGTCGCTGCTGGTAGGCACCACGGACAAAGCGCATCCGGCGAGCAGAGAGGCTACCGCAACCAGTTTCAGGGTCTGCCTCATGTTTTTCCCCTCACGGCTGGAAGTCCGGTGGCACCCAGGTGAACTGGGAAGCCATGGAAGCCAGCAGGTTGCCGACTAGGCTGTCCAGCGCCCGATCCTGCACCATCTCGAGTTCACCGGCCGAGGCGGTCGCGGTTATGTCCCGCCGCGTCGTCGGCAGCAACCGCGGCTGCTTGCGCAGGACTCCGGAGCCGCCTATCGCTGCAGCATAGGACTGCATCCCGCTCTTGTCCGCATCTGAGAACTCCATCACCCGGTAGCGCATGGCCAGCCCCACTCGTGCTTCCGGCAGGTGGACGACATAGGGCACCTGAGGGCCGGCGAAACGGTCGATGTCGAATTCCTCGACCGCTCCGGTCAAGACCACGTCGACGTTGAGCTTGCGGGCCATGTCCAGCGCCTCTCGGGGCTTGAGGAATCCCTCGTGCGGCACGTCGGCGTAACGTCGGATGTCCACCACCTCCAGACTGTCGTGCGGCTCGAGCTGAATCTTGATCTTCTCCGCAAGCCGGCGCCCCGCCCTGAACTCCTCGAAGCCGGCAAAGTCGACGATGGCAATGCGCAAAACCTGAGACGGCGCGTAGACCCTTTTCGGCGGCGGCTGTGGGCGGTACAGGACGTTCCGGGCCTCGAGTCGCCTGCCCGTGGCGCGATTGCCATGCGTGCGCAGCCCGAACGTGGTCTGGCCCCCCCTATTCGGGTTCTGGAAATCGAATTCACGGTTAAACTCCAGCTCGAGGCCGCGATAGATGTTGATCCGCGCCCCCACCTTCAGCGTGGCGGCGACCCGCGACTGCTGGGACAAGGCCACTCGATTCAGGTATTCGGCGTTCAGGCTTCCCCACCGGCTGCTGCGCCCGTAGACGGCGCCGATTCCGTAGATCAGCTGCGGCAGGCTCTGCGGGTTCCCAGAGCGGAAGTAGCCGCCGTTGATCAGGATGGACAGCTTGCTCAGGTGCGAGTCAAGCATCAACTGCAGTCCAAGGTCGAGACTCTCGTTGCTGTAAGGCCGCCCACCGCCCACCTGGTCCAGGGCGTGTTCCCCCTTGTACCCGAGCGGCAGTCCCAGAGATAGCTGCAGGGCCCGATAGAAACGGGAGCCGAAACGGCCGGGCATCCCCCACTTGACCGCAAGGACCGGATCGCCGGACCCGTATTTGTTCAGTCCCCCAACCGAATCCATCAGGAACGGGATGACGACGCTGAGGTCTATTGCCGATGACAGTCCTAACCCGTAGCCGTAAATGCCGGTATAGGATGTCCCCCGCCCCTGCCCGGGAAACGTCACGTTCTTCGACCGGTTCATCAGGCGGAAGCGGTAGTGCCCCTGGCCCAGCGGCTCGGCACCGTGCAGCCGGTCTAGACCCTGCCCCATCGGCGCGGCAAGGGCGGCGTTGGTCAATGCGCCCAGGGAGAGACCCGTACCTTGGGCTGCCGCCGGAGCAGCACCCAGCGCAATTGGAATGAAGGCCGCGGCACCGGCCGTCCTGTGGAGGATCGCCAGCATCGAGGTCGGGGGTTCCTATAACGGGTTCAGCAGCTTCTCAGCTTCCTTGCTGATCGCGTCGAGCAGGTCGCCCGGGTCGGTGAAATCGAACTGGCCGTTCCGCACCAGGCGCAGCTGCGCGGCGGCATTGTTGGGATCGGGGCCGTCGACGGCGCTATAGCGCCCAAGTTGGAAGTAAGCTTCGGCAAGCAACAGCCGCACATGGCGCCCGTCGAAGTCATCGTGACCCACCGGCCGCACCATCGCCTCTTCGTCGACGAAGCGGGACTGGGAATTGTAGGCGGGCTCGATCTGGAGCGTCTGCGAGGCACGTTGGCTCGCCTCGGCGAATTGCTTCTTGGCCAATGCCACGGCAGCCCAGCCGGCCCAGGCGTCGGCGTTGCGGCGGTTGAGACGGGTCGCATTGGAGAAGCCCACGTCGGCGCTGTCCAGGTCCTGGGACTTGAAAAAGGTCCAGCCTATGCCGTTGTGGGCTTCGGACATTAGCTCGTTGCGCATACTTTCGGTCAGATCTTCGGCTACGTCGGCCTGTTCCAGGGTCCTCGTGAAGTCCTCGAGGGCCGCAGTGAAATCGCCGGTCTGATAAGCCTCCCAGTTGTCTGTCAGCTGGTCTTTGAGCTTGTCTTCCAGCTTCTTGATCTCGTCCGGACCCACCCCGCTGCCGCCACCGCAGGCGAAGGCCGACAGGGCCAGCGCTGCAGCCAACAGGCAATGGCTGAAGCTGAATGCTCTCGTGGTCATGCTCTCACCTCGATTTTGCTCTTGTGCTCACTTGAGCAGGGTCATCCGTCGCACCAAGGCCCGCTCTCCTACCTCGAGCCGGTAGAGATAGACGCCGCTGCCGGCAGGGTCGCCAGCCTGATTCAGGCCGTCCCAGCGCACCTGGCGGGTTCCGACTTCGCCGACTCCGGCACCACCTGAAAGCAAACGGCGGACCAGCTGCCCA
>CAYWBJ010000111.1:0-14598 GCA_964456165.1 uncultured Gemmatimonadaceae bacterium | reverse complement strand
ACGCAACCACCATCGAATAAGGGAGATCAGCAATGCCCAAGATCGACTGGCGCTACCACCGCCCCGGCTGAACCAGCTGCAAGAAAGCGCAAGAGTTCCTTGCGCAGGCCAACATCGCCGACGGCGAGGTCCAGTCCTCGTCGAAGGACCCCGTCGAGCAAAGCGCGGCCCTCGATCTCCTGCAGGGTGTTGCCACGCTTGTCGTGGCGAGGGGAAAGAAGACCCTGAGCTTCGACCTGAAGAAAGAGCGCCCATCCGACGACGAGCTCCTAGCCCTGATGCTAGGTCGCTCCGGCACCCTCCGCGCTCCCGCGATGCGCGCAGGCACCAAGTTTCTGGTAGGCTACAACGACGAATTGCTGGCCAACGAGCTGTAGCCAGCCCGCCTGCGGGCAGCGAACCGCCAGGGCGCAACCCGCACTCAACGCGAAAGCGCCCCGAGCCCACACAGCCTCGGGGCGCTTCTTCCTCAAACTAGAGGACCGCAGACCTGAGCTCCCGCAATAAAGGTCTGTTGCGACAAATGATAAAACACTCAGGCCCGGGCCCACCCCTCACTATCGATCTATCACCCAGCCGGCCCCGGCAATGCCGGCTCGGGCCCTAGTACCGGTAGTGCTCCGGCTTGAACGGCCCCTGTTGTGGAATCCCCAGATACTCCGCCTGATCATCACTCAGCTCATCCAGTTCCACCCCCAGCTTCGCCAGATGCGCCCGCGCCACCTTCTCATCCAGGTGTTTCGGCAGCATGTATACACCGATCGGGTAATTCTCGTGGTGATTGAACAGCTCGATCTGCGACAGTACCTGGTTAGTGAAGTTGTTTGACATCACTAACGAAGGATGACCGTGGGCGCAGCCCATGTTCACCAGCCGGCCCTCGGCCAGCAGCACTAGGCTGGTGCCGTCGGCAAAGGTGTATTTGTCGACCTGCGGCTTGATCTCCTCCTTCACGATCCCCGGCAGCGCTTCCAGCTCGGCGACCTGAATCTCGACGTCGAAGTGGCCGATGTTGCAGACGATGGCCGCGTCTTTCATGCCCTGCATGTGCGCGGCGGTGACCACGTCCTTGCAGCCGGTCGTGGTCACGAAGATGTCGCCCTCCGCCACCGCGTCGCTCATTCTCTTGACCTCGTAGCCCTCCATCGCCGCCTGCAGGGCGCAGATCGGGTCGATCTCGGTGACGATGACGCGGGCGCCGAGACCCTTCATCGCCGCGGCGCAGCCCTTGCCCACGTCGCCGTAGCCGCCCACGACCACCACCTTGCCGGCGATCATGATGTCAGTCGCCCGCTTGATGCCGTCAGCCAGCGACTCCCGACAACCGTACAGGTTGTCGAACTTCGACTTGGTGACACTGTCGTTGACGTTGATCGCCGGCACCTTCAGCGTCGCTTCTTTCAGCATCTGGTAGAGGTGGTGCACGCCGGTGGTCGTCTCCTCCGAGATGCCGCGGATCTCATCCAGCATCTCCGGGTGCTTGTCGTGCACCCATTTGGTCAGGTCGCCGCCATCATCGAGGATCATGTTCGGGCCGTCGTCGCCCCCCCACTGCAGGGTCTGCTCGGTGCACCACCAGTAATCCTCTTCGGTTTCACCCTTCCAAGCGAATACCGGCACCCCTGCGGCCGCGATCGCCGCAGCGGCGTGGTCCTGGGTAGAGAAGATGTTGCAGGAGGCCCAGCGCACCTGGGCGCCAAGCTCTACCAGGGTTTCAATCAGCACCGCGGTCTGGATCGTCATGTGCAGGGATCCGGATATCCTGGCACCCTTGAGGGGCTGCTCCTCCCGGTAGTCCTCCCTCAGCTCCATCAGACCCGGCATCTCCTTCTCGGCAAGAATGATCTCCTGCCGACCCCATTCGGCCAGCGCCATGTCGGCGACCTTGTAGTCTTCGAAGGCGAGTTTCTCGGCGGTTGCAGTCATAGGTACTTTCCTTTCTTGTCCGCTTGAAACGTGATGAGGTCGAGTGAGCCAGGTTCGCGGACCACCTCGGCGTCGACGATCGTGAAGTCGTTCTCTTCCAGCCAACCCCGCACCTCGGCGGGCGCGAAACCCAGCCACAGGTCGGCCATCCTCTCGCGCAGACTCTCGTCGGTGTGGCGATGCAGGTCCACGACCACCAGCCGGCCGCCGTCGCGCAGGGCCCGCCGCGCCTCGGCAATGGCCTTCTCCGGCGCCGACAGGTGGTGCAACACCATGCAGGCCATCACCTCCCCCACCTCGCCGTCGGCCACCGGCAGATGCTCCAAGTCGCCGAGTCGGAAGTCGCAGCGGTCGTGGTGGCCGTTTACCGATTGCCTGGCCATCTCGAGCATGGTCGTGGAAGAGTCGACGGCAATGACGCTGTCGACCTTGTCGAGCAAGGCCGGCAACAACAGGCCAGCGCCCGTGCCCATGTCGAGCAGGATGTCGGTTGCGGCCACCAATCCTGCAGCCACGTCGCGGTAGCGCGTGCCGGTGAGATTCTGGTATTCGGGCTGCCCCTCGGCCTCGCTGACGCCGTCGAAGAAGCGCCGGGTGGTCTCCCGCCGGCGCTCGATGGCGGCTTCGAGCGCCCGCAGGTCGCGGTCGCAGTAGGGCACCCGGTTGGCGAACTCCGCCAGCTGATGGAGGACGCCGGTGATCAGCTCGTCGGCGCCCTCGCAGGCCTGGTAGTACACCCAGGTACCCTCGCGGCGGAAACGGACCAGCTCGGCGTCGGCCAGTATCTTGAGATGCCGGGAGATCCGGCTCTGACCCATCTCCATGATCTCGACGACCTCGTTCACGCTCAACGCGCTGCGCTGCAGCAGCCGCATCAATCGCAGGCGGGTCTCGTCGGCCAGGGCCTTGTAGATCTTGAGGGGATCGGACATACGTGGTGTTAGGAGTTGGCGGAGCTCTTGATATTACCCTGTATCGGTGCAAATGTCAATATCTGGATTTCTTGATATGCGCCGACGACACAGCGGATCGCTTTCGCGCTTGCCGTATCCGCCGGGAGAGCCGTTCGTTGCCACGACCAGCGCGCGAACAGACAAGGAGCTGCAATGACGACGGCCGCAAAATCCCCCGGAGGCACCGAGCGCCTGGCTCTGCTGGGTGGCCCCAAGACCGTAACCGCCGAAGCACCAATATGGCCCAGGTTCCTTCCCGACGACATCGAGGCCGGCAAGCGCGCCCTGGAGAAAGCCGGCGAAGACAGCACCTACGTATCCGGCTGGTTCGGCGGCGAGCCAATCGAAGCGGTCGAGCGAGATTTTGCCGAATACATCGGCGTCGAACACGCCGTCACCTCCAACTCCGGCACCTCCGCAATTCACGTGGCGCTGATGGCCGCCGGCGTCAAGGCCGGCGACGAGGTCATCGTCACGCCCTACACCTACGGCCAGACGGTCTCGCCGATCCTGCAGTGTTTCGCCATACCGGTCTTCGCCGACATCGAGCCGGACACATTCAACCTGGATGCCGACGCGGTCGAAGCCCACATCACGGGGCGCACCCGCGCCATCCTCGTCGTGCACATGTTCGGCGGCCCGGCCCGCATGGATCGCCTGATGGAGGTGGCGAATCGCCACGGTGTTGCCCTGATCGAGGACTGCGCCCAGGCCGCGGGCACCTGCTACCACGGGCGGCGGGTGGGCTCCCTGGCCCATCTGGGTGCCTTCAGCGTCGGTGACGGCAAGAATCTCACCGCCGGCGAGGGCGGCTTCGTGACTACCGACGACCGCAACCTGTTCGAGCAGGTCATGCTCTACGGCCAGCACTACGCGCGCCAGGGCAACCACATCGAGACCGCAGCGCTGCGGCGATGGATCGACAGCTACGGCTACACCTATCGGATGACGCCGCTAAGTGCGGTGATCACCCGCTCGCAGCTGCCGCGGCTGGACGGGATGAACCAGATGCGCCGCCGCAACGCCCTCCACCTCTGCAGCCAGCTCGAGGAGGTCCACGGCGTCGAGCCCACGGCCATCATCGACGGGGCGGAGCATATCTTCCACTTCATGCCCCTGACCTATCGTGCCGAAGAACTAGACGGCCTGAGCAGAAAGAGTTTCATGGAGGCGCTGACGGCCGAGGGCGTGGGGATCTCGGCCTACGTGCAGGAGCCGATCTACATGAAGCCGCGCTATCAGGAGAAGGAGTACTTCTTCGGCGGCAACATGCCATGGAGCCTGGCCGACCGCCAGATCAGCTACGGCACGGGCGACTGCCCGGTCACCGAGCGTCGTTGTGCCGAGGAGGAGATGAACCTGGGCAGCTCCGGGTGGTACGAGGACTGCACCGAGCTGATGGATCAGATCGCTTCGGCCTTCCGCAAGGTGGCTGGCAACGTCGAGGCTTTGAAAGCGATCTCCTGAGTCGAAGTTGCGCGCGCGAAAATGGCCCCAGCGGATCTCCCGCCGGGGCCATTTTTCGTCAATCTCTGACGCAGACTCAGTCGCCGTCGGCTTCCTGATCCCGCACCGCAGCCTCGCGCTCGCGGACGTTCTCCTGGCGCTTGCGTATACCCTCGGCGAACTCCTCCAGCTCCCAGCCGGCCCGCTCGATCGCCGCCTTCAAACGGCCAGACCACTCCTCAGGAGGCACCGCCATGGCGCGCTCGATCACGCCGCGGCGCAACGCCTTCAGCTCGTCGTCCGCGGCTGCGGCCGGGGCTGCCCTTTGGCGTGTCTCCTGCATGAGTCGGCGGCCTTCCTCCGGTGTCATCTCGCCGGCTTCGACCGCCCGGCGGATGCGCTGGCCGACCCGCTCCAGGTCCAGATCCACCTCGTTTGCCCTGGCGGCGAGTTTTTTCCGCATCGCAGCCAGTTTCCGGCGCCCCTCTTCCGCCGTGATCTCGCCGCGCTCCACGGCGGCCCGAATCCGACGCCCGATCCCTTCCAGCTCAGGCCCACGCTGTTTGCCGGCAAGCTGCTCAGCAGCTTGCCGGTACTTGCGGCGCCCCTCCTCTGGAGTGAGATCGCCGCGCTCGACCGCAGCCCGGATACGCCGGCCAACGCTCTCGAGCTTGCTGTCGCGCTTCCCGCCACCCGGTGCCCGGCTTTTCTTTATTGCTTCGGCGATTTCTTCGATCGTGCTGCCCGGCCTCAACGCCAGCAGCTTTGCCTCGAGCTCCTCCGACCAAGCGGCCGGATCGGTTGCCATCGCTTCCTGCCAGGCCCGGCGCCCGTGGATCCCTTCGGCGATCTCCTCGATGGTGCTGTCCGGAACCAGCGCCTGAATCTGCGTTTTCAGCTCTTCCGACCAGTCGTCCGGATCGGTCGCCATTGCCTCCCGCCAGACTGCGTCTGCCCCATCCTCGCTCCGCTCGCCAGCTTTGCGCTCTACCGCCGCCCGACCTGCCGGGTCGCCGCTGTCGGTTCCGGTGGGTTTATCGCCGCCATCGCAGGCGGGCAGAGTCGCGACCCCCAGGGCAAGCAGGAGCGCCGCGAGGAGCGAACGGAACCGCTCGCCAGCGCAGTCCCTGGCTTTGCCCTCAGTTCGACCGGGTCTCAGGGCCGGATCCGCTTCTGCGGGTGTGGTTGTAATCGGCATGGAAACCTCCGGTGCGGGAGCACTTCGACAGATGATCACCAGTCAGATCAAATATAAGGCCCAAAACGGCTCAATCCTAATGATTGGTCCCGGACGTCAGGTCGCGGTCGAAGCTCGACCGCAGCAATCCTGTCAGCACGGGGGGCAGCTCCCCCCGCTGCGCCTTCATCGCCCACACCGGCGGGACCGAATGTGGCGCTGGCAGGGAACCATCGGCTGCGGCCACCCGGTAGCAGGCCAACGTGCACCAGCGGGTGGGCCGCCCGACCGCCTTGGGCGCAACACAGTGAGCGGCGTGTGACAGACAACTGACGATCGAGCCCGGCGGCAGCTCAAGTTGTTCGATAGCCAGCGGCACTCCGGTCACCGGATGCCGGCGGCCGCGCATCCAGCCTGCCTCCATTTCCTCGTCGGTAGCGGCGCGGCAGCCCTGTGGATCGCGGAACAGATGGCTGCCGCGGATCACTTTCAGGCCGCCGTCGTCGCCGGCGGTGAACCCGTCGGGATAACAGAGCGTGAGGTTGAAGTTCGGCTGGTCATCGTATTCGGCGATGGTGGCGACGCCGGCCTGGTCGCAGTCGTCGAATATCATGTGGGAATGCCACGAGCCACCGGCGTACCCGCCGGGCCGGTTAAGCATCTGGTTGTGATCCAGATGGAGCTCCTGGCGCCCCAGGCACAGCCGCTGGAGCTCCAGCATCTGCGGGTGCGTGAGCAGATCCATGCAGAAGGGTACGTGCCCGGCCGGGAAGTACTCGGCGAAGACGCTGTGCCAGCGCAACCACTGGACACCGGCGATGTCGGATTTCTGCGGCGCTTTCTGGCAGCGGCCGAGGGCCGCTTCGATCTCCTCCGCGGTCAGTTCCTGCTCGGGCGGTGTCCGTCCCAGGCCGCGCCAGTCGATCGCCGACCAATCCCCACACAGCAGGGCGTCGTTGAGCGCCTGGCCACGTTGCAGCGCCTCGCGCCACCGCCTGGCTGCCTGTGGGTGCATGACGCCGGCGAGGATCGCGTAGCCGTCCACCAGGAACTGCTCGCGATCGAACTGCGCCCGCACCGCCGCCATGTCAAACAGCTCCCGGCGCCCAGCTTCCAGCCCCTGCCAGTCATCCGGCGTCCACTCCACCGGTGAGTTCCGGTTGTGGATAAAGTCGGGACGCGTCGCCCTGGCCAGGGCGACGGTGCTCCCCCGCTCGGCCTGTGCCAGCAGCGGGTCGTTCGGTTCCTCGAGCAGCGGGTTGATTCCAATCAGCGACATGGAGCCTCCTTCGTGACCGCCTGTCGGACAGTCGGTCCACCCGGTGACGCGGTTTGCGATGGGATGGCGCGCGGAGTTACTTCAACAGTCCCATTCCACGACGAGAGCCTGGCCCTCATGAGCGAAGAGTACCTCAATCCCTACTCCTCTTCAACCCGCTGGCTGCGCGGCAACCTCCACCACCACACCTGCTGCAGCGGCTTCATGGACATCTCCGAGAGCGGTCCCATGTTCGCCCGCCTCGGCTATGACTTCATCGCGGTCAGCGACCACAACATGGCCCCGGATCAGGAGCAATGGCGGCGTTGGCAGGACCAGGCCGGACTGATACTCATACCCGGCGAGGAGAATGGCACCTCCGGTCACATCCTCGAGATCGGCACCCACGTCGTCAGCGCCCCGCCCGACGACTCCTTCGCCGAGCGCGCCCGCGCCCTGCGCGGCGGCGGCGGCTTCATCGTCGCCTGCCATCCGCAGGAGTACCCCGTCGACGGGGCGGACAATATCCGCGCCGCTGCCGCCGACCTGCATGCCGTCGAGATTTTCAACGGTCTGCGCGAAGCCAGCGGCTGCGACGAACCGGCCAACATTGCGCTCTGGGATGAGCTGCTCACCGCCGGCAACAGGCTCTGGGGCGCGGCCAACGACGACTTCCACTTCGCCCTGATCAGCCCAGGCCACGGCTGGAATTGCGTCCAGGTGCCGGAAGCGGATGAGACAGTCACCTGGGAGACCATCGTCCGGCAGCTGCAGGCCGGCGCCTTCTACGCCTCGACTCACCTGCGCTTCGAGCAAATTCTGCTCGAGGACGGAATGCTCAGCGTCACCGGCGGCCACCGCGTCCGGGAGCTGCTGGTGATCGGACCCGGCGGCGAACTGCTCCATGAGACGGCTGGCCAGACACTCGAATGGCCCCTGCAGTCCGGCCTCCCCTACTTCCGCGTCGAGGCTCGCGCCGGCATCAAGCGGGCCTGGAGTCAACCGCTCTTCAACGCAACCTGACGCCGCGCATCAGTCCGCGACCGCATCAGTCCCCGATCCGTTCCAGCAGGTAGAAGACGGGCCGGAAGCCGTCGGTGCAGCAGCTGACGAACTTGCCCGGCTGGACGCCGAGCATGTTGCCGCCGCGCGCCAGCGTAACCACGTACTTCTGGATGTCACACCAGGCCCAATCGGGGAACCCGTTGGGCATGTGTCCATCCGACAGCCACTGGTGGCCGACCGGGAAGGCGTGGCAGCATCCCTCCGTCTTCCATTCGACATCGTCACAGGTATAGGCATCGACGAACTCCTGGTTGAAAGTCTTTTTGAGGACGGTGATGCGCACCGTCTTGCCTTGTGGAGCGCAGGTGGTCATGGGTCTCCTCCGTCGTGGCGCAGTCGGCGCTGGGCGGCCGCCGCGAAAACATCCTCTTCTGGTTGCGGGGCATCAGAATATGCAGTGGCGAAGACTAGTGGTCACAGTCCCGATTCCGGGATCTTGGAGCCTTTCGCCAAACGGGCAGCGTCTGACGCCCCAGCCAGCGGCCGGCTCTATCCCCTCGCCGGCTGAACCCACCGCTTCGATCCGGCATGGTTTGATGCGACCCGGAGTCCTATCTTGACATCCGTGTTGCGACGCTGAGGCGAGCGTCAGACCCGCCCGCTTTTCAGGACAGAGCACCTTCAGGAAACATGGATAGCCTGATCCTCGACTTCGGTACGATCAAGCTGCACTGGCAGTCCGTCCTGCTCTCCTTCCTGTGCGCCTTCTTCCTTTCCAGTATCATCGCCATCGTCTACGAGCGCACGTTCCAGGGCCTCTCCTGGTCCCGCGGCCTGATGCAGAGCATGGTCCTGGGCAGCATCATCACCTGCCTGCTCATGATCGCCATCGGCGACAACGTCGCCCGCGGCATCGGCATCGTCGGCTCCCTGGCCATCGTCCGCTTCCGCACCAACCTGCGGGATCCGCGCGACCTAGTCTTCCTGTTCGCCGCCCTGGGCGCCGGCGTCGCCTGCGGTGTGCAGGCATACATCGCCGCCGCTTTCGGCACGGTCCTCTTCTGCGCCATCGCCATCACCATGCAGGCCTCCCTGTTCGGCATCCGTCGCAAGTACGATGGCCTGGTGCGGTTCCAGGCCCCCGCCGGGCCAACGCTGTCCGCCCAGATCTCCGCTATCATGATGGCCGTTCCGCGGACCTTTGCGCTGGTCACCATGCGCAACGTCTCCCAGGAGGAGATGGTCGACTACACCTACCAGGTGAAGCTGGCACAGGAGTCCGACTCGGCCCGGCTCATGGAGGCTCTGCAGGCCCTCGACGGCATCCGCGGACTCACCTACATGAACCACACCTCCACAGTGGAGGTATAGCTTGCTGAAGCGCAATCTGTTCTACGCGCTCCTGGTGCTGGCCGGCGGTGCTGCCGCCTACGGCTACTGGGCCTGGCAGCACGATCCCTACCTGGTGGGCACGGTCGAGTCGGGCTTTCATCCGGTCGGCGCGCACGAGGGGGGCCGCATCCAGGAGATCCTGGTGACCACCGGCAGCCGGGTCGCCGCCGGCCAGACCCTAGCGCGGCTCGACGTGGCCGACCTGGTGGCAGAACGGCAGCTCCTGCAGCAGGACCTCGCCTCCCTCGAATCCCTGCTCGCCGCCGACCGCAAGCGTCATGCGCTGGAGTACGATCTGCTGCAGCTGAGGGTGTCGCAGCAGTCGGCGTCAGTACTATCCGACCTGGCCGAGCTCAACGCCCTGGACCGGGAGATCCGGATCCTCCAGGAGGCGGAGGCGGCCGGCCTCGGACGGGGCCGCGACCTGGCTCGGCTGCTGATCCAGCGCGATGCCCTGCGCCAGTCAGTGACCGAGCAATCCGCCATCGCCGGCCGCCCCGATCAGGTCGAGGTTTCACCTGGCAGTCGCGACACCGTCCTCACCTCCCTGCTCGGCGACCGGATGGTCTCCATCCGGGAAACGCTGCACCTCCTCGAGCAGGTCAAGCAACGGCTGGTGCTGCGCACCGTGGTCGCCCCCTGCGCCGGGCTGGTGGTGGATATCGCCGCCCGCGTCGGCAGCACGGTGGGCGAGTACGAGCCAATCCTGACCGTCGAGGATAGCCGGGTCGGCTTCGTCGAGGTGTACGTGCCCGAGACCCAGGACCCGCACATCACCGTCGGTCAGTCGGTCGAGGTCTATTCCCGGCGCTCCCCCGAATACGACACCGGCGGGCGCATCAGCTTCGTCCATCCGGGCTTCGCCCCGATGCCGGAGCGACTCCGGCTCCGCGGCCAGATGTTGTGGGCGCGGCGGTTCCGCGTCGAGCTGGCACCGGGCCACGCGCTGCTCCCTGGGGAACCGGTGAGGATCCGCATCGTGGAGGCAGTGGGTGCGGGCTTCGGAGCATAGGCGCCTGGCGCATCTCGCGGTGCTGGCGCTCACCCTAGGCGCCGCGCCGGCGATGAGCAGCGATCCCGGCGCCGTTGCTGCCCGCTCAGCAGCGCCGGACACCCTCGAGCTCACCACCGAGGAGGCCGTGGCCCTGGCCCTGCGCAACAGCCGGCAGCTGCAGTCGCTGAGCACCCGCGTCGACATCCAGCGGCACCGGCTCTCCTCCACCTGGGTCGACAACCCGGAGTTGCGAATCCGCAATCTCTCCACCCGCAGCGCCGACGAGCGTCTCGACGAGCTGGTGGTCGCCCTCCGCTGGCGTCCACCCGAATTGGGCGAGGTGGCCGAGGAGCGCCAGCGGGATCACGTCGAGCTGTGGGAGCGCAAGGTCGAGGCCGGCAGGACCCGGGACTGGCTCGCCTCACGCGTCCGGTACGCCTGCGCCGACGTGATCATGTACCGCGAGCTGGTCGCCATCGCTGCCGACCGCGTCGACAACGAGAACCGCCGCATCGCTCAGATCAAGACGATGGTCGACCTGGGCCGGCGCAGCATCGTCTACTACACCAATGCCCGCACAATAGTCCAGGAGGCCCGCAACGAACACACCCGCAACCTGCTCGCCCTGGCCGACGAGGAGCGGCGCCTCCAGCGTCTGACCGGCGCCAGCTCAGCCATCGCCGTGGTCTTCGAGGAGGCCGCCCCGGTGCCGGGCCCGGAGAGAGAGCTGCTCGAGATCGCCTACACCCACCGGCCCGAGATCCGGCTGGTGCAGGAGCGCCAGCAGCTGGCCGTCGACCGAGACGCGCGCGAGCGCCGCCGCCGCTGGCCGCAGCTGACGTTCGTGGAGGCCTCCCATCATCGGGAGCAGGGAGCCGGCGACCGGCAGGAGTTCCGCTTCGGGGTCAACGTCCCCCTCTTCGGCCGCAACGGCGGCCGTGCCAGGGCGACGCGGCTCGGCATCGCGCGCAACGAGATCCAGGCACTGGCCATACGCGAGCGCATCGCCGATGAGGTCCACGACACTTTCGCCGCCTACGGCGAGGCGCGCCTGGCCTGGCAGCAGGCCATCACCGCCGGCCGGACCGTGATCGGGGAAGCCTCCCGGGTCATCGGCGAGGCGTCAGCGCACGGCACCGTGCCCGCCGACGAGATGCTGGAGCTGGAACGCGCTATCCTGGACACCCGCGCCACCATGGCACGCCGGCGTCGCGGGCTCGCCCACGCCATCGGCTTTCTCTATTACACCCTCGGCGTCCCCGAACCCGAGCAGGCGGTCCCTTTCTCGCAACGACCTGCGACGCCGTGACGATGGAAGTCGATCTGCACGGACTCAGGCGCTACGAGCTCAAATACACCGTCTCCGAAGCGCTCGCCCTGGAGATCCGCGACTACATCCAGCCATTCTTCTCACTGGACCGGAATGCCGCTCGGGACGTGGGTGGCTACACGGTCAACAACGTCTACCTCGATACACCCGGACTGCGCTTCTACTACGACACCAAGTTCCGGCAGGAAACTCGTCTCAAGTCCCGCGTCCGGTATTACGGTGCCGCACCCGACTCCACCGTGGTCCTTGAGATCAAGCACCGCCACAACACCATCTCCTGGAAGCGCCGGCGGCGGATACCGGTCGGCGAATGGCCGGGCGTTCTCGACATCGCCAGGTCGGCTTCCTCGACCCCGTCCGTAGTTGCCATGCCGGAGACTTTCGAGGAAGTCAACCACCTCTACGGCACCCGATCGGTTCTGCACGTCCGCTACTTTCGCGAGCCTTACGTCAGCGACATCGACGACTATGGCCGCATAACCTTCGACCGTGGCCTGCGCTACCGTCTCACCCACGGCGCGTCCGAGCTGGGCTGCGCCGACGCGGCCATGACATATTACGGCGACCAAGGGACGGTGCAGGAAGAGGACTCGCCCGTGGTCCTCGAAATCAAGACGCCGGCTTTCGTGCCGCAATGGGCTACCGACCTGGTCCGCCGCTTCTCCCTCCGCCAACGCGGCTACTCCAAGTACTGTTACGTCATCGACGTCTGCCTGGAAAACGGTTACGACACGATGGACCTGGGATTGTGACCTGCGCGCTACGGCGAGGTCGATTGGCCGCAGCCGCTCTGTGGACCCTGCTCATCGGCTGCGACAGCGCAAATCCCAACAACGCGACACCCCCGGATCTCCAGCTGGTGTTGCAGGTCAGTTACCGGGTCGACGTGGAGGAGTTGTCCGGACTCTCCCTCGACCTGGGCGGCTCGCGGCTGTGGGCCGTGGGCGGGCGGCGCATCTACCGCCTGTCGCTGGACGGCCAGGTGCAAGAGCGGCTCGCTTTCAGGGGAGACAACCTGGAGGGAATCGCCTACGATCCGGCCGACAGCACCCTCTGGGTCGTGGAGGAGAAACAGCGCGAGATCCTTCACCTCGACCTCGACGGTGGAGTGCTCGACAGACATCGGCTTAACTTGGAGGGACCGTCGAACAGCGGCCTGGAAGGGATCTGCATCGGCGCCGCCGGCCGACTGCACGTTGTCAACGAGAAGAGCCCGGGCCTCGTCCTGACGCTGGGACCCGATCTGGACACCGCGGTTCGAAGCGAGATTTCCTTCGCCGAGGACCTGTCGGGAATGGACTGTGGCGCAGAGCCAGGCCGTTTCTGGCTGGTCAGCGACCAGAGCCGGGCGCTCTATCTGTGGGAACCCGGAACCGGGCTGCTCGCCGCCGCATCCCTCCCGTTCAAGAAGGCAGAAGGAGTGGCCGTCAACGCCGCCGCACGTCTGGCCTATGTCGTCAGTGAGTCGGAGGAGCGGCTTTACCTCTACTCTTTCGCGCTGCCGGAATAACCTGGCGCGTCGAACTGGCAACTTCAGCTCAACGCCACGACTAAATCGGCACCATCTGGTGCCAGGCTCGGCAGCTCGCGAACGAGCTCGGCCCCTTCCCGCCGGGCAGGGATCGCAGCGCCATCCAAGAAGCCAGCCGTGTCCTCCCCGGGCAGGTCCTGCTCGAACATCTGGAAGTCCTCCCACGTGATGGTGTTTGCCGATCAGGGCGTTGGGCTGCAGCTGGTGGGATTATTGCGTAGGTGCCGGCCAGGCCCCACCAGCCGCCATCGATGAGTTCAGGTGGCGAGTCGTGCCCCGGCCAGTAGTCGTCGAGTCAGGGCAGGTGGCGGAAGGCCTCGTCAGGATGATCGCCGAAGCCGCGGACGAAAGCCGGCGGCGGCGGCGCCAGCGATGCGGTTGGCGCGCAGAATCAGGTCGTGGGCGCCGGCCGGGATCGATACCTGGGGGTCACCGGCGGCGATTCCGTTTGCGGCGATCTCGCATCCGGCCACCTCGCAGGAGTGGACCTCGACCGGCGCCGGCGCCTCCCGCACGATTAGCCCCGCACCTCGGTTGCCGACCAGCGCGCAGGACTCGATGAGATTGTGACAATCGCGGCTGCCGATCGACACCCCGTCGCCGTTGCCCTCGAAGCGGCAGCCACGAACCGTGATGCGGGTCGCGCGAACGCAGAAGAAAAAGCCGCTCTTCCCATTGCCGGTGCTGGTGTTGGCCTCCAGCAGGCAGTTGGTGCTGCCGGCACCCGGATGCAGGCCGTTGCCGGCGTTGCCGCTTACGCGGCATTCCCGGATGATGACGTCCCGGCACATCTGAAAACCGATCCCCTCGCCCCGGTAGTCCCGTTCGCGCACCCCGGTCACCTCGATCTTTCGCGACCGCGCAAAATAGACCGCGGCGCCACGGCAGGCTCCCATCGGCACTTCCTGCAGCCGACTGTTGCCCTCCAGGGCCAAATCGCGGACCGCCACGTCGGCGATGCCGTGCCCGAAAATCATGGGGTAGGCCGTAGTCAGCCGCGGCTGGCATTCAGCCAGGTAGTCGGCTGCGATGCCGCGATCGAGACCGACCCAGTGCCCGTCGATCCAGCTGATGCGGGCGAAGGTCTCGTAGAAGCCCAGCCGCTCGTCGTCCAGCACGCTCACCGTCATGCCCACCGCTAGTCCCGCCGCGCTGACCAGCGGCACGTCGCACATGCCGTAGTTGTGGTAGCCGCTGAGCGGGTAGACCCGCCCCGGTCCCTTGCGCAGGATCGTCCCCTCGCCCTGCCCCACTAGCTCGACACCGGAGTGCAGTTCGAGACCCCGGTCCAGGGTCAGCTCCATCTCGGGCAGGATCAGGCGGCCGCCGCGTTCGAGGGCATCGATCGCGTTCTGGATGGCAGCCGCGTCAGGCACTTCTTCCAGGGAGAGTTCGCGATCGGTGGTCAATGGCAGGGAACAGGAGGGTCATGAGCGGACCGAAATGATATAGAAGGTTACCCTCGGCAAGGGCAAGAGAGTCGGAGGTCGGTGCTGGCGCGGGAGAAGCCGGATCTCGCGCTTGCCGTACGACAGCTCTCTTGCGGAGCTCAGGGCAGCCCCTCGAAGTGCCAGAGCAAGCCGACG
>CAYWBJ010000110.1:0-5348 GCA_964456165.1 uncultured Gemmatimonadaceae bacterium | reverse complement strand
AGGTCGCCCACCAGCTGCATCAGCAATCCGAGCAGGGTGAAGAAGTAGAGCGAGGCGAACATGACCGGGTAGTCCCGATTGATGGCCGCCTCGTAGCCGAGCAGTCCCAGCCCGTCCAGCGAGAAGATGATCTCGGTCAAGCGCGCGCCGGTGAAGAAGATATCGACGAAGGCGCCGGGGAAGCCGGCGATGACGATGAGCATGGCGTTGCGGAAGACGTGGCCGTAGAGCACGCGCCGCTCGGTCAGTCCCTTGGCCCGGGCGGTGATCACGTACTGCTTGTTGATCTCGTCGAGGAAGGAATTCTTGGTCAACAGCGTCAGGCCGGCGAAGCCGCCGATGACCATCGCCGTGATCGGCAGGGCCAGGTGCCAGAAGTAATCGCCGATCTTGGCGAATGTGCCCAGTTCCTCCCAGTTGGTCGAGGTGAGTCCGCGCAGGGGGAACCAGTCCAGGTAGTGGCCGCCGGCGAAGACCACGATCAGCAGGATGGCGAACAGGAAGCTGGGAATGGCATAGCCGACGATGACCACCGAGGAGGTCCAGACGTCGAAGCGGCTGCCGTCCCGGACCGCCTTGGCGACGCCGAGGGGGATGGAGATCGAGTAGACGAGGAGCGTGGTCCACAGACCGAGCGAGATGGATACCGGCATCTTCTCGAGCACCAGGTCGATGACGCTGCGGTCACGGTAGAAGCTCTCGCCGAAGTCGAAGCGCAGGTAGCTTTTCAGCATCTGGATGAAGCGCTCGGGCGCCGGCCTGTCGAAGCCGTACATGCGCTCGAGCTCGGCGATCAGCTCCGGGTCCAGACCGTGGGCGCCCCGGTACTTGGTTACGACCTCGTCGGCGGCGACCATGTCGAAGGTCTCGGACATCCCGACGCCACTGACGCGTTCGGTGGCGTCGGAGCCATGGCCCTGGATCAGCGCGATGGTCTGCTCGACCGGGCCGCCGGGTGCCGCCTGGACGATGATGAAGTTGACGATCATGATGCCGAGCAGGGTCGGCACGATCAGCAATAGGCGGCGGACAATGTAGGTGGTCATGCGAAGCGTCTGCGGCGCTACTCGGAACTGTCCAGGACTGCTGCCCTCTCGGCGTCATACCACCAGGTGGTAAGGAAGCGCCTCGGGTAGGGTGGGGCCACCGCCGGCTTGCCGAACTTGTCCCAGCGCAACGTGCGCAGGTAGTTGATGTGCCAGTTCGGTATCACGTAGTGCCCCCAGAGCAGGACGCGATCGAGGGCGCGTGTGAGCGCCACCAACTCTGCGCGGCTAGGCGCCTGAATGAGCCGGTCGATCAGGTCGTCGACGACCGGGTCGACGATGCCGGCGCGGTTGCGGCTGCCCGGCACTTCGGCGGTCGAGCTGTGCCAGTAGTTGGTCTGCTCGTTGCCCGGGCTGGTGCTCTGGCCCTGGGTGTCGATGATGACGTCATAGTCGAACTCCTGCACCCGGTTGGCGTATTGGGAGCCGTCCACGGTGCGCGCGCGGGCGGTGATGCCGAGCCGCTCGAGGTTGCTGATGAGCGGAGCGGCGATGCGCTCCCAGCTGGCCGAATTCAGAAGAAACTCGATCTGCATGCGTTCGCCGCTTTCAGCGTGCACCAGAGCGTTGTCCTGGATGGTCCAACCTGCTTCAACGAGCAGGTTTCGGGCGGTGCGCAGGCCCTGCCGCAACTGACCCGAACCATCGGGTAAGGGCGGCTCGTAGGCGGTCGTGAAAACCTCCACCGGTATGCGGTCTCGGTACCCATCGAGGATTTCCAGCTCGCGTCCCTCGGGTAATCCGGCGGCGGCGAGGTCCGAGTTGGAGAAGAAACTCTTCGTCCGCGTGTACTGGCCGTAGAAGAGATTGGCGTTGGTCCACTCGAAATCGAAGGCGTAGGCCAGCGCCTGCCTCACCGTGCGGTCAGCGAACTTGCTGCGGCGGGTATTGAACCAGAAGGCCTGCATGCCGGTGGGGTGCTGGTGGGGGATCTCTTCCCTAAGCAGGCGGCCGTGTTCCACGGCAGGAATGTCGTAGGATGTCGCCCAGTGTTTGGATGAGTTTTCCTGCCGGAAATCGGTTTCGCCCGCCTTCAGCGCTTCGATCAGGACGGTGGCGTCCCGGTAGTACTCGCGCCGAATGCGATCGAAGTTGAAGCGGCCGCGGTTGACCGGCAGATCCCGGCCCCAGTAGTCGCCGACCCGCTCGTAGGTGATGAAACGCCCGGGCTCCAACTCAGCGACGCGGTAGGGGCCGCTGGCCAGGGGCGGTTCGAGCGTTGTCTCCTCGAAGTCGCGGTCCTCCCAGTAGTGTTTCGGCAGCACCTTGAGCTGTCCGGTGATGAAGGGCATCTCGCGGTTGAGCTCGCCGCCGTAGAAGAACTTGACGCGGCGGACGTCGAGGGCGACCACGCTGTCGATGGCGGCGTAATAGCTGCGCATGCCCGGATGGCCTTTGGTCTTGATGGTCGCCACGGTGAAGATTAAATCCGCAGCGGTGATCGGTTCGCCGTCGTGCCAGCGCGCGCCTTCGCGCAGGGTGAAGATCGCCCAGGAGTAGTCGTCGGCTACTTCGACGCTTTTCGCCAGGCGCCCGTAGGCGGTAGAAGCCTCGTCGGCGGTACCCTGCAGCAGGGGGTCGTAGAGGTAGGCGACCAGGCCCGCTGCCGGCATGCCCTTGAGAATGAACGGGTTCAGGCTGTCGAAGGTGCCCTCGTCGCCCAGCCGCAGCTCTCCGCCCTTGGGTGCATCCGGGTTGACGTACTCGAAGTGGGTGAAATCGGCTCCGTACTTCAGCTCGCCGTGCAGCGACAGCCCGTGCATCGGTTCGGCTCCGGACCGCAGCGGCAGGGTGACCAGGATCGCGATCAGGGCGGGAAAGACAGGCATGGGGGGGATCTCCTCAGTTGTTGGCTTCGAGACGGGCAGCGCGCTCTGCGTCATGCCACCAGGTGGTGACGAAGAAGCGATTGCGCAAAAACGGCGGTGTGGCGGCCGGCTGCCCGAACTTGTCCCACCGCACCGTCCGTAGCGCGCGGGCGTGCCAGTGCGGGATGACGAGGTGGTGGTGCAGCAGGACCCGATCAAGGGCTCGGGTCGTCGCCACCAGCTCCGCCCGGCCGGGGGCGGCGATGAGGCGCCCGATGAGCTCGTCGACCACCGGATCGGCGATCCCGGACAGGTTGCTGGACCCGGGCTCCTGGGCGGCGCTGCTGTGCCAGAAGTGGGTCTGCTCGTTGCCCGGGCTCTCGCTCTGGCCGCGGTTGTTGACGACGATGTCGAAGTCGTACTGATGCACCCGCTGCTGATACTGGGCGCGGTCCACGGTGCGCACCGTCGCCGCCACGCCCAGCCGTTCCAGGTTGCCGATCATGGGAATGACATACTGTTCCGCGGCGGAGTTGTGCAACATGAACTCGAGCGCGAGCCGCTCGCCGCTCGCCGTGTTGACCAGCGCGTTGTCGACGACGCGCCAGCCGGCAGCGGCCAGCAGGTTGCGGGCGGTGCGCAGGTTGGCGCGGATCTGGCCGCTGCCGTTCGTGGCCGGTGGCTGGTAGGGGGTGGTGAAAACCGCGGCCGGGATGCGGCCGCGGTACTCCTCCAGGATCTCCAGCTCCCGCCCCGATGGCAGCCCGACGGAGGCCAGCTCCGAGTTGGAGAAGAAGCTGGTGGTGCGCGCGAACAGACCGTGGAACAGGGTTGCGTTGGTCCACTCGAAATCGAAGGCGTAGGCCAGCGCCTGACGCACGCGGCGATCGGCCAGGTTGCCGCGGCGGGTGTTGAACCAGAAGGCCTTCATGCCGGTGGGGCGCTGGTGGGGGAATTCCTGCAGGATCAGCCGGCCCGCCGCCACGGCGGCAATGTCGTAGGCGGTGGCCCAGGCCTTGGCGCTGGTCTCCTGGCGCACGTCGACCTCGCCGGCCTTGAGCGCCTCGATCAGCACCGTCTCGTCCCGGTAGAAGTCGATGTGGAAGCGATCGAAGTTGTAGCGCCCGCGGTTGATCGGCAGCTCGCGGCCCCAGTAGTCGGCCACCCGCGCAAAGGTGACGAAGCGGCCCGCCTCCAGCGCGGCGATCCGGTAGGGGCCGCTTCCCAGTGGTGGTTCGAGTGTCGTCGCGCCGAAGTCGCGATCCCGCCAATAGTGCCGGGGGAGGATGCCGAACTGGCCGACGATGAGCGGTAGCTCGCGGTTGAACTCGCCGCCGAAAGCGAACTTGACGCCATGGTCGCCCACCTTAATCACCGTGTCCACCGCGGCGTAGTAGTCGCGGTAGAACGGGTGGCCCTGCGTGCGCAGCAGCTCGAACGAGAAGATCACGTCCTCAGGCGTTATCGGCTGGCCGTCGTGCCAGCGTGCCTCGGGCCGCAGCTCGAAGAGCACCCAGCTGTTGTCGTCCGGTACCGCGATCGTTTTGGCCAGCAGGCCGTAGGCGGAGAATGGCTCGTCGTGGGTCGTGCCCAGCAGCGAGTCGTAGGGCAGGCTGCCGGAGTACGGGGCGCCGACGCCCTTGAGGATGAATGGGTTGAGGGTGTCGAAGGTGCCTTTGCGCCCCAGTCGCATCTCGCCCCCCTTGAAAGCGTTCGGATCGACGTAGTCGACGTGGGCGAAACCGGGTCCGTATTTCAGCTCGCCGTGCAGGGCCATGCCGTGGCCGCGGTAGACCCCGCCGGACCCCCAGCAGGCGCTGGTGGCGAGCAGGATGGCGATCACCGGCACCATCAGAATCCGTGGGCGGCGGCCAGCTTGGCGTCGTACCACCAGGTGTCGGGGAAGCCGCGCCCGTTCGCCGGCGGCGCGGCCGGTTTGCCGAACTTGCTCCAGTAGGCAAACCGGTGCTCGCGGCTGTGGGCGCCGGGGATGACGTAGTGGCCCCACAGCAGCAGCCGGTCCAGGGCGCGGGTGACCATCACCTGGGTCTTCCGGTCGGAGGCGGCGATCTGGCGCTCGATCAACTCGTCGACGACCGGGTCGCCGATGCCGGCGTAGTTGCGGCTGCCCGGGGTAGCAGCGGCCGCGCTCGACCAGAAGTTGCGCTGCTCGTTACCCGGACTCAGGGTCTGACGCCAGCTGGCGACGATGACGTCGAAGTCGAAATCGCGGATCCGGTTCTGATACTGTGCCGCGTCGACGGTACGCACGGTGGCGGCGACGCCGAGGCGCTCTAGGTTTTGCACTAGGGGCCCGAGGACGCGCTCGTAATGCGGCGACGCCAGCAGGAATTCGATGGCCATCACCTCGCCGCTGTCGGCGTGCACCAGCCGGCCATCAACGATCCGCCAATCGGCCTCGTCCAGCAGGGCGCGGGCGCGGCGCAGGTTCGCGCGCAGAGAGCCGGGTTTCACCGTGCTCGGCGGCGCGTAG
>CAYWBJ010000109.1:0-8091 GCA_964456165.1 uncultured Gemmatimonadaceae bacterium | reverse complement strand
CGTCAGCGGCGTCATGGCCGGCGTGGGGCTGACGGGCGGCGCCTGGGCCGCGGTGTCGCTGTGGACCAGCTCCATCGGGGTCTTGAGCGGTCTGAAGCTATCGCTCGGCTTGCTGTCCATGCCGGTCTGGGTTCCGCTGGCCGGTGGCGTCGCCGGCCTTACCGCCGCCGGCGGGGTCGTCTACGGCGCCCTGACACTGGCCAAGAGCCGCAGCAAGCGACGCCACGTGCAGTCCATCGTCGGCTTCAGCAAGGTCCTGGTCGGCCGGGATACCTTCGTGGACCAGGACGACCGGCTGATGCGGCGCTTCCTGCAGGCGCAAGACTTCAAGGGCGAAAAGGCCGAGGAACTACTGAAGACCACCCCGGAGGAGGCTCGGCAGCTCGCCCGCAAGCACCTGTCCGAGGAGGATCGCGCAGAGATCGCTTGTTATATCTTTCCCCTCGTCTACACCAGGGACGGCGTCATCTCCGATACCGAACGCCGCCGCTTCGCCCGCATCTGCAATGAGCTGGGGTTGGGCGAGGGCGAGAGCGCCCGAATCTCTAAGGATTACCGGATCCGCCTCGACCGCCAGTGGGAATACCTCCAGATCCTGGTCCGCCAACTCAACTTCTTCGCCGATTTCATGGTCTTCGACGGGCAGGAGATGGAGCTGCTGCGCGACCAGCTGCACCACTTGAGCGGATTCGACCCGCGGCGCAGTGGTGTGGCCAAGAGGCAGAAGACCGTGGAAATGCTGGGCAATGGCGACGGCAAGACCATGGCATTGACCGAAGAGGACGTTCTGCTCGAAGCCGGGGCGATGGGGGCGTACGCACTGGCGCAGACAGCGATCGGCGACCCGGATCGGCGGAACCGGCTGATCGAGGCCTTCAACAACCTCATCGACCAGCAGACCGACATTTCCAATGACTACAAGAAGACGCTGATCGACAGCCGCAAGAAGGTGGACAAGCTCTACGAGGCGACGCGGGAGCAGCTCGACAAGAGTTTGCCCGGAAACTAATCCGGGTGCCCGGCGGCCACAGTCTACTGGATCTTGGCGCCGCTCTCCACCTCCGTCTCCGGGGAGATTACCACCAGGCCACCAGCGCCATCGTCAGCTGCCAGAATCATCCCCTGCGACTCGACCCCCCTCAGAACAGCCGGCTGCAGGTTGGCGACGACGACGACGCGCTTGCCCACCAGCTGATGCGGACGGTAATGCTCGGCCAGGCCGGCCACAACCGTTCGCTCCTCCTCGCCGACCCGCAGTTTCAGCTTCAGGAGCTTGTCGGTCTTCGGGACCGGCTCCGCTCCAATCACCTCGGCCACCCGTAGGTCGATCCGCCCGAAATCGTCGATCGAGATCAGCTTGGACACGCTGGTCACCTCCTTCTCCTGCGGCGCGGCGCGCGCCGTTTCTGCCAACGCGCCAGCCGCCGCCGGCACCTCGTCGATGCGGGGAAACAGCTGCGGCGCCTCCGCGGGAATCGCCGTACCCGGTTCGGACAGGCCCCACTCGCTCGCCTGCGCGACGGTGTAGTCCCCAAGCCCGAGCCCACGCCGGATCTCGGGCCCCTTGTTCGGCAGGGCTGGCTCGAGCAGCACCGAGGCGATCCGCAGTCCCTCAACCACATTGTAGAGCACCGTGCCAAGGCGTTCCCGCCTACCCACATCGCGGGCCAGCACCCACGGTTCCTGGTCGTTGAAGTAGCGGTTCAGTTGGCGCACGAACTGCATCACCTCTTCGAGCGCAGCATGGAACTTCAGGTCGGTGACAAGGGACTCGACGACGCCGGCGAGGCCAGCACCGTAGTCCCGCACGGGGACGTCGTCGGCGTGCGCGACGGGAGCGGGCAACACACCGTCGAGGTGGCGCAAGAGCAAGGCCCGGACGCGCGCCAGCAGGTTCCCCAGATCGTTGGCCAAGTCAGCATTGTAGCGTTCCACCAGCGACCCCTCTCCCACCGCGCTGTCCTGTCCGTATACCGTTTCCTTGAGCAGGTAATAGCGGACGGCGTCGGCGCCGTACCGCCCGGACAGGGCGAAGGGATCGACTACGTTTCCGAGCGATTTGCTCATCTTCCGCCCATCGGATCCCATCAGGAAGCCACCAACGTTGAGGTGCTGGTAGGTCTGGATGCCGGCAGCCTTCAGCATGGTCGGCCAGAAGACGGCGTGAGCCTTGAGGATGTCCTTGCCGATGAAGTGCTGTGCCGCCGGCCAGAAGCGGGCGAACAGCTCGCCATCCGGATAGCCGATCGCCGCGACGTAGTTGATGAGTGCGTCGAACCAGACATAAGTGACGTGGTCCCCGTCCCACGGCAGCGGAATCCCCCACGGAACCCGTTCACGAGGCCTGGAGATCGACAGGTCGCCGATGCTGTCGCCCAGCATCGACAGGACTTCATTGCGGTAGCCGTCGGGCCGGATGAAAGAGGGATTTGCCCGAATATGGTCGTTGAGCCAGGGCCGGTATTTCTCCATGCGGAAGAAGTAGTTGCCCTCGCGCCGCTGCTCCGGGACCGTGTGGTGGTCGCGGCAACGACCATCCACCAGGTCGCGATCGGTCATGAAGCGCTCGCAGCCGACGCAGTAGAGCCCGTCGTACTCGTCGTAGTAGACGTCGCCGGCGGCTTGGACCGCCTCGAGGATGTGGGCGACCACCCGTTTGTGGCGCGCGTCGGTGGTTCGGATGAAGTCGTCGTTGCCGATTCCCAGGGCGGTCCAGGCGTCCCGGAAGCGCTGGCTGATCCGGTCGCAGAATTCCTGCGGCCCCTCTCCGGCGTCCGCCGCCGCCTTGTAGACCTTCTCCCCGTGTTCGTCGGTGCCGGTAACCGAGAGGGTCGCCTGTCCACACAACCGTCTGAACCGGGCGACGAAATCCACCGTGATCGTGGTGTAGGCGTGGCCGATGTGAGGCACGTCATTGACGTAGTAGATCGGCGTTGTGACGTAGCAGCTTGCGGCCATCTCATCTCCGGGAACTGGATACTTGGGCGAATCTACGGCCGACGATTGACAGTGACAACAGCCGGACAGGGGACAGATCAGAAGAGGCTTACAACCTCTTCCTGCACCGATGTGGTCACAACCGGCCCCGCCTCCGGATCGACGTATACGTCGATCTCCAGGCGTACTCCGAAGTCGGGCAGATAGAGGCCCGGCTCGACGGAAAAGCCCAGCCCGGGCAGGATGCGCCGGGTGTCGCGGGTCTCGAGATCGTCCAGGTTGACGCCCAGGGCGTGGACCCGAGGACCCGGCCCGAGACTGTGACCGGTGCGATGCAGCACGTGGTCTCCCAGGCCGGCTGCGGCGAGGCGGTCCGCTGCAACCCGGTCCAGCTGCCAGCCCTCCAGCTCCTCGCCCGCTCTCCACGCCTCCTGCAGGCGTCGGACGACCTCGTCCCGGGCAATGCGCACCGCGTCGAAGACCTGAACCTGCAGCCGACTGGGCTCCGGTGCGCTGGTGGCTACCCAGGTGATGTCGGCGAAGATGTTGCGCTCACCGGGATGGCGGGCCCACAGGTCGATCAGCAGCCAGTCGTCACGACCCACAGGTACCGCCTCGCCGGCTCGCGGCTCGTAGTGCGGGTTGCCACTATTTGCGTTGACTGCCACGATGGGCGCATGGTCGGTCTCGAGACCGCGCTGGGCGAACTCGCCGACGATGAACTGCTGCACGTCGTATTCCGATACCGTGCCGTGCGCAATCCGCTCGGCCACCAGGGCGAAAGCGGCGTTCTTGACCTCGTCCACCTGCCGGCAGGCATCGCGGTGGGAGGCCAAGCCCGCCGCCGTCCAGCGGGCCAGGGTCACCTGGACCAGGTCGGCGGAGGACACCAGCTCCGCTTCCCCATCCGGACCGCGGCTGCAGGCACGGATCAGCTCCAGAGTTCCTGCGTCCACCCAGCTGAGGATGGGCAGCGCGCCTCCGGGCGAATACTCCACGGCGATCCGAGCGGCCCCGTCCAGCAGCCGCTGCAGCTCCGCGCGCATCTGCTCACGTCCCACGTAGTCGAACTGCTCGATCCCTTCGACGGCGAAGAGATGGGTCTCGATGGCATGGCAGATCAGCACCGGAGGGCCGGTGGGCCGGATGAGCAGGAAGCTGCGCCGCGTGGTGGTGCGCGTCTCCCCCAGCAGCTGCCACATCACCGGATTGGAGCCGCGAAAGTCGTAGACAAGCCAGGCGTCAATGCGGTTCGCCGCCATGTGGGTCCTGGCTTCACTCAGATCCTGCATGCCCCTCTCCTCTGCTTGACTGCTCACTTCGCGGCGGCGCCCCATCCACCAGGGAGCGCAGGTAGAGACCGGTCACCGAATCTTCGGCGCCGGCAAGCTCGACAGGTGTACCCACGGCGACGATCTGGCCGCCGTCGGCCCCTCCCTCCGGGCCCATATCGACAACGTAGTCGCAGGCCGCGATCAGCTCGATCTGGTGTTCTATCACCAGCACCGTATTGTGGCGATCGACCAACTCCTGTAGCAACGCGACCAGGTGGAGCACGTCCTCCTGGTGCAGGCCGGTTGTTGGTTCGTCCAGGATGAACAGCGTGTGATCCTGCAACGAGCGGCCGAGTTCGGCAGCCAGTTTAACCCGCTGCGCCTCGCCTCCGGAGAAGCTGGTAGCAGGCTGTCCCAGGGAAAGGTAGCCTAGCCCGACCTGGTCGAGCGTCCCCAGTCGGCGCGCCAGCTCCGGGATGGCGGCGAACAACTCCAGCGCCTCGACCACCGTCAGGGCCAGCACATCGGCGATGTTATGGTCGCGGTACAACACGTCCAGCACCTCGCCCCGGTAGCGGTGACCCTCGCAGGCTTCGCAGACCACCTCGAGGTCCTCGAACAATTCCTGCCTGACTATACGACCGCCGCGTCCCGCACAGCTCTGACAGGCGCCCTCGGTGGAGTTGAAGCTGAAATGCGCCGGGGTGTAGGCGCGCAACTTGGCCTCGGGCACCTCGGCGAAGAGCCGCCGCACAGCGCCCAGCAGACCGGTGTAGGTAGCGGCGTTGGAGCGGGGGTTGCGTCCGATCGGTCGCTGGTCGACCGCCACCACGCGCTCGAGAAGATCGGCCCCTTCGCACCCGGAAGAAGGCAACGGCACCCTACCGCCCCCCTGCAGCTGCCGGGCCATCTGGGGATAGAGCGTGTCGCTGATCAACGAGGTCTTTCCCGAGCCGGAAACTCCAGTGACAGCCACGAGGTTGCCCAGTGGCAGAGCGACTGTGACGTGGCGCAGGTTGTGCCCGTGGGCATCGAGAATCGTGAGCCAGCCGTCGGGGGCCAGCGGACGGTCGCACCGGCGCGGCAACTCTAGGCGGCCAGAGAGAAAGCGGCCGGTGGGCGAGTCTTCCCGGGCCACTTGATCGGGCCTACCCGTGGCCACCACCCGACCGCCGCGAGGGCCGGCGCCGGGTCCGAGCTCGACGACCTGGTCGGCCGTCTCGATGACAGCGCGATCGTGATCCACCAGCACCACGGTGTTGCCCCGATCCCGTAGGCGGGCGACGGCCTCCTGCAGTCGCGCGACATCACGGGCATGCAGGCCGGCACTTGGTTCGTCGAGCACGTAGAGCACCTGGGTCATCCCGGATCCGAGCGCCGTCGCCAGACGCACCCGCTGGTACTCGCCGGAGGAGAGGGTATCGGAGCGCCGCCCCAGGTGAAGATAGCCGAGTCCCAGCCGATCCATGGTCTCCAGCGCCAGCGCCAGACGAGGGACGATGCTCACACCGACGTTGGCGACGCCGACGTCGAACTTTAGCCGGGCGAGCCAGGCTCCCGCGCCGCCCACGGTCATGCGTGAGACCTCGTCGATCCCGGTCCCGGCGACCTGCACCGCTCTCGCCGCGGCCACCAGCCGGGAACCACCGCAGGCCCGACAATCCTCGTCACCCATTACCCCGTCGAGCCAGGCCTGCTCCGCCCGGCCTCCGTCCCGGCGAAGCTCCTCGAGCCAGCGGTGCAGACCGATGAACGCACCACGTCCCGTGCCACCCTTACCGTTCCAGAGCTGTTCGGCGGCTGGCGGCGGCCAGGTACCGACTGCCGCGTCGAAATCGATCTTGCGTGCCCGGCAGAACCGGCTCAGACGCTCGCGCAGCTCGCGCTGACCAAGCTCCCGCCATAGCAGCCCCAAGGCATCCTCCAGGCCAGCCCGGCCCTGGTCGAACAGGCGATCACAGTCCACGACCTCAAGGGTGCCCAGACCGCGGCAGGTTGGACAGGCGCCCTGGGAGGAGTTGAACGAGAACAGCTCAGGAGTCACCGAGCGACTCGAGGCGCCACAGGCGGAGCAGATCGGGCTTACCGAAAATGCCATCTCTTCGGTCCCGACATCGAGGACCAAGCGGCCCTGTCCGACCTCGAGGGCCGCCTGCAGTGAACCCTTCAGCCGGCGCCGGGTCTCCGGCTTCACCACGATGCGATCGACGACCACTTCGAGCCGCCTTGCCCGGGACAGCTCGGCGTCAAATTCGTCGATCAGTACCATTTCTCCATCCACCCGTATGCGTCGGTAGCCCACCCGGTCGCCCCAGGCGAGGAAGGCGGCAGTCGACCCGCCCGGCGCTCCGCTCTCCCCATCGACTGCGTCCAGACTTCGCGGCGCCATCACCGTAAGCCGCGTGCCGTCCCGCAGCCCTGCGGCCTGCTCAAGGACCTCCTCGAAGCGCTGGAACACCACCGCCCCACCACAGTCCACGCAAAACGGTCGTCCGAGCTTGGTGAACAGCAGGCGCAGATAATCGTAGACGCCGGCCAGTGTCGCCACGGTGGACCGCGGGTTCTGGGGACCACGCAATTGTCCTATGGCTACCGCCGGCGACAGCCCCTCCAGGCTCTGTACCCGCGGCGCCTTCACGTACTGCAGCAGCTGACGGTCACTGCGCCCCAGGGACATGAGGTAGCGCCGCCTG
Organism: uncultured Gemmatimonadaceae bacterium; assembly: GCA_964456165.1. GTDB lineage: Bacteria > Latescibacterota > UBA2968 > UBA8231 > UBA8231 > CAYWBJ01. The sequence goes on along the minus strand of CAYWBJ010000109.1, from coordinate 1,187 downwards.
GCCTCCGCGAAAAGCGTATCGAACGCCAGACTGCTCTTGCCGGATCCGGAGACCCCGCACATTGCGATCAGACCACCCTGCGGCAAGTCGAGATCGACATCTTGGAGGTTGTGCTCGCCGGCGCCGCGAATGCGAATCACGCCGTTGATGCTCTTGCCAGCCATGGTCCGAATTTCTTGACAGGACAGAGAGAAGGGGTTACTAAGGGACAGTCCTCAAAAGGAGCCTGTCGATGCGAATTCCGGCCCTCTTGTTCGCCATCCAAATGCTTTGCTTCAGCGCCATCGCAGTCGTGGCGCAGACACCGATTAGCGGCAAGACGAACAGCGGGAAACGCCTGTTCCACTCACCCGAGATCGGCAAGAACGGTCTTTCCTGTGCCCACTGCCACGCCGATTTTGACGAGGACAAGAAGGGGGACGGCATCATCCGCCCCGCCAAGTCACTCTATAACAGCGCGCGACGCGAAACCTGGTGGGGCAAGGATCCGGAAGAGGAGGATCGCTTCCCCGACATCGCCGCCGCGGCCGTCGTCTGCGTCGTCCACTACATGCGCAATCCCGACAAGCTGACCGCCCAGCAAATGCTCGACCTGCAGCGTTACCTAGAGTCGATTACCCGCCGTCCGATCTCCTCGCCGCAGCAGGTCGCCCCAGCGGCCGACAAAACCGGCCTCTACGAGGGCTGCTCCGGCGGCGACAAGTTTCTCGGCCGAGCCCTGTTCTACCGCGCCTGCTCCTCCTGCCACCCCAACGGCAACCAGGGCATCGCCCCGGCTATTCCACGAGATCGGGAGCCCGAGTTCTACGCCCGGAAGATCCGCGAAGGCGACGGTCTTGGCGCCGTTCTGTCCGGTCGCGATCCAGACGCCTACACGTTCACCTCCGGGATGTTCATGCCCTTCTTCGGTGCCGACATCCTCACCAAGGAGGAGATCCGGCACATCATCGCCTACGTCAAGAGCCTGCCTCCATCCCCCTGCCCTCGCCTTCCGTCCTGGATAGGGGGGGGGGGGGGGGGGGGGGCGGGCGGGAGGCGGCGGCGGGGGGGTGTCCGTTCCTCTTTTCCGCTTTCGCCCGGTGGTTGCGGCCCCCCCCCCCCTCCCCCCCCCCCCCCCTCCCCTGGTCCGCGGCGGGTTCCCGCCCCCCCCCGATCCAGGACGGAAGTCGAGTTCAAGGGGGTGGAGG
>CAYWBJ010000108.1:0-67938 GCA_964456165.1 uncultured Gemmatimonadaceae bacterium | reverse complement strand
CGGTGGCCGTACCGGTGATGGTGCCCATGATCAGCGGCTGATGGATCATGATGCGGGCGTGCGGCCAGGCGAACCGTCGCCCCGGAGCGCCGGCGGCCAACAGCATGGCACCCATGCTCGCCGCCATGCCCATACAGACGGTGGAGACCGGCGACGCGATGGCCTGGATGGCGTCGTAGATCGCCATACCTTCGTGAATGGCGCCGCCCGGGCTGTTGATGTACATCACAATTTCTTCGTTCGAATCCTCGGCATCCAGGGAGAGCAGCTTGGTCACAACCGCCTTGGCGGAGTCGTCGTTGACGTCGGTCCAGAGGAAAATCTTCCGGGCCTTGAAAAGGCGCAACTCGAGGTTCTTCTCCTGCAGATTCTTGAGCAGATCGTCTTCTTTTTCGTGCTCGCCCATTCCTGGTCTCCACGCCGACGGCGGTGGGGATCTCGGCGGTGCGGCGTCCGCATCTGATTCCCGTTAATAGCGAGATGAATATAGCCGGCGGCAGAGAGACCGTCAAACATCTGCGCCCCCTGGCCGTCCTGCTACTGGCCCTCTGCGCCGGCAGTAAGCTACTGCTGTCCGGCGGCGTGGAGTTGGGTAAGGACGAGGCGGCGTACGTCTACTGGTCGCAGCACCTCGACGCCACCTACGCCCTACTTCCGTTTGCCCTATTTGGATTCTTCCACTGGCTCGCGCCCGGCAGCGAGTGGGTGCTGCGGATGGGGCCGATCCTGACGGGAACGCTGTCGCTGCTACTGGTGTACCGGTTGTGCCGGCAGCACAATCTCTCGCAGCGGGCCGCGCTGATGGCCGCGGCCGCCCTGGGCAGCTGCCACTGGTTCTGGCACACCACCTCTTTTCTGCATCCCGACGGGCCCCTGGTGACCTGCTGGTTGCTGACCCTGGTCACCGCGCAGCGCTGCTGGGGTGGCGAGCGCAGCGCGCGGTGGCGGGATCTGATCCTCGTCGGTGCATGTGCCGGACTGACCCTGCTCTGCAAGTACTCGGCGGCATTCCTGGTGACCGGCCTGGTGGCCTGGATCGCGATCGCCCGACGCGACGTCCGCGAGGTGGCCTGGGTTGCGGCAGCGGCGGCCGTCGTCGCCGCACCGCTGCTGCAGGCGCAACTCGCCTCCGGGCTCTTCCTGCCCACCACCCTCAGCACCCTATCGCGCATCGCGACCGACGACAACCCGCTCGTCCGGTTGACACTGTTCGTCCTCAGCCCCGCCCTGTTCGCCTCGCCCCTGTTCCTCTACGAGGGCTACCGAGTCTTCATCCTCAGACTCGCCGACCTGCGGGACTCGCGCTCGCCCGACCACAACCGATTGCTGCTCTCCCTGCTCCCCGGCCTCTGCCTGATCCTCGCCTTCGCCGGCTTTGCCCTTCTCCGCGGTCAGATCAAGGGCAACTGGATCCTGCCAACCTTTCTGGCCCTCCTGCCTGCGGTCTTTGCGGCAACGACTGCACGGCGGCGCCTGTTCCTTTGGGGGATAGTCGGCACGAACCTGGCTCAGGCACTGGCCTTCGGCGTCGCGCTGCGCTTCCCCACCCTGGTGCAGGAGTTGGCGCCCCCCCTGCAGTCCTCGGGGATCGACCAAAGCTATACCTTGCTGGTAGCCGCGCCCGACCGGCGGCGCGAGGCGGCGTTTTCCTGGACCGAGCGACTGTGCGACTACCGGGGCTGGTCCGGGCTGGCCGCCGCGTTGAACAGCCGTCTGGCGGAGCAGAGCATCGAAACAGCGGCGTTGGCGAGCGATCAGTACGGAGTGGTGTTCGGATTGGCCTACTACGCGGAGACCGGGGGCCGACTCCGTGACTACCGGACCGTCGACGATCCCCGGTTCCGCGATCTGTCCGACCTGTATGCCGCCGATCCGGCGCCCCCGCCGCAGGTCCTGTTCGTCGCCCGCGCTAGCAGCGCCCTGCCTACCTCGGTAGCCTCCCGCTATCGACCTGTCGGAGTCGGGTTCGAGCTACCGCGGGCCGCGGCCGGCTGCGACACCATCGCTTACCGGGCCCGGCTGTTCGAGCTGCGTTGACCAGTGCCGCCGTCGAAGGCTGAGGCCACGATCCGGCGCACGAGCGTCCGCGCGTCGTCGAAAAAGGTGTAACACAGCGGCACCACGACCAGGGTGAGCACCATCGAGGCCAGCAGTCCGCCCATCATCGTGCGACCGAGCGGCGCGTAGGGCACCCCGACCATCTTGGAGTTCCCCACCGCCATCGGGATCAGCCCGCACATGGTGGTGAAGGAGGTCATCAGGATCGGCCGGAAGCGGTATCGGCCGGCTTCGACTAGGGCCTCGAAGCGCGCCATTCCCTCGCCGCGCAGGCGATTGGTCAGGTCGATCAGGACGATGGCGTTGTTGACCACGATGCCGACCAGGATCACCGTGCCGATCATCGACATGATATCGTAGGCGGTCCCGGTGAGATAGAGCAGCCAGAAGACGCCGAGAAAGGCGAACGGTATCGACACGATCACCGACAGCGGCAACACGAACGACTCGAACAACACCCCCATCAGGAGAAAGACGAAGATCACGGCCAGCAGCAGCGCGAACTGCTGCGACCGGTCCGCATCACCCATCCGGCTGAACCGATCTCCCTTGTCCCAGCTGTAGCCGCGCGGCATCTCGAAGCCCGCCATCGCCTGGTCGATGCGATTGTAGAGGGCAGCCATGTCGCTCTCATCGGCTCGCTCCCCCTCGACCGCGCCGTCCGCCTCGCCTTCCTCCTCCCCGTCGGCATCCTCCTCTTCGACGCGGGCTCCGCCGGCCACGTTGGCAACCACGTTGAGTCGCGTCTTGCGATCAATCCGGCTGATCTGGCCGAGCGTGCGCTCCACGTTCACGGTGGCCAGCGACTGGAGAGGCACCTCCTGTCCCGCCCCGGTGGGGAAGGTCATTGCCTGCAGGCTCTGGATACTGGTCTGGTCGAGCTCATCCAGCTCGAGCCATATGTCCAACTCCTCACCCGATTCATCCTGCAGCCGGCTCAGGTTGAGGCCGCGCAGGCCGTAGGCGATCGTGTTCGCGATCATCTGCGGATCCACCTCGAGCTGCTGCACCCGCTCGCGATCGAGGTGAACCTGCAGCTCCGTGCTGCCGCGGTCCATGTCGGTGGTCACCGATTCCAGCTCCGGGACGCTCTCGAGACGCCTCTCCACCTCCCGAGCGAGATTCGCGAGGATCTGGGTGTCCTCGCCATAGAGTCCAATCGTCACCCGGCGGCCGCCCTCCTCATCCTCCCAGTTCACCCGCATCGACACGCCGGGCCTAAGATGAATCCGACCGCGGACGTCGTCGACAATCTCGCCGTAGGCCATCGACGACCGTTCGGCCAGACCCAGCTTCAGGAGCAGATTCTCGGCCGCGACCTGGTACCACTCCAGGTCCTTTTCCTCTTCGAAGATCATTTCGACACGCCCCTCGCTGCGGGAGAACCGCACCCGGACGGCGCGAGCGTTGTAGTCGTCGCGGTAGTTCAGCAGGGTGTCCTCGACCGCGCGCATGAAGGCGTCCGCGTCGCGCAGCGACTGCCCGGTCGGCATCTCGAACACCAGGTTGAGGCTGCGGAAGCGCCCTGCCTCCTGGTCGGTGCGCATCATTCCCTGTATGGGAATCGACATGGAGGCCACAGCCAGTCCGACGAGAATCAAGGCATCGAAGCGCCGGCGCAGTACCCATCTCAGAGTCGACAGGTACCAGGATCGCAGTCTCTCGATCACCGGCGCCGGCGGGCGCGCTCGTCCATCCGCCAGGCGCAGCGTCGCCAGCGGAACGATCGCCAAGGCGATGAACAGCGACGCGAGCAGCCCGACGATGACGGGAACGCCGAGGCGCAGCATCCAGAACGAGAAGAACTGGTTGTCGCTCATCAGGATCAGCGGCAGGAAGACCACCACCGTGGTCAGTGTCGCCATCGTCACGGCGAGACCGACCTCGCCGGCGCCATCGACAGAGGCCTCGAGGGCGTCCACCCCCTGCTGGCGTTTCCGAAAGACGTTCTCGACGATCACGATGGCGTTGTCGACGACCAGCCCCAGGCTGAGCATCAGCCCCATCATGGTGCCCACATTGAGAGACCAGCCGATGAAATAGAGCACGATCAGCGTCACCAGGATCGACAGCGGAATCGCCAGTGTGATGATCAGTGTCATCCGCACAGCGCGCAGGAACAGGAAGAGGACGATGGCGGCGAACAGCCCCCCCCACAGGCCGGAGTTGGTCAGGTTGTCTACCGACTCGGCGACGTGCTCCCCCTGGTCCCAGAGGATCTCGAACTCCACATCGCGGAAGCGACGCTCTGTCTGCACCTGTTCCATAGCCTGCCGCACCGCCGCCGACACCTCGGCGATGTTGCCGTCGGAGGTGCGTTGGATCTCGATCCCCATCGACTCCCTGCGATCGATGCGGCTGATCCAGTCCTGCGCCGGCCGCACCATCCCGACGCGGGCGACATCGCCAAGGCTCAGGCCACCACCGATGCGGATCTCCCTGAGCTCCGCGGCGGTGCGCAGGCGTCCCATGGAGCGGACGTAGATCTTCCTCGCCCCCTCCTGCACGTAACCGCCGGGCAAGGCCAGGTTCTGGTCCCGCAGCTTCCCGACCAGCTCGTAGGTATTCACCTTGTGGCTCTTCAGCTTCTCCCGATCGAGCTCGATCAGGACCTGCAGATCCCGCCCCCCCCACACCTCCACGTTGCCGACGCCCTTTACCCGCTGCAGGTGCGGGCGCAGGGAGTTCTCCAGCAGCGCGACCGGATCGTCCACCGACTCGGGCACAACCGCCACCATCCACATGATCGGAATGTTCTGCTGATCCCACCGCCGGATCTGGATCTCCTCCACTTCCTCCGGCAGCTCCGGCATGACCCGCTCCATGCGATCCCGGAGCTCGGCGTAGGCCTGGCGCATGTCGGTTCCGGAGGTGAACTCGACGTAGGTCCCGGAGCCATTGCGGCTGCTGGATGTTCGGATCTGGTTTACCCGGCTGACAGTGGCCACTGCCTCCTCGATTCGGCGGGTGACCTTGAGCTCCATCTCGACCGGGCTGGCGTTGGGGTACCCAACCCATATTCCGAGGCGGTCCAGCTCCATCCCCTCGGGAAACAGGTTGACTGGCGTGCGCAGGTAGGCGGTAAAGCCGACCACGAGCAGGCCCACCAGAATCATGATCACGGAAACTGGCCGGGTCACCGACAGGCGGGGGAGGAGGGAGCCGCGGGCTGCCATCACGGGCGCCTGTCCACCAGCGCGTAGACGGTGGGGATCACGATCAGCGTCAGGATCGTTGAGGTGGCCAGTCCGGCGATGACCGTCAGCGCCATCGGCATTCTTATCTCCGCTCCCTCGCCAAGACCCAGAGCCATCGGCAGGAGCGCCAGCACCGTGGTCGTCGTGGTCATCAGGATTGGGCGGAGGCGGGCGCTGGCCGCGCGGACGATGGCCTCCTGCCGCGGCAGCCCGTCGCGGCGCAGGCGGTTGATGTAGTCGACGAGAACAATCGCGTTGTTGACCACGATGCCGGCCAGCATGATGAAGCCGATGAAGACGACGATGCTCAGGGCGATGCCGGCGGCTGCCAGCGCGGCTACCGCGCCCGCCAGCGCCAGCGGCACGCTGAACATGATCACGAACGGGTGGATCACCGACTCGAACTGACTCGCCATGACGATGTAGACCAAGAAGATCGCCAGCGCCAGCGCGAACAGGAGACTGTTGATCGACTTCTCCATCTCCTGGTTCTGACCGCTGATCATGTAGCTGAAGTCGGTGGAGAAATCCAGCCCGCCCAGAACCGACTCTACCTGCGCGATGGCGGTTCCCAGGTCGACACCGGTAACGTTCGCCGTAATCGCCACCGCTCGCTGCTGGTCGATGCGGCGGATCTCGCTAGGGCCCTCGCGGACCGCGAAGTCGGCGACCGATTCCAGGTAGAGCGGGATCTCGCCGCCCGGGTTCACAACCAGCCGCTTGAGCTCGACGATCCCGAAACGATCGTCCTGCCGCAGGCGCACCACGATGTCGATGTTCCGTTCGCCGGCGCGGAATTCGGTGGCGACTCGGCCCTGAACCTTGTTGCGGACCAGGGTGGCTACTTGCCGCAGACTCAGTCCGTATTCGGCCAGCAGCCGGCGGTTGTAGACGATCTGCAGCTCCGGGTTTCCGGTCTGCAGCGAAGAGGTGACATCGGCCAGTTCGGGCAGTTCGGCCATTGCCAGTTCGGCGGTGCGCCCGTGGCGCCGCAACTGGTCCAGATCATGTCCGCGGATCTCCACTTCCACCGGCGTCTTGAAGCTGAACAGGACAGGTCGCGAGATCTCCATCGCCACATCCGGCAGCTCACCGACGCCCTGCCGGATCTCGCCGATCATCTGCCGCTCGCCGGCCGCGTCGACGCCCGACGCCAGCTCGACGGTGATGCGGCCGGTGTGCTCTCCCTCCTCGGCGGCGCTGGTGGCCGTCCGCTCCGAGCCGGCGACGGCGGCCAGCCCCGCCACATCCCTCCTGTTGATGAGGAGTTGTTCAATCCGTTTCAGCACGGCCGCCGTAGCATCCAGCGGCGTCCCCACCGGCAGCGAGACGTTGAGGTCGAACTCGCCCTGGTGGACCTGCGGAATGAACTCCCGGCCCAGCTGCGGCACCAGGTACTGGTAGGTGCCGATGAAGATGCCAGCCGCCAGCGCAGTCACCAGCAGGCGGCGATCGAGCGCCCGCTGCAGCAGGGCCGGATAGAGCCGACTGGCAACCTCCATCCCGCGGCCGAACAGATACAGCGGAGGCAGGATCAGGGGCGAGGCGATCAGGCCGGCCAGGCAGACCAGACCAATCGCCAGCAGGGCACCGGTCATTAACAGCAGCTGGGCCACGATCCCCACCAGCCGCAGAAGAGACTGCAGGTAGAAGCGGGCGAGCAGGAAGATCAAGGTCGGCGGCACGAGAGGGCAGACAAGCAGTAGGCGAAGGCTCCGCGCACGCGCCACCCAGGACAGGTGCAGGCGCAAATCCTCCAGGAGGTCGGCAACGCTCTGGAATCCGGTGATGCCGGGCCAGATGTCGCGGTAGAACCGCAATCCGCCGACATCGCTGTCCGCGGCCCAGCCGCTGACAGTGGTCTGCCATGTCCGTTCGGGCCGGATCCAGAAAACCTCCAGCGGCTTCAGCAGCAGCCAGCTGGTCTCGAAGAGCACCAGGAACGCGAACTTGAGGATTGCCGTCACCAGGGTCGCGCCGGCGGCGCCTAACCGAACGAGCAACTGCAGGGCCAACCGGGCGGCCGCCACCAGCACCCGACCGACCCGCTCACCCAGGGGCAGCGAGCCAGCCGTGGCCGCATCCACCAGCTCCCGCAATGCCGGCGGCCGCAGGAAGGGATTGTCGAGGATCGGGTTGCCCGCCCCCGGCACCTGGCTCGGCTGGCGCGAGGCCAGCATCGGGATGAAGAACAGGGCAACGGCGAGCGAGGCCAGCAGCGAGAAGACCACCGTCAGTGCCATGTCGCCGAACACCTGACCGGCAACACCCTCGACAAAGACGATGGGGAAGAACACGGCAATCGTGGTCAAGGTCGAGGCCACCACGGCGCTGCCAACCTCACCGGTGCCGCGCACCGTTGCCGCGATCAGATCGTCGCCCTGCTCGCGGCGGCGAAAGATGCTCTCGAGCACGACGATGGAGTTATCGACCAGCATGCCGATGCCCAGAGCGATCCCCCCGAGCGACATGATGTTCAGCGAAACGTCGAACAGGTGCATCGGCGCGAACGTGGCCACTATGGAAACCGGAATCGTGATGCCGATGATCAGGGCCCGGGTGACGTTCCGGAGAAAGATGAACAGGACAAAAATTGCCATCGCGCCGCCGACGAGGGCATTGAGCTGGACTTCCCGGACGGCCTCGACGATGAACTCCGACTGATCCGACAGCAGCTTCAGCTCGACTCCCGTCGGGAGGCTGTAGCTGACGAAGTCGGTCATCATCTTGCGGTTGAGCCGGGCCATCACATCCTCGGTTTCCGCGTCGCCGTCCTCGCCGTCGTCGGTCGATTCTGTCGTAATCCTTTGCCCAGCAGCGACCGTGTCGGCAGCCACCGCCGCCTCCCCCCCATCCAGTGCCGCAGCTGCGGTCGAGTCGTTCCCGGCCTCCTCCATCGACGCCACGAACGCCTGCTGTTCGGCGGTACCGAATAGCCGCTCGGCAACCCGCCGGGACACGGAGACGATATTGGCGTCGGCCTCCTTGTAGATCTCGATCTCAATGCTCTCGCGGCCGTTGTAGCGGGTTATCACCTCCCGCTCCTTGTGGGCCCGTTCGACCGTGGCGATGTCGCGCAGGCGCACTTCCGCGCTGCTACTCCCCGCGCCGCCGCGGGCGACGACGACGTTGCCGATATCGGCAAGCGTGCGAAACTCGTTGAGGGTGCGTAGCAGATACTCGGTCTCGCCCTCCCTGAGCAGGCCACCGGGTAGATTGATGTTGTCGCGCGCCAACCGATCATTGATGGATTGGACGTCCAGTCCCAGCAAAGCAATCTGCCGCTCGTTGAGCGCGATGTGGACTTCCTCCTCGAAGCCACCCTTGACCTTGACGGCCGCCACCCCGGAAACTGCTTCCAGGGCGCGCTTGATCTCCTGCTCCGCCAGAATGCGCAGCTCGAGCAGCGACTCGTCACCGTAGAGCCCGATCCGGACGATCGGATCCAGCGACGGATCGTAGCGCAGCAGCAGGGGCTTCACGGCATCCTCGGGCAGGCGTACCCGATCGACTTTCTCGCGGATGTCCTGGGAAGCCGCGTTCATGTCAGCGTCCCACTCGAGCTCCAGGATCACGTCCGACTGCCCTGCCTTGGAGATCGAGCTGACGCCCACCAGGTTCGGCACCACCGCCAGCTCCTGCTCCAGCGGCCTCGAGATGAAGCTCTCGACTTCCTCCGGGGCCGAACCGGCGTACTCGGTGCGGACTGTTAGGGTGGGATAGGTGATGTTGGGCATCAGGTCCATGCTCAGACGCTGGTAGGAGACCCAGCCGAAGACACAGACCGCCATCACCACCATCAGGATGGCCACGGGACGTCTGGTGGTGATAGAAAAGGGTTTGCCGGAGTTATCGGCGCCGGCCGGCATCGTCAGCGGCCGGCCGAGTCGGCGGTCGCAGTCGCCGCCTCCAGCATCGCGGTGCGCACGCGGGTTCCGTCCTTCAGGCCGTTGTGGCCGAGGACGACCACCTGGTCGCCAGCGGCCAGCCCGGAGCGGACCTCGATGGCGTGATGGTCCTCGTATCCCGCATCCAGCCGCATCCTCGTGGCCACCGAATCCCGCACTGTGAACAGGTAGCGGCGCCCGCCGTCGTACACGACCGCCCGCTTCGGCACCAGGATCGCCTGCTCACGCCTGTCGAGGATGATCTCCACGCCCACGAACAGGCCCGGGCGCAGCAGCCAGCTGTCAGCGGCCACGCCCACTGTGACCTTGAACGTGCCGGAACCGGGATCCACGACGGGACTCACGCGCTTCACCCAGCCCGCGAAACTCATGCTGTCCGGCAGCTCGGCCACTACGACCGCCTGCTGACCACTCTCGATGCGACCCAGATTCTGCGCCGGCACGTGCACCCGCGCGATCATCTCGTCGAGCTTGACCAGGTCGAACAGCTTGCGGCTCTGGTCGATGCGCTCACCCCGCTGGGCCGCGCGCTCTGTGATCACGCCGGCGAACGGAGCCCGGACGACGACGTGCCGCAAGTTCAGCTCGGCCCGCTCCAGCACGAGCTTGGCCTGCTCCAGCTCGAACCGGGCCGTCTCGTAGTCCTGCTCCGAGACCAGCTCCCGCTGGTGCATTTTGCTGGTGCGCTCGAACTGCGCCTGCAGGCGATCGCGCCCCACCTGCGCCTCCTGCGCGGCAATGCGGAGCTCATCGTCTTCGATGAACAGCAGCGGGGCCCCCTCGACCACCTGCTCCCCTTCCTCCACGGCGATGCGATCCACCAGGCCGGTGATGCGGGAGTATATGGATACTGCCGCCTCAGTCTCGAGAGTGGCGCTGAAGGGAAGGGTGCTGGAAATCGGTCCGACGGCGGCAGGGGTGGTTTCTACCAGAACGCGATCGTCGTCGACCCGGACCACGTCGGCAGCAGCGTCGGTTGAGTCGGTCACTGCCGCCCCTTCAGGATCGTCAGACGCAGCCTCGTCGACCTGGCCGCAGGCGGTCAGAGAGAGCGCGAAGACCAACCACAGCCGCCGCAATGCCACCTGGCTCCGCACCGCTCCCATCGCCTTGTCCACCATAGTCAATTCGATACATTACTGGCGGCAGAAACCGCACCAAGCACGCCATCACCAACAACGGTGTCAAGTTTTGGCCTTGCCACTCCATCTCCTTGTTACGGTGTTGGTTTCTGCCGTGCTGACCCGATTCCTGAGGCAGTCTTCGGCGACGGCGGGACTGCGGGAGAACGCGACTGCCCGGTCGGCGCGGCTGGGCAGGCTGCTGGCATGTCCCCACTGCCTCTCTTTCTGGATCGCGCTGATCTGCTCCCTGTTCCTGGCAGGGACGCTGCTCGAGTTCGGCGCCATCGTCCTTATCGGCTGGCGCGGCGCCTACTACGCCAACCGCATGCTGGACAGGATCGCGGCGGCGGCGACCGAGCCAGAAAAGAAGGAAATGCAGTGCCGGGTCTGCGACGCGCCCTATGAACGCACCTTCCTCGAACGGCAGGGCCACGCGTTCTGCTCCCACGCCTGCTGGTTCGATTACCTGAGGGCGCGGCCCAAGTCCCGCGATCAGCTGTTCGACAAGACCGGAGCCTTTATCAGACAGGAGGTTTACCCGATGAGCTACGAGAACGTAGATCCCTCCCAGGCGCAGGAGCTGCTCGACGGCGGGGAGGATTACACTTACGTGGATGTGCGCTCGATCCCCGAGTTCGAGAACGGCCATCCGGCCGGCGCGGTGAACGTGCCCCTGATGCACCGCGAGCACGACCAGATGGTGCCCAACATGGACTTTCTGCGCATCTGCGAGCTGAACTTCGACCACGGCGCCAGGCTGATTATCGGCTGCCAGTCCGGCGCCCGCTCTCTCCGCGCCGCCGAAGCCCTGGTCGCGGCCGGCTACGAGGGCATCGTGCACATGGACGGCGGCTTTGGCGGGGCACGCAACGAGATGGGTCAGATAGTTGCCGAGGGGTGGATGCAGCAGGGCCTGCCGGTAGAGTATGGTGCAGGCGACAGCCAGAGTTACGAGGCGCTCGGAGGTCGAAAGCTGTCATGAGCGAGGCGACCGACAGCGTCGGCTGCGTCCTGATATCGGCCCCGGGTAAGGGAGACGGCGAGGGCAGCAAGCTCGCCGCCCACTTGCTGGAGGAGGCCGGCCACAAGGTCATCAGACAGACGACGATCAAGGACTCCGGGCTGATGATCAAGGGCGAGCTGGCGATCCTCGCCGAGAGCAGTTCCTGTCAGGCCATCGTCGTCGTCGGGGGAACTGCCCTGGCGGCGCGGGAGACCGTCCTGGATGCGATCCAGAAGTTGCTGGACAAGAGTATCCCCGGGTTCGGGGAGATCTTTCGCCACCTGACCTTCACCAGGCACGGCGCCATCGCAATCACCGAGCGCGCCCTGGCCGGGATCTACAAGGGCCGGCTCTTGCTGGTCATTCCCGCCAACACCGAGGCCGTGCGGCTGGCCATGGACGAGATGATCCTGCCCGAGTTGGGAAACATGGTGCGGCAGACCTCTCGCGGTCGTTGAAGCGCCGTGCTCAACCCCGGCTTCCAGGTCAATCTCGACGTCGACGGTCGCGATTGCCTGGTCATCGGCGGCAACGACGAAGCAACGGAGAAGACCGGCAGACTGCTGGATGGCAACGGGCGGGTGCGGCTGGTCAGTCCGGAGATCACGAACCAGTTGCGGACCTTGTGCGAGGCGGGCCTACTGCGGCACGAGGAGCGGCCATTCGAGCCCCGCGATCTCGACGGCGTCTTCCTCGTGGTCAACGCCGTGGCCAGCGACCCCGAATTGACCGCCCGCGTCTACGAACTGGCTACCGCGCGCGGCCTGCTGATCAATTCGTTCGACAACCCGGCCTACTCCAACTTCGGGATGGTGGCCCTGGTGCGTGCCGGCCACCTGCGGCTGGCCGTGAGCACGAGCAACGCCAGCCCTTCGCTCTCGCGACGGCTGCGGCAGGATCTGGCGGCTCTGTTCGACGACGAGTTCGTCGAGTATCTGGAGCTGTTGGCCCAGGTGCGGAAGCGGCTGCGGGACACGGTCGAGGACCGGGAGCGACGTTTCGCCATGCTGCGCGCCCTGGTGACCGATTTCGGCCTGAGCGGACGGCTGAATTACCCGGCCGACTGGCGCCGGAAGATAAAGGAGCTGCTGCGGCGTTGAGGTCGGGCGCTAGCGGACGATGGCGATCTTGCCGTGGTCTACCTCGGCTCCGGCTGCATCGATGATCCGGTACAGGTAGACGCCGTTGCTGACCTGAAGCCCATTCTCGCTGATCCCGCGCCACACCACGTCCCGCGCCCGTGCCCCCAGCCGGCGCTGCCCGTCGTCGTCTTCGGTCGCCTGCCACAGGCGCTCTCCCGCGACCGTGAAGATCTCCACCCTTGCCTTCAGTGGAACGCCGCTGAAGCGCAGCAGGCCCTCTCGCGTGTAGGGGTTGGGCCAGACCTTTATCTCGGTCTGCGGCACCAGGCGCACGCTCTGGAAGGCCTGGTTGTCGTTCTCGTTCGACTCTTGAATCTCCTGGCCGGGATCCACCTCCAGGTGGAACAGCAGTTCCCCCCAGCGGTCCCATTCCACCGCCACGTAGTGCACGCCTCCTGGCTCCAGCGGCTCAGTCTGGAGCTCGTTGTAGACCTCAACGCAGGCGGTCGAGTCGTCCTGGCACTGGGAGACGCGAACCCGGTACGGCATGTCGATCCGGCGGATGCCGGCATTGCCCACCCGCACGCGCAGGTTGTCGTCCGGGTCGGTGCTGATGTCGCCAGGTGACACCACCAGGTTCGCCGGCCCGTCCTCGAGCGCGTACTGGGCGAGGGTGGCCACGGCAAGCTGCGTGGTCTGCCGTACCAGGTCCCAGTTCAGGCTGTCCGGGAGATCGACGACGCTGTGGTACTGGGAGTTGATGCGGTATAGGCCATCCAGGACTCCGTAGGTGGAGCCATCGGTGGGCAGGTAATTCTCGATGCCCAGGATGCCGTCGAAGCCGCGGGCCCAGAAGGGGGCATGGTCGCTCAGCCGCGCCGATCCGTCTTCCAGCACGTCGACACGTAGCCCGATGCCGTGTCGCGCGTTGGTCTCGACCATGAGGTCCGCCAGCCAGCGCGAGGGCGTGTTGGCGACCAGTTCGAGGCGCTGGCTCAGATCGTTGAAGCCGATCATGTCAAAGTTGAGGACGCCGATGATGCGATCGTCGCGCTCGACCGCGTCGGCGGCGTAGTCGAGGCTCCCCCACAGGCCCAGCTCCTCGCCCGAGAACGCCACGAAACGAACCGACCAGGGCAGGCTCTGCGACGCCAGCAGGCGGGCGCTTTCCAGCACGAGGGCGACACCGCTGGCGTTATCGTCAGCCCCAGGCGCCGGGTCATTCTCCCAGTCCCAACCGCTGGTGCGGACAGCAATCGCGTCGTAGTGGGCGCAGATCACGTAGTAGCCGGCGTCCGGATCCGTACCCGGCAGCACTCCTTCGACGTTGAACATCAGCGAATCTTTGGGCGAGTGCCTGAACGACAGCACCTGGACGGCCCCCTCGCCCAGGACCTCGGCAAGCTGGCCGCGGATATAGTCGGTCGATTCGCGGGTGTCGGGGCTGCGCGCGTACCGGGTTCGCAGATTTCCCGACACGCTGCCCTGCTCCGGGTCGAGCAGGGCCAGACGCTCGACGTGAACGCGCAGACGATCCCGGTCGACCTGCTCTATCAGCTCGCTCACCGCCGCGGCGGCAGCCGGCGGCTGCGCCGCCTTGGCGGCCGGGCGCAGCCAGGCGCCCACCTCGTATTGCTGCGGCAGCGGCCACAGGAAGACTGGCTCGCGTCCGCCCCCGATCGCCTCTAGTTCGGCTCCGGACAGGCGCACCAAGGCCCAGTCCGGAGCCTTCCAGTAAAGGACGGGGACGCGGGCGGCCAGCGCCGGATGCAGGTGCTCGGCGATGTAATAGCGCTCCCCCGCGGATGACCGATCCCGAAAGAACACCGTAAGACCAATATTTTCAAGATATTCAGACGCATTTTCGGGCGCGTTAACGAGGAGGGTGCGGGAATCGATATACCGTATGGTCAGGGAGGGATCGCCAGCCGCCTCACGCAGCTGCTGCGGATCTGACCAGCGGGTCCCGAAGAGGGCATCCTGACCGCTTGCGGATGTTGCGGCACTCAGGAGGAGGAGTATAGAGCGAGCTAGTCTGTACAGTCGAACTGCCATGCGTTTGCGACGAAACAAGAAATAGGGGGTGCGCCAGACCCCCTGAACATCATTGCCCACGCGGTACCACGCAGGCGCCTGCTACTACTCGTCGTCATCCATGTCCATCTCGTCGTCGTCGTCGTCGATCTCCAGCAGCGGCATGGTGCCGTCCCGCTTCTGATGCAGCGCCTCCTTCAGCAGACGGCCCGGCTTGAAATGGGTCTTGCGACGGGCCGGTACATAGATTATCTCTCCGGTCCTGGGGTTTCGCGCCGCCGGCTTGGGCCGGGTGTCCTTGACCTGGAAGACACCGAAACCGCGAATCTCAATGCGATTCCCATGGATGAGGCTGTCGCGCATGGCCACGAACAGGCTGTCCACCATCTTGGCCGCCAGGTTCTTCTTGCACCCGGTGCTGCGGCTTACCAGGAGAGCCAGATCCTTTTTCGTTATGGTAGGCAAAACCTCACCTCCAGGGGACGCTGCGCTGGCTGGGGAAAAAACGGGCCATAACATGCCTTTACTCGTTTACAAATAAAGCGTTAAGAAAATTACGCCAGCGCTCAGGCGGTGTCAAGAAGAATATCAACAAAGCGCTATTTTTTTAAATAGTTACAGAAACTTCGGCGTTTCCGAAAACTACCGCCGGTTTCCGCTCCAGCGCCGCTTTGGAACCTGGCGGCCTTCACCACTCGGGCATCATTCTTGTCAAAGACCCTGGCGGGCCTGTTTCGACTCGCGCGCCCCCTCAATTGTGGCATTGCCGCCCTTTCCGTCCTCGTTGGCGCCGTCACCGCCGGTCTGCTGGTCCCCAACGCCGAGATCGCCGTGGCCGCACTGGCAGCGTCCTGCATCGCTGCAGCCGGCAACGTCTACAACGATGTTCGCGATGTGGAAATCGATCGGATCAACCAGCCGGGTCGCCCCCTGCCGGCCGGGGAGGTCGGTTCGCGGATGGCCCTGGTCGCAGCGATTCTTCTCGCCGTCGTCGGCCTGGTGGCCTCCGGCTGGGTCGGTCTGCTACCCCTGCTCGTCGCCGCCTTCACCCTGGTCCTGCTGTACCTCTACAGCCGCTACCTGAAGCCCACCACGCTGTGGGGCAATCTCACTGTCGCCGTTGCGGGGGCCACGGCCTTCCCGTTCGGCGCCCTAGCAGCGGGCACCTGGGGTCGCTCGTGGATTCCGGCCGGGTTTGCCCTCCTCTTCCATCTGGGCCGGGAAATAATCAAGGACCTGGAGGACGTCGCCGGCGATCGGGCCGCTGGCGCGCACACGCTGCCGCTGCGGTGGGGCACCGCGGCGGCGGTCTGGTCTAGCACTTCTATCTTTTTGATTTTATTTATCTTAACAGCCATGCCAGCCCTCATGGGCACGTATGGGCTGGTCTACCTGACACTGGTGGCGATAATGAACCTGGTAGTTGCCGTGACGCTTGCCGGGCTGGGGCTGGGCCGGCAACCTGGATCACCGCCGCTGTTCCCGGCCAGCATATTGTTGAAAGGGTGTATGGTCCTCGGGCTTGCCGCGGTGGTGGCCGGGGAGCTGTTGTGACCGGCCGCTTCCTACCGGAAATCGAACCACCGCAATACATTTATACGTTCCACACTCACTGTTCGTCCGTCCCGCACCTGTATGAGATCCCATGGACCTATCACCGCCGCGCGGCACCCGAGACTTCTATCCCGAGGACATGCGCTTGCGCACCTGGCTCTTCGACCATTTCCGCGAGGTTGCCAGGCTGTACGCATTCGAGGAGTACGACACCCCTCTGATCGAGAACGAGGAGCTGTATACCCGCAAGGGGGGCGAGGAGATCGTCCAGCAGCTCTACGCTTTCGAGGACAAGTCGGGCCGACGCCTGGCCATGCGCGGCGAGATGACACCCTCCCTCGCCCGCCTGGTGCTGCAGAAGGGACGGTCACTACCCCTGCCCATCCGCTGGTTCAGCATCCCCCAGTGCTGGCGTTACGAACGCATGACCCGCGGGCGCCGGCGCGAGCACTACCAGCTCAACATGGACATCTTCGGCGTCGCCGAAGTGACGGCCGAGATCGAGCTCCTGAGCGCCATCGTGACGATACTCGAGCGCCTGGGGCTGAGCCCCGGCGACGTCGTCATCAGGATCTCCAACCGCAAGCTGCTGCAGGGCACCCTCGAGCAGAGCGGCATTCCCGAGGATCGGTTCGAGTCGATCTGCGTTCTGGTGGACAAGCTCGAGAAGGTGCCGGAAGAGACGGTACGCGATGAGATGACCGCCCTCGGCGTCTCCGCCGACCAGGTCGATCGAATCGTGAGCACCCTCTCCCTGAAGTCCCTCGATGAAGCGGCCGCGACCATGGGTGCGGACCAGCCCGGCATCGTCGAGACGCAGCAGCTCTTCGACCTGGCCGCCTCCTACGGCTTCGTCGATTGGCTCGCCTTCGACGCAAGCCTTGTGCGTGGTCTGGCCTACTACACCGGCACCGTTTTCGAGGCCTTCGACCGCGCCGGGAGTCTGCGAGCGATCTGCGGCGGCGGCCGCTACGACCAGCTCCTGTCAACCTTCGGCGGCAAGGACATACCAGCCTGCGGGCTGGGATTCGGCGACGCGGTGATCGTCGAGCTGCTCCGCGATCGGCAGCTGCTGCCAGAGCCGGAGCGCTCCATCGACGACGTCGTCTTCGCCTTCGCGCCCGATCTGCGCGACGCGGCGATGCAGACGGCGCGGCTGCTACGGCGGCGCGGCCGGTCCGTCGACCTGATTCTCGAGAACCGCAAGCTCAAGTGGGCATTGAAGTACGCCGATGGCTGTGGCGCGGCACGGCTGGTCCTTATCGCACCCGACGAATGGGCCGCTGGCATGGTCCGCATCCGCGATCTGGCCGACGGTCGCGAACGGGACGTGGCTGCCGACACGTTGTAGGGAGATGCCGACGTGAAGATCGGAGTCTGCGCCTGGAGCTTTTCTGGTGCTCACGCGGCGACGGGTGCCGCCCTCGATCCGCACCATCCCGAAGGACTCGCTGCCCTCGCCCGCCAGCACCAGCTGAGGCTGATCGAATGTGCCGCGACACCGTTCCGCAACGCCGAGCCAGCCGCCCTGGATCTGTTTCTCCGCACCCTGGCCGACGACGGCATCGAGATCGTTCTCGACACCGGGGGCAACCCGGCGGAGGATGAGACGCAGCTCCGCGAGACGCTGGAGGTTGCCGCCAGGATCGGCGCCAGAGTCGTGCGCACAACCATCAGCGGCGTGCTCGAGGGCGACCGCACCGCTTATGGACTGGCAGACTGGACCGCTTACCTGCATGCTACGGTCGAGCCACTCAAGCGCCTGATGGGGATCGCTGAAGCGGCGGAGATAGCCGTTGGCATCGAGAACCATCAGGACATCTGTTCGTGGGAGTTGTGCTGGCTGTGCGAGCAGGTCGGCAGCGACCTGCTCGGTTCCACGTTCGACGTGGGCAATGCCTTCGCCGTCGGCGAGACACCGCAGGCTTTCCTGGATCGGGTGCTCCCCTACCTCGTGCACGTCCACATTAAAGATTATGTGGCCCACCCTACCAAGGCAGGTTACCGACTCACGCGCTGTGCCATCGGCTCCGGCGCCGTGCAGTGGCCAAAGCTACTGCAGCGGATCGCCGGGGAGGCACCTGGCGTCGCGGCCTGCATCGAGCTGGGAGCCACGACAACGCGCCACATCCGCCTTCTCGAGGAAGCCTACTGGTCCACCTTCCCGCCACGGCCACCGGGCGAGACGACCGCGGCAATCGCGATGCTGCAGAATGCGGCCCGATCGGACGGCGAGGATTGGCGCACCCCGCACGAGCGCCGAGAGGGCCCTGCGGAGCAGATCGCCTACGAAATGGCCCAGTTCGAGGAATCCGTCGCCTACCTCAAGGCCCTGAACCTGCCCCCTGGGTAGTCGTCAAGCTCGTCCGAGCCCGGTCAGCTGAGCCACCGTCGGCAGCTCCACCACCGGATTCTCCAACCTGCCGATACCCCCCGAGAAAGTCAGGCGCATGAGATCGCCGACCTGGAGCCCGTCAGCCAGGTCTGCCTCGGCAAACACTATGGGCGTGCCCCAGTATAGGACCTGCAGCTCGCCCGATTGCAGCGGCAACCGGCTGAAAAGGGCGCGCTCCATGTGGAACAGGCCGTCCGGCATGTTGAGATAGCGCTGCCCGGTGTCCCCCTCCTTTAAGCCCACCCGGCTGCCGTTGCGGACGATCTCGCAGGAGACGGTGACCTCCCCGTCTGCGTATTCGGACGCAGGCACCAGCAACGGGCCCAGGCTGGCGCAGCCCCCTGCCCAGTTCTTGGCCTGCGGCAGGTTCAGAGGATTGGCCGCCTCGATCCCGTTGTCGGTGACATCGTTGCCTCCGGTGTAGCCGAGGCGCTCCACCTGACCACGGCGGTTGAGGCCGTAGACCGTCACCAACTCCGTCTCGGGCACCAGCCGTACCGTGTCCGCCGGGCGCGTTACCGGGTAGTTGTGCCCCACCACCGCCTCCGGATCGCCTTTCGAGAATAGCTCGGGGCGGCCACCCTCGGCACATTCGCGGTATTTCTGCTCGTAGACGTTGACCTGGTCTCCCGTCGCCTGCTTGGCCTCGATCTCACGCAGCTTGGCACTGTCTTCGTGAGTGACTCCGGCAAGCCACACCCGCAAAGCGTGCGGGTTGCCCGGCGGGCCGCTGACCGGCTTGGTCAGGTGGGGACCGTCGCCCGGGGACGCTGCCAGCAGGTCGTCGAGGACCAAAGTTCGGCCGCCCCGGTCGAGGCGGGCTATGGCCTCGTCCAATCCCACCTCGTCGCCCCCGCGCTCGTAGTAGATCTCGTACACCGACCCGACCCCGGTGGCCACCGTCAGGTCAGCCACCCGATCGCCGTCGACCGCCCCCACGTGGAGACGACCGCCGTCATCCGGATCTATGAATTGAAGTAATCTCATTACAACACTCCGTGGTTCGATCCCGTTGTGAGGTCAGATTTCGATGAAGATCGGCGCCTGCGATCCGGTTGCCACTCCGGCCGCCCGCGCCCGCTCCAGCAGGTCGACGATGGCCACCTCACCATCGTGGCCGTAGTCCAGGGTGTAGTCATTAACGTACAGCTCGATGTGGGCCTCCATGACCGACGCCTCCATTTCCTGGGCGTGGTCGGCAACGTAGCCCCGCACCTCATCGGGATGCTCATGGGCGAATTCCACACTCGCACGCAGCGCCGCATCGATCTGGCCTATCCGCTCGGCGCCCAGGTCTCGGCGTGCCAGAATGCCGCCGAGGGGGATAGGATGTCCCGTCGTCTCCTCCCACCAGGCGCCCAGGTCCATCACCTTCTGCAACCCGTACTCCGGGTAGGTGAAGCGACTCTCGTGGATGATGATCCCAGCGTCCACCTGCCCCTTCTGTACCTGGTCCATGATCTGGTCGAAGGGCATGACCACCAGGTCGGACACAGCCGGCGCGAACAGCCGCAGCAGGAGCGTCGCCGTGGTAAGACGCCCGGGAACCGCGATCCGCTTGCCCTCCAGTCCCCCGGGGTCGAGCAACTCCCGGGCTACGATCAGCGGCCCGCAACCGCGTCCCAGTGCACCGCCGGCGTGCAGCAGGCAGTAGCGGTCGCGCAGGTGGGCGAACGCGTGAAAGGAGATCTTGGTGACGTCCAGCTGCGCTTCGAATGCCATGCTGTTGAGGGTCGCGATGTCCTCGAGGACTTCGACGAATCGCGGCGCTCCAGACAACCTACCGTGGACCAAGGCGTAGAAAATGAACGTGTCGTTCGGACAGGGAGAATAACCCAGAGAAAGATCACCGGTCATCGGCCGCTCGCTTCCTCGCTAGCATTCGGCTCCGGCATCGCCTCCAGGTTGGCTACAATGTCGAGACCGGCAGCCTGCGCGCCCGCAGCCGCCCCGGCCAGGTCCCATTCGTCCCGGCAACGATTCTCGACCTGGTTGCTCATGCAGCGCATCTCGACGAAGCTGACCCCGTAGAGCCGGCAGATGTGTGCCGCTGCCGCCCCCTCCATGTTTTCGCACACGGCGCCGAAACGGACCGCACGCTCCCCCCCCAGAGCCCCGGTGCCGCTGCACTCCTGTGCGGTGACGAATGGCCCTGCGATACACGGCCTGCCCCGCCCAACCACGGCCCTCCGAGCCCACTCGACTAACGCCGGATCCAATGGGAACCTGTTGTAATACTCCCCATTCTGCCGCAGCAGGGGGATCCCAATCTCGGTGGCCGGCAGCCAGCCGTCGATGGTGTGGACACCGACGTCGCCATAGATCTCCTCGGTGGCCAGCGCCGCGTCGCCGACACCCAGACCGGAACCCGGATAGGCACCACCAACTCCTACCTGCAGGACCAGCTGTGGGCGTGCGAACTCCAGCGCCGCGGTCAGAGCACTCGCGGTATTCACCGCGCCCAGACCGGCCTCGACCAGCCACAGACGACGGTCGGCCAGAAGGCCGGTCGTCCACCTGCGTCCCGAGACGGTCTGCTCGAGGGTACTATCGAGCCGGCCCATGATCCCGGACTGCTCGAAGTCGGTGGCCGTCAGAACCAGAACGTCGGTCATTTCCCCGGCTGAGACACGGTAGAGTGAAGTTGCGGTGCAGGCTCGTGGTCGGCAGGCGAGAGCACCCACCGCCGTGGCGAGTTGGAGTGGCTACAGGCGGCGGCGCTCGGTGCGCTCGCCCTTAGTTTGAATCCGCTTGAGCAACGCTTCGATGTCAACTTCGAGCTGGTCGGGATCGAGGACCCTGACGATCTCTCGTCCCTCAGCTTCGGACCGCAGGGCCAGCCTGACCACCAGCGGCACCGACCGGTCCTGCTGGTTCGACATATTGAGAATACCGACTACCGGCTTGCGCGAATCCTCGGGATTCGGCTCGTAAACGACGGCCTGCTCCTTGGTGTTGAGCTCGACCAGGCTCCCGACCGGGTAGGCGCCCAGCGCCTTGATGAACAGATCGACGGCATGATCGTCGAACTCAGTGCCCTTGTTCTTGTGGATCCGTAATAGGGCCTGGTACATCGGCATCGCCGGCTTGTAGACCCGTTTGGCGGTTAGGGCATCGTAGACGTCGGCGACAGCCGTCATCCGGGCGAAAGGGTGGACGTCGTCGCCGGAGAGCTTGTAGGGATAGCCGGAGCCGTCCAGCATCTCGTGATGCTGCGTGGCGATGGCCATCGCCTCCTCCGGAAATCCGCCGGCTTCCTCGAGAATCTCGCCACTGTAGATCACGTGCTTGCGCATCTCATCAAGCTCGTTCGGCTCGAAGCGGCCGGGCTTGTTGAGGATCTCCAGCCGCACCCGGGTCTTGCCCACGTCGTGCAGCAGGGCGGCGGTGGTGATCATCGGGAGGATGGAATGGGGTACGCCGTCGGCCTGCGACATGGCCACCACCAGAGTGCACACGTTCATACAGTGCATGGCGGTGTAGGGATCGTGCTGCTTGATGCGGGTGAGACTCACCATGGCGTCGACGTTGCGCAGGATGCTCTCGGTGATGACCGCGCCGGCCTCGTGTATCTTCTCCACGTCGACGCCCTTGCCCTCAGCTACGTCGTCGAGGGCTACCTTCAGCGTTTCGGTCGTCTCGTCCCGCGCCTCCTTGGCCCGCTCGATCTCCTCGTCAAAGTGAACGAGGCGACCCTCGGGGGGCGGATTCCGATCTGGATTGGTAAGCGGAGCAGCATCATCGGGAAGGTCGTCGCCCTTCTCAGTGTCGATCGTCACCATCGATAGGCCGGTAGCCTTGAGGCTGGCCACCTGGGCGTCGGAGGCGATGCGGACGCCGCCGTCGCGCTGCACCTTGGTGTTCATCCGCCCGATGAGCCGGGCCCGCTTGCCCTTGGCACCGGTGGAGACGGCGTGCTTGGCGTCCAGGAAGCTCACGGTTTGGCTGTCGACCATTTCGTCGACGACATCCGCCTCGAGAAACATCCCGGCTTTCAGGTCGTCGATAGAGATCAGCTTCTTCATGCAGTGCGCTGCGCCTCAGCGTCTTGTGGCTGAATCCGTGTCATCGGTCTCGACGACGCTGCCAGACCCGGGTTTGCGAGTGTAGCCAACAAATAGTTTGGCTTCTTACCCTTTCTGTCAATAACGACGGCGGGACACTTTTTGGTCGGATTTGGACCGCCAGCCCGCTCCTTGAGAAGCTTGTTGACCACCACCTCCGGGGCTATCTTGAAGCGCCGGAATTGCCCGCGATTCAACCTGGAGACGGTCATGCCAAGATTGTTCGGACGCAACCTCAGCCGGGAACAACTGACCGACATGGTGGGCGACATGAGCCAGCTCGCCGGAGTACGCCGCGCCGAACTGGTGGAGGGAAACGAACGGGGCAGCGACCTGATCGAGGTCTTCAATGCCTCCGGGCTCTGCTTTTCCGTCCTGCCCGGCCGAGCCCTCGACATCGCCTCGGCCCACTACAAGGGCATGTCCCTGTGTTATCGCAGCAGCACCGGCGACGTCGGCCCGGCGTTCTACGAACCGGAAGGATCCGGCTGGATGCGCGGCTTCTACGGCGGTATGGTCCTTACCTGTGGCATGACCTTCATCGGCCACCCGGAGACCGATCCGGAGGAGGAGAACGAGGAGCTCGGGCTGCATGGCCGGGTCTCTTTCATCCCCGCAAAGAGCGTCTCGACAGACGGCGGCTGGGAAGAGGAAGACTACGTCGTACGCATCCGCGGCAAGGTGCGCGAGACCGTGGTCTTCGGCACCAACCTCGAGATGAGCCGCGAGATCTCCACCGTGCTCGGCCAGAGGTGCATCCGCATCCACGACCGCATCGAGAACCTTGGTACCGCGAGATCCCCGCTCATGCTGGCCTACCACTGCAACCCGGGATTCCCGCTGCTGGATGCCGGCTCCCGCCTCGTGGTCCACAGCAGCAAGTCCACCGAGTGGCTCAACGACGACATCGTCGGGCCAGAGGACTACTCCGTGGCCGCTCCCGCCCAGGACGACGCCCAGGACGACGTGTACATCCACCGTCCCCGCGCCGACAGACACGGCTTCGTCCACCTGGCTATGATCAACGACCGGCTTAAGCTCGGCCTCTACTGGCGTTATCCGAAAAAGGAGCTGCCGCTGCTGACCCAGTGGCAGCACTTCGAGCGCGGCGATTACGTCGGCGGCGTCGAGCCGGGCAACGCCAGCATGCTAGGCCGCGCCTGGAATCGCAAGAATAGATCCCTGGAGTACATCGAGCCGGGCGCCGTGCGCGAGTTCCACCTCGAGCTGGGGGTGCTCGACGGGGACCGTGAGATCCGCGCGTTCGAGCGCGGAGTCAAGTCCGGGATCCCGCGCCGCAAGGGCAGTCGTCGGCGCTGACCCCCGCCGGCGCGACGGTTACACCGCGACGTTGTTCTGGGGATTGCCTTCGAGGAAGGCGATGACGTTGTCGACAGCGCCCTCGTTGAGCAAGTCGACGCCCTCGGGCGTCTGATCGGCAGCGTGGGGCGTGAAGACCACGTTCTCGCACTCCAGGATGGGGTGCGAGCGCACGAAGGGCTCGTCCGGGAACACGTCCAGGGCCGCTCCCCCCAAGTGCCCGTCCCGAAGCGCCGCGGTCAGCCCTTCCAAATCCACCACATCCCCCCGCGCCCCATTGAGCAGCAGCGCCCCCTGCTTCATCCGCGCCAGCTCCTCGCTGCCAACAAACCCCTGCGTCTCAGCGGTCAGCTTCACGTGCAGGCTCACCACGTCCGCGCGCGCGAGCAGTTCCTCTAGCGCGACGAATTCCACATCCAGAGCCCTGGCCCGCTCAGGCGACGGGTTGAAGGTCCAGGCGATCACCTCCATACCGACGGCACCGGCGAGCCGCGCCATTTCGGCGCCGATGGCGCCGGTCCCCACGATCCCCATCACCTTGCCCTGCAGCATCCCGTTCATCTTCCGGGTCCACCGTCCCGCCTTGATCTCGGCGGTCTGGAAGGCCGCGGACTTTGCCAGCGCGAACATCAGTCCGAACATGTGCTCCGCCACTACCGGGGCGGTGCGACCGGGCTGATTAGAGACGACGACACCCCGGTTGCGGGCCAGCGCCAGATCGATCATGTCGGTGCCGATCGAGCAGGTGGTGATCATGCGCAGGCGCGGCAGCTGCTCCAACTCATCGCGCCAGGTCACCACGCCCCGCGAGTTGATGATGACCTCGCAGTCGCGGACCCGCTCGATCTTCTCGGCCGCTTCGGCCGGACTTGACTCGTAGACGGTCACGTCGCCGTAGGGCTCGAGACGCTTCAGGTGGGGCGATCCAGCGATCTGGCGTGGAAAGTCGCCGGGCACTGCAATGCGCACGCGTTCCGCCATCTTTGGCTCCCTTTCTTGCGATCGAATGGCCTACAAAAGGGAAACACGGCGGTTGGCGCAAGATAGGTCAGACACCACCTCGGCCCGACAAAATGTTTGCGATCCGAACTTACATATATACATTTAAATCGCTTTGCCACACCGAGTTCACCGCCATGGATTTCCAGCGACCCGACTATTATATCAACCGCGAGCTGTCCTGGCTCGACTTCAACTCGCGGGTTCTCGAAGAGGCGCTGGACGTGGGCAACCCGCTCCTGGAGCGAGTGAAGTTCCTCGCCATCGTGGCCAGCAACCTCGACGAGTTCTTCGAAGTGAGGGTCGCCGGACTGCTGCAGCTGCGCGAAGCCGAAGCCGGCCCTACCGGCCCCGATCAGCTGACCCCGGCCCAGCAGCTCGAGAAGATCGCCGCCAAGGCCCAGCAGATGGTGTCGACCCAGTACAGCTGCTGGAACGATGAGCTGCTGCCGGCTCTGGCGGAGGAAAGAATCCGCCTGTGGGAGTGCGTGGATCTGGCCGGCGAGCACCGGGAGTTCGTGAGCAGCTACTGGAGCAACGAACTCGAGCCGATCTTGACTCCAATCGTCGTAGATCCTTCCCATCCGTTCCCGCAGGTCCAGAATAAGGCCCTCTGTATCGGCGCGCTGCTGGAATCGAAGCGGCAGCGGGCGCTCGGCGTGGTCACCGTGCCCCGGGTGTTGCCCCGCATCCTGCAGCTGCCGGATATCGGTGACGGAGGCATTCATTTCGTGCCGCTGGCCAACATCGTCGACCATCACTTCAGCGAGCTGTTCCGCGGCTACGATGTCCAGGGCTCTCACCCCTTCCGCGCCACCCGGAACAGCGACCTGTACGTCAACGAGGTGGAGGCCGACAACCTACTCGAGGAGATCGCCGCGCAGCTGAAGAACCGGCGCAAGGGCGACATGGTAAGGCTTGAGGTTGCCTCCAGTGCTCCCGACGGACTCGTCGGGATGCTGCGCGCCCAGTTCCACGTCGATGACGGGTTCGTCTTCAAGGTGGATGGCCCGGTGAACCTCAATCGCGTGATGACGCTCTTCAACGACGTCCC
The DNA here is from genome assembly GCA_964456165.1 of uncultured Gemmatimonadaceae bacterium. Classification (GTDB taxonomy): domain Bacteria; phylum Latescibacterota; class UBA2968; order UBA8231; family UBA8231; genus CAYWBJ01. The sequence goes on along the minus strand of CAYWBJ010000108.1, from coordinate 42,146 downwards.
CAGACCCGACCTGAAGCTGCCGCCGTTCACCCCGGTGGAGCACAATCGGCAGACCGCGCCGGAAGCCTTCTTCGCCAGCATCCGCCGCAAGGACATGCTGCTGCACCACCCGTACGAGTCGTTCTCGCCCGTGGTCGACTTCATCGGCATGGCCGCCGTCGATCCGAAAGTGCTCGCCATCAAGCAGACGCTCTACCGCACCGGTGACAACTCTCCGGTGATCCGCGCCCTGATCCGCGCCGCGGAGCGGGGCAAAGAGGTCACCGCCCTAGTCGAGCTCAAGGCCCGCTTCGACGAGGCCTCCAACATCGTGCAGGCGCGGCGCCTCGAAGAGAGCGGCGTGCACGTGATCTACGGTGTGATGGGATTGAAGACGCACTGCAAACTCTCCATGCTGCTGCGCCGGGACGAGGACGGCCTGCGGCGCTACGCCCACCTGGGCACCGGCAACTACAATTCGGCGACGGCCCGCCTGTACACGGACGTGGGGCTTATCACCGCACGGCAGGGGATCACCGCCGACGTCGCCGAGGTCTTCAACCTGCTCACCACGCGCACCCGCGAGACGAGCTTCCGCAAGCTCCTGGTGGCTCCGTCGACCCTGATGAAGGGCCTAGTCGAGCGCATTGAGCGCGAATCTGAATACGCCCGCGCCGGCCAGCCGGCCGCCATCGTCGCCAAGATGAACGGGCTGATGGACCCCAAAATCATCCGAGCCCTCTACGCCGCCTCCCAGGCCGGCGTGCAGATCAACCTGATCGTCCGCGGCATCTGCTGCCTGCGCCCCGGCCTTCCTGGCGTTAGCGAGAACATCCGGGTCTACAGCATCATCGGCCGCTATCTCGAGCACAGCCGAGTCTGTTACTTCGCCAACGGCGGAGAACCCGAAGTTTGGGCGGGCAGCGCCGACTGGATGAACCGCAATCTCCGCGGCCGAGTCGAGGTCGTTTTTCCGATCGAGGACGAAGACCTCAAGAAGCGGGCGTACGAAGAGCTGCTACAGCTCTGTCTGCGCGATCGCGTCAAGAGCCGCATCTTGAACAGTGACGGCACCTACGCGCGCCTGCGTCCCGACGACGGCAAAGCCGGCCTCAGCGTCCAGGACGCCCTCATGCAGATCGCCCTGAGCGGCAGAATCGAGAAAGGCGTTTCCGCCAACGGCGATCCGTTGCTCAGCCTCGGCAAGACACCCCCCACGCTTTAGGATCCCGCGCCATCGACCCACGCGACCTACTGCGCGAGCTCAGCGACTCCATCGGCACCGCCAGCCGGCGGGTCGGCATTCTGCTCGCCGCCGGCCACGGCAAGCGCATCCGCTCGAATACCTCGAAAATGCTGCACGAGCTCTGGGGCGAGCCCGCCGTAGAGCGGGTTGCGACCTCCGTCTCTACCGGACTGGGCTGCGACGAGCAGGTCGTCGTCGTCGGTATCAAGGCAGCGGAGGTGGCCAGGGTCCTGGGTAAGCGCATCGGCCGCCTGTTCGCCTACCAGGAGAGCCTCGTCACCGGCCAACCGGCGGGTACCGGCGATGCGGTGATGGTGGCGCTGCAGTCCTTTGCGCCGGACGCGGACAGGGATGTATACGTATTCCTCGGCGACATGGCCCTGCTCACCCCCGCCGGCGTGGCCTCCTTCCGCAAGGCGTTCGAAGCCGACCGGTGCGACATGCTCATCCTCACCGGTGCCTACACCGGCCCGGCAGAGCAGAACTACTACGGACGTATCGTCCGCGTGCCGGCCCGCGACGAGAGCGGCGCATCCTCCGGAGCTGATGCGGGCAAGGTCATCGAGATCCTCGAGTACCAGGACGTCCTCAGCCTGGGACAGGATGAGCGTCGGGTCGTCGAATACAGCGGCCGGCGTTACTCCTTCGAGCGGGACGACCTGCTGGGATGCCGCGAGATCAACACGGGCGTCTTCGCCTTCGCCGAATCCAGCCTGCGGGAGTCGATCGAACAGCTTAACACAGACAACGCGCAGGGGGAGTACCTGCTCACCGACATCGTCGACATCCTCAACCGCGGCGGCAGGGTCGTCAGGGCGGTGATGGCTTCCAGCGAGGAGGAGATCCTCGCCTTCAACACCAAGAGCGTGCTGCGCCAAATGGAGGACGTGGCCCGGCACCGGGCCTACGAGCAGCTCATGGACGTCGTCACCATCGCCGACCCCGGTGATTTCTTCATCGCCACGTCCGTGGTCGAAGAGCTCCTGCGAATTGACGCCGAGGCCGGCCCACTCGAGATCGTCTTCGGGAAGGGCGTCCACGTGGGCGCCGGAGTGCGTCTGGCGCCCTGCGTGACGATCGGCGATCGCAGCCGCCTGAGCGGGCAGGTGAGCCTGGGGGCTGGCACGAAGGTCGGCCGCGACTGCAGCCTCGACGCCGGAGCTTATGAGATAGAGATCGACCAAGCGGCCACCATCGGCGACCGGGTAACCTTGCACGGTGCGGTCCACGTCGGGAGCCGAGCGACGCTCGGCGACGGGATCCGCGTTTCCGGTACCGGGCAAGCCCGCACCAGCCTCGGAGACCAATGCCTTATCGCCGGGCGCACACACGTGGAATCCTGCCTGGTCGCGGCGGGCGCGCGCATCGAGCACTGCCTCCTAGTCCGGCAGCGGGTTGCCACCGAGAGAACTCCCGACGGCAACGCAATCCCGATCCGCTACCAGCAGCCGGCACCCGAAGGCACCGCGGCGCTCTCCAGCCTATAGGGACCGGACGTGTCAGCCCTGCCCGGAACCGATGGGCTTACTGCTGCTCGATGAGACCGATCTGCCGCGCGCTCTACCTCGACACCCCGACCTGGTCCAGAATCTCCTTGGCGACCTTGCACACCATGGTGTAGGCGGGATCGTAGACATTGCCCATGTCGTAGTGGACGCACTGCCCCAAGAGAAGGTGTGCTACCCGCGCGTCCATACCATAACCATCCTGCAACCAGCGCAGCATCTCGGAGGTGGCGTGCTGCACGCACTGATCCAGTGGCCGTGCGTTTCCCACGGTCCCGATGAAGGCGTCGTTCTCGAACCTGGGCCAGCCGATCGTTTCGCCCTTCAGCAGGTCGACCGTGAAACTCACGTCGAAGGAGATCTCGACTCCAGTGCCGACGATCTCGCCATCGCCCTGAATCGCGTGACCGTCGCCGATGTGGAAGAGCGCCCCTTCGGCCGCGACCGGGAAGTAGACAACTACGCCCTCCACGAAGCCGCGGTAGTCCATGTTCCCCCCGTGGGTAGAGGAGGTCGCCGTCGAGATCGCCTGCTGCCGCGGCGGAGCCACCCCGAAACAGCCCACCATCGGGGACAGCGGCAGTTCGACGCCAGTCAACTCGTTCTGCAAGCTGGCGAGGCTGACCACACCGCGGTGCGGGTCGATCGCCCACTCGCAGTGCGTCCGTTCAGGGGGCAGCCCGGACTCGCCCGGATCGAGGACGTTCGGAGCGATGGAGGTTGCCGTCCAGCCGGTCGGCCTGTTGGTCCGCAGGCGATCTAACGACACGACCAGCGTGTCGCCCTCTTCGGCACCCTCGATATAGAACGGTCCGGTCATCGGATTGCCACGGGGCGCCCTCTGGTTCCCATCCATGTCCACACCCGCGGCATCGATGGTCGTCGTGTGCACCGTGTCGCCCGGCGCGATCCGCAGGACCGGTTCGTGCCAACCGATTGTGTTATAGAAGACTCGCGGCTCGAAAGTGTGCTCGGCCATCAGCTTGCTCCCAGAGTTACCTCGCGACCGCCGCGCGCGGCCTCGTAGACGGCGTTGATGATCTCGACAGAATGGCGGGCGCTGTCCAGGCCGATCTCGGGATCGCGGTCGTCACGAATAGCCTGAACCATGTCGGCGATGATGCGTGTGTGCCCGTCGGCAGACACGGCCATCGGATCGGCAGCCCCGGTTCCCCCACCGAGGCGACCGTAACGCTGCATCATCTCCTCTTCCTCGCGACCACCCTCATCTGCCGCCAGTTTCCAGCTGACGAGCGTCCCCTCCTCCTTGATGATGGATCCTTCCATCCCGAAGAGAGTGATCCGCTGATCGTAGCCCGGGTAGCTGCAGGTCGTCGAGTAGAGCGTACCGATGGCCCCACTGGCGTAGCGCAGCAGGGCGACTGTCTGGTCCTCCGTCTCGATGTCGTGGCCGAGCTTGCCGTACATCCCCATCACCGCCTCGACCCGTCCCCCGAACCACTGGAGCAGGTCGACCGTGTGGATGCCCTGGTTCATGAGCGACCCACCGCCGTCCATCGCCCAGGTGCCCTTCCAGGATCCGTGCGGCCCTCTGTAGTAGGAGTCTTCGCGGTACCAGGGGACCGTTCCGTGCACCCCGACGAGCTGCCCGACCCGCCCTGACTGGACCGCCTCCCGGATCCGGATGTTCAGCGGATGGCAGCGCGCCTGGAAGATGCCGGCGATCTTGACCCCGTGCTCCCGACCCGCCGCTGCCAGGGCGTCGATCCTGTCCACCCTGATATCGGCCGGCTTTTCGACGATCAGGTGCTTTCCTGCCCGGGCTGACGCCATACCCATCTGCGCGTGGGTCCCCGACGGCGTGGCGATGTTGATAACGCTCACCTCGTCATCCTTCAGCAGGTCATCCAACCTGTCGTAGGCGCGGCAGTCGTACTCCTCGGCAACCAGGTGCAGGCGGTCCTCGTCCTGATCGCAGACGGCGACCAGATGTGCACCGTCTGCACCCTCTATGGACTTGCAGTGATGGGTTCCCATTCCAAGGCCAATCACGGCGAAACCGATGTCCCGTGGCATCACTTCTCCTGGATTTGTAGGTCGGGTCCGTGCCTGAGTGGGTCTACAAAACGGGGAAAACCTTGGGCGTGCCGTCAACGCCACGGATGCAGCTGTTGATCACGTGGCTCGGCGATTCGCCGAAGAGGCAGTTCGTCCGTCCGACGGTGTAGAGATACTTCCGTCCAGTCTGCAGATCAACCTCGTCCTCGGCCGTCTTCTCCTTGGCGCGCATGCGGCTGGGTTTGTACTCCCGCAGCTCAAACAGATCGACGTAGCTGCCATCCTCGAACCCGTGTATGTAGAGCACCTTGCCGTTGTCACCCACGCGCACGCACAGGTTCATGAAGCTCTGCTTGCCGGAGATTTTGTCGAGGGTCACCACGTTGAGCGCCATCGTGGGGTTCTCCTGGTGCCGCTTCTTCTCCGGCTGCAGCTGGAAGGTGCTGACCAGCACCTGTCGCAATGCCTCCAGGACCCGCGCTGCCACCGTCGGGGGCTCGTGCACTTCGTGCAGCACCGCCCAGGCCTGGGTGACGACGTACTGGGCGATCGCATCGAAAGTGTCGCCCAGGCCGCTGGAGACCAGCAGGTCCGGAGGCACCTGCCCGGCGTTCGGGTTCGGCTCGGCGTCTTCGAGCGCCAGCGGATCCTGCGACATGGCTGCGGCCGCGGCTTCTTTGGACTTGGTGTGCCCGGCTTCCCGGAGCTTCTCCGCGTACTCCTTACTGACCTCGACGACGGCGTCGGCGAACTTGCGCGCCGCAAAAATCTCGAGCATGGCTACGGTATCGGTGTCGGCCTGGCTGCGGGCCGCGCCCAGCACCTCGCGATCGGTGAGACCCGTGATGACGCGAAGACACTCCTCGTAGTAGGACACCACCGCCTGCTTGGCGTACTCGTCCGGATGGTCCTCGGAGAAGGCCTGGTTGATGCGAATCGCCTCCAACCGCAGCAGAGCCGCCGAGGCGTGGTCGAGAATCTTCGCCAGCGGTTTCAGTTGACGGCTGTCCGGTGCCAGTTCGCGAGCGTCGTAATTCATGATGGTGTTAATGCAGGTGATCACCTCGACGTTCAAGTTCCGGTTCCCCATACCGCCCTTGTCCGCAACGGTGAGCATCCCCTTGACCGGCAGCAGCATGGCGATCGACTTCAGGGCGTTGTAGGCGACGAACTGACCCGACCCTTCCCTGGAAACGGCGCGGGCAAACGTCCAGAGACTGTCGATCCGCGTACCCGGCTCCATGAACACGTTCCAGCAAACCTGATCGGCTGGAGCGATGGACGCCAGGGCGGCGCCTATCTCCCGCACCTTCGAGCCGAATTCGCTCTGGCTCACCGGTGTCGGCTGGACGACATCGCGGCTCTCAACCTCCACTTCGCCGGATCCCACCTCGCCAGCGGCCTCGCCGCACTTCAAGGCAGTGCTCGCCACTACATTCGCGGCCTTCACCGTCCTGCGGCGGGAAGCGCAGATCTGCGCTTCCTTGGCGATCGCCGTGGCGCCGGCCGCGCTCATCGGCCCGCTGGGAATCGCTCCTCCCCTACCGCCGGAAGAGAGACTGATGCTGTTCTTGATCGGCTTGTGAGGATTCCTCGCAGCCTCGAGCCTGCGGGCGATGGCCTGCGCCTCCTCCAGGGCCGGCACCACCGCGTTCATCGGGTTGAAGGCGGCAATGGTGCGAAACCGGCTGTCCCGAATCGCCTCGCTGTTCGCCGGCGCGCCACCGCTGTCCGCTTCGACCTCGTAGATCACCTGCAGCGCCCTCTTGAATTTGCCCAGATAGATGGCAACCGGATCCTCGTCCTCACCGCTCAGGTCTTCGTCGTCGGCGGCCCCTTCGTCTTCGTCGTCGACACCGCCGTTTACCGATGCCCCGTGGCCGTTGCCGGTAATTTTGACCGGCGGCGCGGACGGGTCGGGGTTCACCAACTGGAGACAGGCTCTAACGCTCTCGTCGAACACCTGACCGCCGAGCGACATAGAGGCGAGACCGAGAAGCTGAACCAGCGTTCCATGCCCCGCGATGAGCAGCTTGAGAGGGCCGGTCAAGGTGATGTTCTGACCCTTCAGCACTTTTGCGATGAGAACGAGGGAACAGAGCTCGACGATGAAGCGTTGGACGAAAACCGTGGGCCGCTGGTCCACCGGCATGTCGGATGAGCGCCGCTTGTAGTACTTGAGGATGGTGCTGCGGATGATGCCCTTCTTGGTCAGACGCTCATCATTCAAGTTGTAGAGGAAGGTGATCGCGTGGAGGATCTTTGGCGCTTCCTCCTTGAATTCCAAGACGTCCAGTTCCGGCCGCGCCGTGCGCATCTGCAGGATGTAGGCTATCTCCTGAACCGGCATGGAGCGAGTCGCCACCATGATCGGATAACAGATCTCCTCCCACGTCTCGACCGCGTGGATGGGGTCCAGGCGCAGCAGGGTACACCACTCCCGCCACTTGCTCACGGGAACCCTACTCTGGTTCTGCAAACGGGCCAGCCCGTCGGTCAACTTCTTGGACATGGCAGCTTCCCGAATTTAAGAAGTGGGCAAATATAGCTTTGACACTAGGTTACGCAAAGTAAGAGAGAGAATGTAGCGCACCCCCATACCGTGCATTATATTATTCACTTCAGAAACGATGTCCCGTCGGTGCCCGGCACGGCTGCATCCGCGCCTGCTGCCGACCTGAGATGCAGGCTCGATGCCCACTATCGCGATCAGGACTTCCACCGCCCTTTTCATGCCTGCCTTCGGGGCCGGTGATGCGACCGCTGGCGCACCCGAGCCAGAGAGATCTCCATGAGTCTCGATATCGGCCACATGCTCAACGACTGGGAGTTCGACCCCGACGAGTTCCACGCCCGTCAGATCCGGGGCAAGAACGGGGTCGAGAAGATTCAGATCCGCATCGATATGGGGATACTCCAGTTGGAGATGGCCGGCCGACCCGACGGGCAACAGCCGCATGGCTTTGCTTCGCTGCTCGAATACTACGAGGAGATGATCGAGGCCCACGAGCAGGACATCGAGACTGGCGAGCCGTTCCTGCTAGAGGGCGAGGAATGCGAGGCCCTCTTCCAAGAGGCCTGGCAGTATTACCATCGCTACCTGAGCCTGTTCTACCTGGAAGACTACGACGGCGTCGTCGAGGACACCGAGCATACGCTGCGCATCTTCAGCCTGGTCCAGACCTTCGCCGATAACGAAGACGATAAGTGGTACTTCGAGCAATATTACCCCCATGCCGTCATGATGCAGGCGCGCGGGCGGGCGATGAAGGCGCTAGACAAGGAGCACTACGGCGGCGCCCTTGAGGAAGTCCGCAAGGGCATCGTCCGCATCGAGCAATTCATCGAGAACTGGGAGGAAGAGCTGCTGGAGGAGGATCTACCCGAGCTCGCCTTTCTCACCGACTGGTACGAGGAACTCGAGAAGGAGCGCCCGCTCTCCCAGGAAGAGCAGCTCGAGCGGGATCTGCGAACGGCTGTGGAAGCGGAGAACTTCGAAGAGGCGGCCCGTCTGCGCGACAAGCTCAAGACGATCCAACCCAGGTCGCGTGGCAGCTACGGCAAGCCCGAGGTGATGCGCCCACGGCCCAGCTCACCCCCGGACTCGTCGTCCTGATAACCGGCAGCTTTCCTGCTGCCGCGGCGGCTTTTCCGACCGCTACTTGATTCCCAGCACGTCCCCCATGTCGTAGAGACCGGGTTCGGCGCCAGCCGCGAACCGCGCCGCCCGCAGTGCACCCAAAGCAAAAGCGTCCCTACTAGTAGCGTGGTGACGAAGCTCTACGTACTCGCCGGCCGCTCCGAACAGCACCGTGTGATCGCCGGCGAGATCGCCGGCCCTGATGGCGTGCATGCCGATCTCCTGCCGCGTGCGAACGCCGGTCTGCCCCTCGCGTCCGTGCACGATCACCTCGTTGAGATTGCGGTCCAGTCCGGCAGCCGCGCTCTGCCCCAGTCGCAGGGCGGAACCGCTCGGGGCATCCACCTTCAACCGATGGTGGGCCTCGATCACTTCGACGTCGTAGTCGTCGCCAAGGATTGCAGCAGCCTCCTCGACGAGCTTGAACAGCACGTTCATCGCGGTGCTGAAGTTGGGAGCGAATACGCAGGGTATCGACGCGACGACACGGCGGAACTCGGCCAGCTCCGTCTCGGAGAAACCGGTCGTGCCGACCACCATGGCCACGCCGCGTTCGGCGCAGACGGCAGCATCGGCCAGGGTCGCAGCGGGAGCGGTGAAGGCAATGGCGACTTGCGCGGTCTCGACCGCGTCGGCGAGACTGGCGGTGACCTGGACGCCCACCTCGCCGCGACCGGCGACGCCGCCGGCATCCTTGCCGATAGCCTCATGACCCAGTCGCTCGGTGGCGCCGGTCAGCTCTAGGTCCTCGCTGTCGAGCACGAGATTGGCTAGGCGCGTGCCCATGCGCCCAGCAACGCCGCAGACGGCGATGTCGACCATTGTCCCTTCCTCAATAGTCCGCATAGATGAGCGAATCGATCAGGTTCTCATCGTGGAGCCGCGCCGAGACGTCGACGTCGAAGAACTCACCTATCGGCGCCAGGTTGGCTGGATTGTTCGCGTAGACCTCTCTGGCAGCCCCCACCGCGACCTCCACGCCGTTCCGCGTCATCCTGCCCAGCGGACGGCGGCACGGTCCGGCCGGCATGCCCAGTACGTTCATGAGCGTCTTGATGGCCAGCGGGTTGCGGGCTTTGCACTCTACCGAACCGAAGGGCGTCTCCTCGGTCGTGGTGACGCCGACGATGCCAAACAGCGGCTGCAGGTCGTCGGCGAGTTCGTCGGCGGCGGCGTGATCGCCAGCGCTGAGCAGCTCGGTCAGGCGCTGGATGGGACCGGGGATGACGTTCGACATGACCGAGATGACGCCGGCGGCACCGATCTGATCGCTCTTCATCATCGCCACCGTCTTGTCGTCGTCGCCGGAAAGGATGGCGAAATCGGCGCCGCAGAGACGTCGGGTCTTGGCCATGTTATCCAGGTCGCCGGTGGCCTCCTTCACGGTGGCGACGTTGTCGTACTGCTGCGCCAGGATGGCCAGGTCTTCGACCTGCATCATGCAACCGGTGCGGCCGGGAATTATGTAGGGGATTATCTGCAGCTGCGGGAACTCGCGGGCCACTGGCTCAACGTACTCCCGCCTGATCTCCAGCGAGCTGGGACCGTTGTAGTAGGGGGCGACCAGGAGCACGGCGTCGGCGGCAGCGGCGGCGGCATGCTCGGTGGCAGCAAGCGTCTCGCGGGTGGAATTACTGCCTGTGCCGGCGATGGACGCGCAGCGCCCGGCCGTCCTCTTGCAGGTGCGCTCGATGACCTCGTTGTGCTCCTCCCACAACAGCGTCGGACTCTCACCCGTGGTCCCGACGGCGAGAATGCCCTGAATGTTGTTGGCGATCTGGAACTCTATCAGCCTGTCGAGTCCGTCCGGGTCGATGCTCCCGTCATCCCGCATCGGCGTCACCAGAGCCGTATAGCAGCCTTTGAACATTTTCGCACCTGTTCCTTACGTGAGACCGGGCGTTGCCACGGTCACGACCACCCCGTATTTATATAAGGTGGCGGGTCGAGGCCAGTCAGTATAGGCCGGCCCATTTTCCTTGTCAAACTATTCGGCGAGTGTTCGATGACGACGCAATTCGAGATGCGTTACGGCTGCAACCCCCACCAGGGCTCGGCCCGCTGTTACGTCGACAGCGGTCAGGAGATACCGCTGACGGTCCTCAACGGCGGTCCCAGCTACATCAATCTGCTCGATGCCCTCAATTCCTGGCAGCTGGTGCGCGAGCTCAAGCAGGCAGTGGGGCTGCCGGCAGCTGCCTCGTTCAAGCACGTGAGTCCGGCCGGCGCTGCCGTCGCCACGCCCATGAGCGACGACACCAGGAAGGCCTATTTCGTCGACGATCTCGAGCTCTCGCCCCTGGCCGAAGCCTACGTCCGCGCTCGCGGCGGCGACCGCCTGGCTTCCTACGGCGACTGGGTCGCCCTCAGCGAGCGCGTCGACCAGGCCACGGCCAACGTCATCAGCCGCGAGGTTTCCGACGGCATCATCGCTCCCGGCTACGATGACGACGCGCTGGCCACGATTGCCGCCAAGAAAGGTGGCAGCTACCCGGTTCTGCAGATGGACGAATCCTACGAGCCGCCGGCGATCGAGTCCCGCTCCGTTTTCGGCCTGACCCTGGAGCAGGACCGGAACGTTTTCTTGCCCGGCGCGGACTTCCTCGACAACGCGGTCACCAGCGCCCGGACCCTGCCGGCCGCGGCCAGGCGCGACCTGCTGGTCGCGACCATCACGGTGAAGTACACCCAGTCGAACTCGGTCTGCCTGGCCCGCGACGGCCAGGTGATAGGCAACGGCGCCGGCCAGCAGTCGCGCGTGCACTGCGTGCGCCTGGCTGCCGCCAAGGCCGACAACTGGTATCTGCGCCAGCACCCTCGGGTTGCGGAACTGCGCTTCAAGCGCTCCACCCGGCGCGCGGCGCGCATCAACGCCATCGATCTGTTCCTGCAGGAGGAAGCGACGCCGGCCGAGCTGCAAGCCTGGCGCGCCCACTTCGAAGAGGCGCCCGCGCCGCTGACCCGCGAGGAAAAACGCGAATGGCTCGACAGCCTGAACGGCGTCGCCATGAGCTCCGACGCCTTCTTCCCCTTCCGCGACAACATCGACCGCGCCCAGCGCAGCGGCGTTCAGTACATCGTGCAGGCGGGCGGCTCGGTTCAGGATGAAGAGGTAATCGCGGCCGCCGACGAGTACGGCATGGTGATGATCAACTCAGGGGTGCGCCTGTTCCATCATTAGGTCCATTAGGTCAGCGCCTGTGAACGGCGAGCGGGCTGTAGCGGTCGCCTCGCCGCCGCTACAGCAGCGGAGTCAGCCAGCCGCCGTCGACGGGCAGCGCGGTGCCCGTGACCCACTCGGCGTCATCCGAGGCGAAGAACAAGCAGGCTTTGGCGATGTCCGACGGCAGACCGAGGCGCGGCAGCGGCGTGCGGTCACGGCAGGCCTGGATCTGCTCTTCAGTGAGATAGTCCTGGATTGGCGTCTCGATGTAGCCAGGACATACGGCATTGACGGTTACGCCCTGCGCAGCCGCCTCCACGGCAGTGTCCCGCGTGAGGTTGACGACCCCCGCCTTGGCGGGAGGATAGGCCGGCCCTCCACCCCCGGCGAAGGCATGCACCGAAGCGATGTTGATGATGCGGCCGGCTGCTGATTGCTCTAAATGTGGAAGGGCAAACTTGGTGGAGACGAAGAGCCCACGCAGATTGACGGCGACCATCCGGTCCCAGTCGGCGACGGAAAGTTCACGGCTGTTGCCGGGAATGTAGATGCCGGCGTTGTTGACGAGTATGTCGAGACCACCGTACGTCCGCACCGCTTCCGCGATCAGGGCCTCTACGGATTCCGGGTCGCCCATGTCGACCTGGACGAACGTGGCGCTGCCCCCTTCTTTGTCAATTTCGGTCACCGTTGGAGTGACCACGTCCTGATCGTGGTACTTCCCCGGCTTCGGCATTTCGACCAGATCGGCGACCACCACGTGGGCGCCCTGGCGCGCAAATTCGACGCAGATACCACGACCGATTCCGGAACTTCCACCGGTGACGACCGCAACCCTGTCCCTGAGCCGCATGAGCTGCCCCCTGTTTCGATGACTGAGATGACCTGGAACCACCGCCCAATATCCGGCAAACAACGCGGCGCCACAACGAGCCGAGGCCTGCTCATCACCCTCTGTCTCGCCTGCATGGTACGGCCGGCACCGGCGACCGAGCCGGCGGACGCAATGCCGGAAGTCGTCGCCGCTATCGTGGCGGGCATCGAGGAGTCGCGAGCACTCAAGGACAGCCTGCTCCTGCACGGCGACGACTCGCCACTTGAGCCGGCCCAGCGCCGTGATTTCGCTCATCTCGACTATTATCCCATCGATCTCCGCTTCCATGTCGTCGGAGAGCTGCACGCCTACGGCCGCAAGCGCCAAATCCAGGTACCGACCACCGCCAACACCACCATCGCGATGGAACGTGTCGGTCGCTTCCGTTTCGAGTGGGGCGGAAATCCCTTCTGGCTCGAGGTCTATCGCGCCCTTGAAGACGGCAGGCTTTCCGTTTTCTTCAAGGACGCGACCAACGGCTCCGACACCTACGGCGGCGGCCGCTACGCGCCCATCGTCGATCTGGGAAACCGATCCTATCTTCTTGATTTTAATGTTGCTTATAATCCGTACTGCGTCTACAATCCAGTCTACGTCTGCCCCCTCGTTCCCGAGCAGAATATCCTCCCGTTCGCCGTGCCCGCCGGCGAACGGAACTTTGGCGCGGATCTTGCTCAATAGATTTCCGTTGTATATCTTGACTTAGATAGGGTAGTTCCTGGCGACGTTCTTGCGCCTGGAACCCGGAGCGCGCCAAACCGGACGCCTTCCGACCTCCACACATGCTAAGCACAGGAGACCTTCTCTATGTCAAAGTCCGCCGCTCCGAAATCCATGTTCGAGAGAAACATCGATTTCAAGATGGAGGAGACGACGAACTCTTACGTTGCCTGTCGCGCCCTCTCCATCAGAGCACGGGATGTGAACACCAAGAACATGATGGTTGAGAAGGAATCCGGATTGGTATCTCCCCTCAATCCGACCGCGGTTGCCCTGACCGACTACTCCGTCGGTCGCATCGCCCTCACGGACGAGACTGACGAGGACGAATCCTGATCGGCACCCCTGCGGCCTGCGGCGAACTACCGTCATGGGCCTGACGCCGACCGGGAGCAACCAGGACATCGGACACGAGATTGAAGCGACACGTATTCTTCCTGGTCGTCGGTGGCTTGCTCATCGTCGGCGGACAACTTGGCCTTAGCCTCGAGATCCACCCGTCCCGCCTGGCCGGCGGGACGGCCCTCCTCTCCATCCTTCTGCAGGCGAGCCTGGCTCTGGTGCTCGGCTCAGTCCTCGCCGTGACAGGCCTGCTGGGCATGGCCGATGGCTACCAGCGGGCGTGCGGTGAACTTGACCATCTGCTCGAGGCGAAAGCCCCCCTCGGCGACCCTGGAGAGGATGACTCCGCCGTCGAAGTAACTTCACGGGACGATCTGCACAATCGGACCCGGCGCTTCTGGGGTGCCTACCTTCGGACCGCCGGATCCCTCTGCTTCTTCATGGTCGCCACCTTCGCCCTGACAGCCTCGATCGGCGATCGCGGTTACCTGTTCTACCTGATAGGACTGTCGGCCGGTGCCACCGTGATCGCGCTGGCGTGTGCAGTCCTGGGACTGGGAGGCATTGGCTCCATGCGCCGCGCCCGGCAGGATGTGACGCTGGCGGTGCGGGCCTTCACCCTGCAGCCAACGCGAGACGACGAGCCCGAAGCCGATCCGGTCGCCCGTCCCTCACGGCCCTGGAGAATTCCGCACCGACGGATGGTTCAACCGCTCAGCCACCGCCACGGCGTCAAACGTGCTCCTTCAAATGGTAATGGAGGGATAAGGCACTACAATTAAGGGGTTTAGCCCTTTCCTTTCCTGCCGAGCACAACCCAGAAGTCGCTTGCCTCAGCCAGCTGTGCCCAGCTATATTCCGTAGTGAACCTGGAAAAATATTCCCTTTTCCGGAAGGAATTTCCGCCACCGGCGCGGGCCAAGAATCCGCCTCGCATCCCGATTCCGGCGGCGGAATTCTGCTGTACCGCCTCCTCTGCTCCCTGCTGGAGGCTCATTTTTCCGCCGCTTCCGGACCGTTTGGGAGGAAACTTCCCAGGACGGCACCCGATTTGCTAAACCTGCCACAATGCGGTTCACCGGAGAGGACGTGGGTCAGGATGGCTGACGCGCAATCGCAGTCCGATAGGGAAATCGAGGCCACGTGGCAGGAGTTGGAGTCCACGTGCGCCGGTATCATCACTCTTTCGCAGGCAGTGGCCGATCATCTGCGTGACGGCGCCCCCGCCTTCCGGATCGTCAAGCTGTTGAAACGCCAGGCCCGCCTCACTTCCCGGCTTCACGTCGGCCTGAGCGATGCGGGGCCCGAATTCGCCGCAGCCGCCAAGACGCACGGCGCTCACCTGACGACGCAGATGAAAACTTTGATCGAGCTTGATGCCGCCAACTACCAGGCGCTGTCGCAGCGCGGCGTAAAGCTCAGCGGACCGGGCCGGCCTGTCGCCGCCACCAACACCACCCGCCGCGACGCCACCCGTCCCCGACCGTGACCATGGATTCTCCAGGCCGTTTCCCCGATGGCTCACCTGAGCCCCTGCTTCCCGAGCACACCCTTGCCTTGCGCAGTTCGGGCGCTCAACTCGAAGAGGCCTTCACCGATTCCTACATCCTCTTCAATGAGACCACGCGCAAGTACATGGAGGCCTACAAGCAGCTCGAGGAGCAGTTCGAGTACCTCAACGTCAAGCTCGAAGAGACCAACAGGGAGCTGCGCAACAGCCTCGAAGAGAAGGACCGCGTCAGCAACCACCTCAACAACATTCTCGAGAGCATGAGCGGGGGGGTACTGGTGGTGAACCTCGAGGGCGAGATAACCATGTTCAACCGGGCCGCCGAGTCGATCACTGGTCTGACCCAGGCCCAGGTGCTCGGCCTGCCGTACAGCCAGGCGCTGGGCGGGCACGAGAGCCCCGATGCATCCGTTCTGCACACCCTCGAGTCGGGCAAGAGCCTGGCCAACCGGGAAAAGGAGCTTATCCGGGCGGACGGGCGTTCCATACCCCTCGGCTTCAGTACGTCGCCGGTGCGCGACAACGACGGCAACCTGCTCGGCGCCGTCGAGATATTCAACGACCTGACCGAAGTGAAACGCTTGGAGGCCGAGCTTCAGCGGGTCCACACGCTGGCCGCGCTCGGCGAGATGGCCGCCACCGTGGCACACGAGATTCGCAACCCGCTCGGCGGCATCGCCGGGTTCGCCGCCCTGCTCGAGCGCGATCTCGAGGTCCAGGATCCGCGCCGCCGTCTCGTCCACAAGATCACCGAAGGCGTCAGCAGGCTGAACCGCATCGTCACGAGCCTGCTTACCTACACCCGGCCGCTCAAGCTGAACATGCACGCGGTCGAGCTCGTCACCGTAATCGAGGAGTCAGCGGCCTTTCTGGAGATCGACCTCCTGCGCGGCCGCGATGATGTGGTTATCGTGCGGAGCTACCCCGAGCAGTCACCCATCTGCTCGGTGGACCCGGAGCAGTTCCAGCAGGTGATCCTCAACCTGCTGCAGAACGCCACCCAGGCGATGCCGGAAGGCGGCGTCGTCCGGATCGAGGTAAGCCAACGCGATGGCGGCACGGGAGCCATGCTCTGCGTCCGCGACCACGGCATCGGCATGACCGAGGAGGTCCTCGAGAAGCTGTTCACACCCTTCTTTACCACCAAGGAAGACGGAACCGGGCTCGGCCTGGTCACATCCAAGAAGATCATCGATGCCCACGGCGGCGAGATTCGCGTAGAGAGCCAACCGGGCACCGGCACCAGCTTTTTCGTATCCATTCCCTAAGCCACAGAAGGCGGAGAGCTACCAATGGCGAAACAACGCATCCTGATTGTCGACGACGACTCTTACGTCCGCGAAGCAACCGAGGCTATTCTCAGTGCCCGAAACTACGAGGTGGAGACTGCCCCGGAGGCCAAGACGGCGCTGCAGAAGCTGGACGAGAGCGAGTACGACCTGCTGCTCTCCGACATCCGTATGCCCGGCATGAACGGGCTGGAGCTTTTGGAGGCCGCCCGAGCCAAGGTGGCCGACATCCACATCATCATGATGACGGCGTTCGGCACCGTGGAGGATGCGGTCGACGCGATGAAGAAGGGCGCCTACGACTACATCCAGAAGGGCACCGATCCCAGCGAGATCGAGATCGTCGTCGATCGCGCCCTGCAGTTCCAGGAGACCGAGCGGGAGAACCGACGTCTGCGCTCCGAGTTGCAGGACCGCTATAGCTTCGGCAACATGATCGGCAAGGCGCACAACATGGAGCAGGTCTTCGATCTTATCGAGACCGTCGCCGACAGCCGCGCCACCGTGCTCGTCACCGGCGAGAGCGGCACCGGCAAGGAACTGGTCGCCCGAGCCCTGCACTACAACAGCGTCCGCAGCAGCGGCCCCTTCATCCGCATCAACTGCGCCGCCCTCCCGAAGGACCTAATGGAGAGCGAGTTGTTCGGACACGAGAAGGGGGCATTCACCGGCGCCATCAAGCAGACGCGCGGGCGCTTCGAGATGGCCGACGGCGGGACCCTGCTACTCGACGAGATCAGCGAGATCGACCCCTCCCTGCAGGCCAAGTTGCTGCGCGTACTGCAGGAACGGGAATTCGAACGCATCGGCAGCGCCCAGACTATCAAGGTGGACGTGCGCATCGTCGCCACCACCACCCGCGACCTGCAGAGCGAGGTAGAGGAAGGCAACTTCCGCGAGGACCTCTATTACCGGCTCAACGTCATCGAGATGGCCCTGCCCTCCCTGCGCGAGCGCAAAGAGGACATTCCCGCCCTCGTCTCCTCGTTCATCGACCGTTTCAACCACGAGAACGGCAAGTCGGTGGAAGGCGTCCGGGACGATACCCTCGACCTGCTCAGCCAATACAACTGGCCGGGCAACGTCCGCGAACTGGAGAACTACATAGAGCGGGCAGTGGTCGTAGCCCGCGGACCGGTATTGGAACCCGGCGACTTCCCGGCCAAGCTCACCAACAGCCCGGTAGGCCTGCAGGACCAGGGCCTGCAGGTGGGCATGACGGTGCACGAGATCGAGCGCCAGCTGATCATGAAGACGCTCGAGGCCTGCCGCGGCAACCGGACGGAGGCAGCCACCATGCTCGGCATCAGCACCCGCACCTTGCGCAACAAGCTGCACGAGTACGGGGCCATGGACGCCTTCAAGAACGACGACGACAAGAGTTCGCTGCAGGAACTGGTGGCCGAGACGGCCTGATTTGAGTCGCAGATCCACCCGCACCAAGGCCAGGGACGCCCATCGTCCCTGGCCTTTCTCATGTACTCCAGAAATTTGATTTTTCCCAACCCGTGCGTGTAGTTTTCCTCATTTGATGTGATTACGTGCGCAAGCCCCAGGCGGACTTCAGAATGCCAATTTCCTGAAACGTGGCCGTAGAAGAAGCCCAGAAGGTCAGTAGCGAGTTCTTCGAGCCGATTGTCAAGCTCATCGCCCTCGCCAACCTGGCAGCCAGCACCCTGTTCCCTACCCATCCACAGAAACCCAGCATCCATTCCCCACCCTCTTCGGGAAAATCGAACAGGAAGTGAAGCAGAAAGCCGCTGCCAACCTGTTCGAGGCCGTGGCAGAGGGGCTCAGCCAGGACGTCTTCGAAGACCTGGTCGACGTGCTCACGCGGCTGGATATCCCGCCCCACACCTGGGAAATCCTCAACCACCGGACGCTTTTCCAGGTCTGCTACATGGTGTCGACCCAAATCAAGAGTGCCGCCACCGGGTTCCTGCAGCAGACCAACAGCGCCTGAGCCACCGCCCAACTAAACTCCGATTCATCGCGTCGCCTGGCGACCGGGACGAGGCTTTGGCTTTCGAAGAGGCCGGCGGGCATCGGTGTCTGTACTTTCCGACCGTGTGATGAAGCCGGAGTCCGCCATGACCCCACAAGTCACCGAACACCTGCTCGTCGACGGCTACAATCTGATCAAGACCACACCCCTTCTCAGCCAGTACGAGCGGACCAACCTGCAGGCGGCGAGAATCGCGCTGCAGAAGGCGCTGGCCGCACTGGCCGCGCGACGGGCGGTCTCTATTTCCCTGTTCTACGACGGCGAAGGCGACGGCGGACAACGGAACTGGGGCAGTCTCCGGATCCGCTACTCCAGCAGCCTTGAGACGGCAGATGACCTGATCATGCAGGAGGTGCAGAGTCGACACGGCAGCAAGCGCCTGCGCGTCATCTCGTCTGATCGGGCAATCCGCAACTTCGCCCGGCGCCATCGAATCCGCACCACCTCTTCCAGTGACTTCGTCGATGAGCTGTTCCCCGAGCTGGAGGATAGCGATGGAGATGAAGTTGCCTATCTTCAGTCCGAAGATCGCGACGCACCCGCTCTGGAACCGAGCGAGATCGACGAGTGGGAACGTCTGTTCAGGGAACGAAGCGAGTGACTCGAGGAGCGTTTCATGTTGATGCAGGGAAAAACCGGCCTGGTCGCCGGCGTCGCCAACCACCGCAGCATCGCCTGGGCCATCGCCAAGGCGCTGGATCGCGAGGGCACCCGCCTGGCGATCAGTTACCTGGGAGACCGCCAGCGGGAAGGGATCGACAAGATCGTCGGACAGCTCCAGCACGCCCCCCTGCTGGTTCCTTGCGACGTGACCGACGACGACTCAGTCGCCGCCTGCTTCGAGACGATCGCAAGCGATTTCGGCAACCTGGACTGCCTGGTGCACTCCATCGCCTTCGCCAATCCGGAGGACCTGGAAGGCCGTTACACCGACACCTCACGCGATGGCTACCACCTGGCACTGGACGTTAGCGCCTATTCCCTCAATGTCCTCGCCCGGGCCGCCGAGCCCCTCATGCCGGAGGGAGGCGGCGTGGTCGCGATGACCTATCTGGGCAGCGAGAGAGCCGTGACCAAATACAATGTCATGGGTGTGGCGAAGGCCGCCCTCGAATCCGGCATCCGCTACTTGGCCACTGAGCTGGGCGAACAGGGGATACGGGTCAACGGCCTTTCGGCCGGACCGCTCAAGACCCTGGCGGCGCGGGGCATCAAGGACTTCAACGTCATGCATGCTCTGCATGCCGAGCGCGCGCCACTACGCCGCAACTCGACGGTCGAAGAGGTGGCCGACGCCGCCCTCTTCCTCTGCAGCCATCTGAGTCGGGGCATCACCGGCGAGGTAATATACGTCGACGGCGGCTACCGCATCGTCGGCATGTAATCCCACAACAGGGATGGGCCCGATGTTGCCGATCCAGGCCGTCCGGGAACGCATCATCTCGCAGCTGGAGTGCGACGGCCGGCTGGTGCTCGCGGCGCCGACCGGATCGGGAAAGACTACCCAAACACCCCAGATCCTCCTGGAGAGCGGCCTGGCCAGGCGCCAGATCCTGGTTCTGCAGCCGCGTCGGCTGGCCGCCCGCGGCGTTGCCCGCCGCGTCGCCGCCGAGCTGGGTGCCGAGGTGGGCGAGCTGGTGGGGTACCAGACGCGCAACGACAGCCGCGTATCCGCCCGGACCCGAATCCGCTTCGTCACCGACGGCATCTTCGCCCGCCTGCTCCAGAGCAGCCCCGACCTGGACACTGTCGACGCGGTTCTCATCGATGAGTTCCACGAGCGCCGCCTGGCGACCGATCTCGCGCTCGCGCTCGCCTGCCGCCTGCAGCAGCGGTCCCGTCCGGATCTGAAGCTGATGGTCATGTCAGCGACCCTGGACGCGGCCGCCGTTGCCTCCCGACTGCAGTGCCAGACGGTGGAGACCACCGAACGTCTGCATCCGATCGACATCCACTACCGCAGCACGAGCGGCCCGGTATGGGAGCGCGCCGCCGCCGCCCTCGCCGAGTTGCTGACGCGCGGGGCCGAGGGGGACGTGCTTGCCTTCATGCCCGGCGCCTACGAGATCCGCCGTACGATCGAAGCCATGCAACAGGCGGTGGGACGGGCGGGCATCTCCGAGTTGCTGACCTTCCTGCCACTGCACGGCAGTCTGTCGCCACGGCAGCAGGACGCCGCCCTAGCCGAGAGCGGCAACAGAAAGATCATCGTCGCCACCAACGTCGCCGAGACCTCGATCACAATCCCGGGCGTGTGCCACGTTATCGATTCGGGCCTCGCGCGCCAGCACCGCCACGACCCCAACCGCGGTATCGACGTGCTGCTTGTCGGGGCAATCAGCCGCGCCTCGGCACAGCAGCGATGCGGGCGGGCCGGCCGCACGGCACCGGGCCACTGCATCCGTCTCTGGTCCGAGATCGAGCACGACAGCAGACCAGAGCTGTCCACCCCCGAGATCGTGCGTCTAGACCTGAGCGACGTGCTGCTGCAGCTGGCTGCGCTGGGCATCGACGCCGCCGAGCTCGCATGGCTCGAACCGCCCGCCCCGGCAGCCATAGCCCGGGCGCACAATCTGCTGACCGGGTTGGGCGCCACCCGTTCCGACGGCAGCCTTACCGAAATCGGAGTCGGTATGGCGAAGTTGCCGATGCACCCTCGCCTCGCGCGCCTTCTCGTCGAGGCCTCCCGTCGCCGCTGCCTCGATCGAGCAACCTTGTGGGCGGCCCTGAATAGCGAGCGCAGCCTGCGATCCGGGAAGAGATCTGGAGCCGCGGAAACCGGCTCGGCGCCGACCCCCGATGCAGAATCGGACGTCGAGGTGCTGGAGGGACTCTACTGGCGCGCGGTCGACCTCGGCTTCGCAGTCCCCGCCTGCGAAGCGGCCGGCATCGCCGCCAACGCGGCGCGCGAGGTCCAGGCTGCAGCGCGGCTGTACCGCGACCGGGCCGGCGCAGCCGGCCTCGCAGGTGGCCAGCGCAGTAATCACTGCGCCGGCCACAGCGTCGAAGACCTGGTAAAGTGTCTCCTGGTGGCTTATTTCGATCGGGTAGCTGTGCGCCGCGATGGCGGGAATCTGCTGTGCGCCATGTCCGGTCAGCAGCGGGTCGAGCTGGATCGCCAGAGCCGGGTCCAGCGGCACATCCTCGTGGCGTTAGATGTCCGCGAGCTGGAGGCGATACCCCGATCCGGACCTGCCGCCGGCAGCGCTGTGCGCACGGTTCTTTCACTTGTCAGCGGCGTAGAGCCGGAATGGCTAGAGGAGTTGCTGCCCGAGCACATCGCGGAAACTACGGAAGTGGACTGGAACGACGCGGAGCAGGCGATCGAGAGCCACCTGGTCGTGCGCTATGACGGGCTGGCCATCCGGCGCCAGCCATCTCCGGAGATCGACGCCGAGGCTGCCGAAACACTCCTGGTCGATTACATCGAACGCGGCGAGACCACCCTCGGTGGCTGGGACGAGGAGGTTGAGGAGTGGATCAACCGGACGCGGCTACTGGCCGCGCTCTATCCCGAGCGCAACCTGCTGCGCTACGACTCGGACGATCTGCGCCTGCTGCGCCTGGAGATCGTCGCCGGCGCCACCCGCGCCAGCCACCTGCGCAAGCGGCCCTGCCTCCACCACGTACAAAACGCCCTCTCGTGGAACGACCAGGAGTTCGTCCGGCAGATGGCGCCGACCCGGCTCCTACTGCCATCCGGCCGGCGAATGCGGATCCACTACGGCAGACCGGATACCCCACCCCGTGGCCGCGCCGTGCTCCAGGATCTATACGATCTCCAGGCGACCCCCACCGTCGCCGGCGGCCGGCAGAAGCTGCTTATCGAAATCCTTGGACCCAACTTCCGGCCGGTGCAGGTGACCGACGACCTAGCCGGCTTCTGGCGCACCACCTACCCCGAGGTGAAGAAGGAGCTGAAGCGGCGTTATCCGAAACACGAGTGGCGGTAGAATCGCCATCACGCGGTAACCTTGTGGCTTGCTGGCGCCGAGGCACCTCAGCGAGCACCATCGGCGGGAATTGCTGGGAGGAGACACTAACTGGGCGAGGGCAACGACAACGCCTCCAGCACCTTGAGGCTGTGCCCGGCCGCATCCACGCCGCCGCGGCGCAGAGCGCGCAGGTGGACGCGCAGCAAAGCCGCATCGGCTGGCGTATCCACGTCGTACCAAATCGGTAACAGCGCCAAGCTCAGGCTACCGGCCAGCGCTTCAACCCGATCCAGCGTCTGCGCCAGGACATCCCCCGTGCTCCAGTCGATCCCGGCAAAGATATCGGGCGCGCCTATGCTTTGCAGCCGGGCACCCACCAGGTAATAACCCCCGTCCGTGCTCGGGCCCAGGACCAGGTCAGTGCTCTCCAGCACGGCCAGGGCGTCATCGACATAGGCCGCCGGCAGGCTGGGACTGTCCGAGCCGATTATCACCGCCCGCGAAGCGCCGGCCGCTACAGCGTACTGCAGCATTCCGGCCATCCGATTGCCCAGGTCACCGTCCGGTTGGGGCATGAAGTCGAAGGCGCCGCCAGGCAGCAGCGCGCGCACCTGCGCCGCGGCTTCCGGCGGGTCGTGCGCGACCACCTTGGCTTCGGCATCGCACCGGTGGAGGATCTCGGCGCTGTCCAGAATGAAAGCGCGGTAAAGGTCTGCCGCCTGCTGCGGCGAGCAACAAGCGTGCAGCCTGGTCTTCACCTTCCCCGCCTCGGGGTGTTTCAGGAAGAGAATTGCACAGGTGGACACGAATTCCGGCCAGCCCTATTTTCGGTCCTCGCCGCCGCGGTGACCGCCTGGTTGCTATCGCGACGGAATATAGCCGGTCCGCTTTCCTGCTCCCAACTACCGCAGCTACCACAAGTGGAGGATTCTCGATGTCCAGAGTTGATATCATTCGCCACAAGCCGATTCCGGTCTTTTCAGGGACGGTGGAAGTCCTGATCACCCGCGACGACAACGAGGTGATCCGCCTGGTCGAGCCCAGCGGCAATGTCGGCACCCAGTATCCCAACGACGTCGGTTCGGAGTGGTTCGGCACGATCGAGAACCTCAACGGTGGCCTGGCCCTGGGCGGCGCCTGCTGGAGCGACGTGTACAAGACCGACGTCTTATGGACCACCCCCTCCGCGGATCGCGCGGACTGTGAGCAACGCAAGGCAGACTTCAACGCGGTCTACGGGGCAATGCTCGACA
Organism: uncultured Gemmatimonadaceae bacterium; assembly: GCA_964456165.1. Taxonomy (GTDB): domain Bacteria; phylum Latescibacterota; class UBA2968; order UBA8231; family UBA8231; genus CAYWBJ01. The sequence continues at coordinate 18,666 of CAYWBJ010000108.1, read as the reverse complement.
AGGTGGCGGGCGGCCCGTTGCGATCGAACCGTATGGCCCGCTTCACCCACGCCGAGGGCTATCCGGATCCGGCTGCATTGTTCGAGGTACAGATTAAGGCAGCCCTCGGACCGTGCGTCACCGTCGCCGACGGACGCATCGACTACGGCACCTGGGTGGACCACCAGCCCAGCGGCGCCGCGGTCCTGCACCAGAATGACAAGGGTGAGCAGGTGACCACGCTGGGCCCCGATATCGCGGCAGAGACGGAGTGGATCTTCGAGAACAAGTACGCCGGCCCGTTGGCCGAAGCCGGCGCCGATTTCCGCAAAGACACCGTCTGGATGGAGATCCTGGTCGCCGTCGACGACGACCCGTCCTCTACCTGGGAGCGCATCGAGACGGTGCGGAGCGTCTTCGAGAGCTACTTCGGCGACGACCGGCCGGCCGGCGTTATCTACCCGGTGTCGCGGATACCCAACATGGACAGCGTCGTTGAGCCCCAGCCGCGGATCGTCTCCGGCGACGCGCAGATCAACCGCTCCGGAGCACTGATCGATGGCTTCAGCACCTGGACCTCCATCACCTCCGGGGGCGTGACCGAGGTGATCGTCAGCGGCATCGGCGGCGACGACGCCGCACAAATCCTGACCACGATCGACGGCCACGTGCGGGAAGCGGGAGGTACCGGTCTCAAGGAGGATGGCGTGTTCAACAACGCCTACGTGGTCGCCGGCTCTGACTCGACCACCAACCGCGAGGCGCTGGTCACCTTCAACACGTCGTTCACCGGCTATTACGAGGGTACCGCCCCTGCGGCCCGCACCGCCCAGTTCATGGGAGGCTACCAGAAGGAAGGCAACAGCTGCGGGATTTCGAATCGATCGATTTTTGCCGCCTGACAACGCCCGGGTAGGGCCGCTGCCCGATCCTGACTCCGATCGGGCACCTGGCCCAACCCGACTGTCCTGGGCGGCGTCACCGAAGAGGTAGTCATGCAGTTTCCCGAGATGGCCACAGTGCGGCAGCATTTCCAGGCCGTTGCCGAGACCGACGTGCCGGCGCGAGTACGGAGCGAGTTGGAAGGCGCCGGCCTGCGCGAGTCGATCGCTCCCGGCGCCCGCATCGCCGTATCCACCGGCAGCCGGGGTATTGCCAACATCGACGCGATTATTCGCGCCGTCGTGCAGTGCGTGACCGACGCCGGCGGACGTCCCTTCATCCTGCCCGCGATGGGCAGCCACGGCGGTGCGACCGCCGAGGGTCAAAAGCAGGTCCTTGCCGAGTACGGCATCAGCCCCGCAACGATGGGCGTCGATGTCGAGTCGACCATGGATGTAGTGGAGGTCGATCGTCTCGAGGACGGGACGCCGGTGCTGGTCAACCGGCTGGCCCTGGAATCCGACGGCGTCATCCTGGTCAACCGCATCAAGCCACACACCTCCTTTCGCGGGCCGTGCGAGAGCGGGCTGATGAAGATGATGACCATCGGCCTGGGCAGCCATCGCGGGGCTACCGTCGCCCACTCGCGGGGGGTGCATGGTTTGGCGACCCTGATTCCGGCGTGGGGCAGGTCGATCCTGGCCAAGGCGCCGATCCTCATGGGGCTGGCGGTGATCGAAAACGCCTATGAGCAGACCGGGCGCCTGGTGGCCCTGCGCCGCGACGACATCCCGAGGCGGGAGCCGGAACTGCTGGTCGAGGCGCGCGAGGCGATGCCGCGTCTGCTCGTCCGCGGTATCGACGTCCTGATCATCGAGGAAATCGGCAAGGACATCAGCGGCACCGGCATGGACACCAATGTGGTCGGTCGCATGATGCTGCCTGGCGTGAAAGAGCCCGAGGTCCCGGGTGTTGGGCGGATCGTCGTTCTCGATCTGTCCGAGCGCACCAACGGCAACGCCAACGGCATGGGATTGGCCGACATCGTCACCCGCCGCCTAGTCGATCGCGTCGATCATAAGGCCACCTACGCCAACGCCTTCACCAGCACCTACCTGAACCGGGCCTACATCCCCGTCATCATGGAGACGGACCGCGAGGCGATCGCGGCCGCGCTTCAGGTCGCCGGTCTCGAAGACGCCGCCAGCGCGCGTATCGTCCGCATCAGGAACACCCTGGCGCTCGCCAGCATTCAGGTGTCAACCCCGCTGCTGGCCGAGTTCGCGTCCCACCCGCAAATTGAGCAGGTAGGCGAGCCGCAACCGCTGACCTTCAGCAGCGAAGGTCAGCTGATCTGAGAATCAATCGAAGGGGGATCGGCGCTACAGCGACTTGCGGTAGCGCTGAGAGTTGAGACCGAGCTGGTCTCGGTATTTTGCCACCGTGCGACGAGCGATCTGCAGTCCATCCTTGCCGAGGATGTCCGCGATCTCCTGGTCGCTCAGAGGCTTGGACTTGTCCTCCTCAGCGATCAGGGTCGAGATCTTCTCCTTCACGCTACGGGCCGAGACGTCCTCCCCCGCATCGGTGCTCACCTTGCTGTCGAAGAAGTACTTCAACTCGAACACCCCGTGCGGGGTCTGCATGTACTTGCCATTACTCACGCGGCTGATGGTCGACACATGCATCTCCACCGCGTCCGCGACGTCCTGCAACACCATCGGCTTGAGATGGGATGAGCCGCGCTCGAAGAAGTCGATCTGTTTCCGCACGATGTAGTTGCCCACCTTGAGCATGGTGGCGCGACGCTGGTGGATGGCGTTGATCAGCCAACGCGCATCGTTGAGCTTCTTCGATACGTACTGCTGCACCTCTTCCTTGCCTTTCGACCGGGAGCCCTTGAGCAGGTCCTGGTAGGTGGTGTTGATGCGCAGGCCAGGCAAGGTGCCATCCGCCAGGCTCACCACCCACTCGTCGCCGATCTTCTCCACGATCAAATCCGGTGTCACGTAGGTGACTTCCGTGTCGATGGTGAGCAGGTCGGCGTAGTCGCTGACGCTGACGGAGCCAGGGTGCGGCTGGAGCGTCTCGATGAGCTTGAGCACCTCCTTGAGCTCGTCGTCGCCGATGCCCAGCGCCCGGGTGATGCGGCTGAATCGGCGCTTGGTCAGATCCTCCATGAAGTCGCCGACCACCGTGAGCGCCAGATCGCTGCCCGGATCATCCACCAGTCGTAGCTGAATCAGCAGACATTCCCGCAGGTCGCGCGCCCCGATTCCGGGTGGATCGAAGGTGTGAATCACCGCTAGGACCGCCTCAACCTCGGCGACTTCGACTTCCAGGCTCTCGGCGATATCTTCGGCCGAGCAATTCAGGTAGCCGTGCTCGTCGATGTTACCGATGATGAACTCGCCGATCTCGCGATCCTGCAGCGCCAGGGCCGACATTGCCAACTGCTCGTGGAGCTGCTCGATAAGGGGTGGTACCGTCGTGATTCGATTCTCGCGCGGCTCCCGGTCGCTGTCCCAGTCGGGATCGTATTCTGCCTGCTCGCTGTTGTAGGAACCGTGGTCGGAGATGTCGTCGAGAATGCCGTCCCAATTCACCGCCTCCTCTTTCGGCTCAGGCACTTCGGCTTCCTCGCGCAGGATCGCGTCGCCCTCGGGGCTGGCGTTGTCCTGCTCCTCAGGAGGAGTTTCTCCCTCCTCCTCGACCTCCGCACCTTCCTCCAGCAGGGGATTGAGCTCCATCTCCTGCTTGATCTTCAACTCCAGCTCCAGAGTAGACATCTGCAGCAGCTGCAGCGACTGGATCAGCTGGGGAGCCATCTTCTGTTGCAGGCTCAGATTTTGTGAGATGCGTAACACGAGATCGTTGGCTTATGTTTTTTTCAAAAACAATTATTTACAGAAATCTAGAAATCTAAGGGGAAAGCTTATTCCTGGCGCCGAATTTGCTTTAACATTTACAATTTTAGATCGCAAAAATAAGCTTGTCAAGGCAATCTGACGCGGCGTAGGAATAGCGGGGCAATTCCCATCCTATGGTCGCACCGCTCAGTCAATCTGGAATTTTTGTCCGAAGTAGATGTCCCGCACCAGCGGATCCCGCGTCAGCTCCCCAGCCGACCCCGCCCTCAGAATGCTGCCGTCGACCATGATGTAGGTGCGATCGGTGATCTCGAGAATCTCTCGCACGTTGTGGTCGGTTATCAGAATCCCCAGCCCCTTTTCCCGGAGCACCGAAACGATGTTCTGGATATCTTCGACCGTGCGGGGGTCGATGCCGGCGAAAGGCTCGTCCAGCAGCATGTACTTCGGCTCGGTGGCCAGTGCCCGGGCTATCTCAACCCGCCGCGTCTCGCCTCCAGACAAGGTATCGGCCAGCTGCTCGGAGCGGCCGACTAGATCGAGCTCCTCCAGGAGCGTGACGAGACGCCGCTGGATATCGTCGCGATCGAGCCCCTGCATCTGCAGCACGGCTCGGACGTTCTCGGCAACGGTCAGCTTGCGGAAGATAGACGTCTCCTGCGGCAGGTAGCCTATCCCCTTTCGCGCCCGCTTGTACATCGGCAGACCGGTGATCTCCTCACCGTCCAGAAAGATGTGACCCGCATCGGGAGCGACGAAGCCTACGATGCTGTAAAAGGTGGTAGTCTTGCCGGCGCCGTTGGGCCCCAGGAGACCGACGATTTCGCCCGGCTCGACTTCGATGTCGACGCCGTCCACCACCCGGCGACGGCCGTAGGACTTCACCAACTCTTTCGTGGCAAGGGGCATGGGCTACTGTGGGCTCCCTTCCTTCGGACCCGGGTAATAGTTCCCCTGCGGCCGGGTGATGATCACCTCGTCTATCTGTCCGCCCTCCAGCAGCACCGCCAACTCTTCTCCGCGCACCTGGTTGAGGGCCGGCTCCTCCGTCTCCCTCCCAGACGCCAGGCGGGAGGTGAACTGGGCTTCGCCGGTTACGTGGATGCGCACCAAGCCGGCTCCAGCAGCAAACAGCAGCTCCATTCGCTGACCGCTAATCTGGCTGACCTCGTCACCTGCCGCGTCGTTGTGAATCACCTCGGCCTCGGCCCCCAGCTCGATGAGGTCGATCCGGTTTTCGGCGAGGACGATCGTCGCGTCGCGGCCGCGAACCCAGGTGGCCTGCTCAGCCGCCGTCATTGTCTGGACATCCAGTCGGCCCGGCACCCGGACCTCGGCGATCCTACCGTCGACCAGCCGCGTTTCCATGGAGTCACCACGCACGACCCCGTCATCATTCTCGACGGTGACCGAACCGGCCAGGGTAACGACATCGCTGCCATCGTCGCCGGGGGCGATGGTACCTCGGTGGGCCGTCATGGACACCGAACCCGATTGCAACAGGTACTCCCCGTTGCCGGCCAGGGTCTCGCGCTCCAGATCGACCCGCAGGACGGCGGCAGCCACCGTCAGCGACTCGGTACCCGCTGGCCGCACGAGTCGGGGGGCGCCGAACAGCACGGCCTGATCGTCGGCCAGATGCAAAAACAACGAGTCAGCTGCCAACTGCCCCTCGACCCCATCCGTCTGCAGCGTCACGCCCCCGGATCCGGCGATGGTTTCCGCCCCTTCCATGAAGCTGACACGGCCGGCCCGGAGCTCGGTTCCATTCCGGTGAAAGACTACTTGGCCGCGGGCGACGAATTCCCGTTCGTCGTCGAGGTACTCTAGCCGCGTTGCCTTCAAGGTCCGGTCGGCCTGGCGCACCGCCGCCGGCGAGCCGAGGGCAACCAGTGGTTTGGCATCGCCGTCGCGGCGCAGCGTGTCAGCCGCCAGCTGCCAGTCGCCACGCGTCAGTTCCACGGAACCGGCCGCCTGCCACGACGATATCCCCAACTGGTAGCTGAGCGCGTCGGCCCGGACCTCCTCCAGCGAGTCCCGCGCGGCGACGCCGCCGGCAAGATCCAGAGCACCGCCATTCCCATCGTACACCGCAACCGGGCTGTGCAGGACCAGGTCATCGCTCCGAACGGTTGCCGAACTGTACTCCACCGTGGTCCTCCCACCACTCCGGACGCTCACGGCGCTGTCGGCAGCCACCGTCACGTCGTAGGCACGACCGGCGGCAGTACCCCAGTAGCGGCCGGCGACCCTGCCGATGCGCCAGCTGGAAAGGTCCAGATCGGTCTCCAAATTGCGACCGGTTTCCTCCCCTTTTGCGGCCTCGACGCGCACCTCGCCCGGAAGCATCAGGCGCCGGCCGGAGCGCTCCCAGATCAGCGAATCGGCCCACACGACGAGGCTATCGCCGCTCGCCGTGATAGCACCGCCGAGGTCGACGCGGTCACCACCCTCCATGTCCATGGTGGCGGCGCGCAGGTGTAACAGCGTATCGCCATCGGCGTCGTGGAACAGCAGCACGACGCCACTGTCTGCCCGAGCCGACGAGCCGTGATGCTGCATGTAGCGGGTGTCGATGTCGACGCGCAGGCCCGGCTCGATGAGCTCGTAGCTCATGCTCCAGGATTCCTGGTCAGCGGGCGGTTCGGGAGCGGGCGCCTCTTCCGGTTCTGGGGCGCCGCAATGAACCGCCAGGCTGGCTGCTAGCAACCCCGAGGCGAAGTAGGGCGGGCGGGACATGCCTAAAGGTAGCAAAAAGACCGCGCTCCAGTGCATCTGCAGGCGGCAGGAGTCTGGGGGCGCGGATCAGGAGGCGGCAGCCTGCTCCCCGGCGGCGCGGCGCTCGTGCTGATACGCCAGGGCAGTCCCCACGAAACCCGAAAAGAGCGGCGCCGGCGTGTCCATCCGCGACTTGAACTCCGGGTGAGCCTGCGTGGCGATGAAGAAGCGGTGCCCCGGCAGCTCGAGAAACTCCATCAGCTGGGTACCGTCTACGCGCCGGTGATAACCCGAGAACACCAGCCCTTCCTCCTGCAGCAGATCGACGAATCGGGGTGATATCTCGTAGCGGTGGCGGTGCCGCTCAAGGACGGCCTTGTCCCTACCCGGCATGATCTGGCCGATGCGGAAAGCCTCTTCGCTGTCGAGCAGCAGCTCGACGCGGCGCTGGTCCTCTTCCAGGCGTCCCGACTCCTCGTAGAGCTCGAGTACCCTGGTGTTCCTCTTGAGAACGGCTGCGTAGGCGCCCAGACGCATGCTGCCACCGAAGCGATGCTCCTCCATCAGCTCCTTTTGCGAGTCCTGAATGCAAACCACCTGCCATTCGGACTGATCTTCGAACTCGGCGGAAGTCGCCTTTCTGATGCCGGCGACGTTGCGAGCGAACTCCACAACCGCAAGCTGCAGACCGTAACAGAGCCCGAGGAACGGAATGTTGTACTCGCGCGCGTACTGGATGGCGAGAATGACGCCCTCCGCGCCGCCGCCGCCGAAGGCGCCGGGAACGATGATGCCGCTGTACTGTTCCAGGTGCTCGATGGGCAATTCCCCGGACTCGAACTTGCCGCCGTCGATCCAGGTGATATCCACCTTCGCGTCCCAGGCGACGCCGGCGTGCACCAGTGACTGGTTGACCGAGATGTATGAGTCGGTCAACTGGAAATCGCCGATCTCGACGTATTTGCCGACCATCGCTACCTTGACCTCATTGATCGGCTCCCGGCTGCGTCGAACTAGTTGCTCCCAGTGGGTCCAGTCGGGCTGCTTCCGCTCCTCCAGCTTCAGCTTCTGCAGCATCTTGCGGCCGAGATCATCTGCCTCCAGCGTCAGGGGTATATCGTAGATCGTCTTCATGTCCGGCGCCGAGATGATGTGTTCCATCGGCACGTTGGCACCGATCTGGATCTTGCGCTTGCGGACCTCGTCTACGCCCTTTTCCGAGCGGCAGATGATAAAATCGGGAAAGATGCCGTGCTCGCTCAGCATCCGCGTCGCCTGCTGCGTCGGTTTGGTCTTCATCTCTCCCACGTGCGGAGGCACCGGCAGATAGGTGATCAGCACGTAGAGAAAGTGTTCCTCGCCCAAGTCGCGCTCGAGCGCCTTGACGGCGAACAGGAACGGCTCGTTCTCGTAGTCGCCGACCGTCCCGCCGATCTCGACCAGAACGATGTCGAAGCCCTCTCCCGCTTCCTGGATACGGCGCTTGATCTCGTCCGTGATGTGGGGGATCGGCTGGACCGTCTGGCCCAGGTACTCGCCGCGTCGTTCCCGCTCGATCACCGTGTGGTAGATCTGGCCGGTGGTGAGATTGTTGCGGCGCGGCAGGTCGATGCCGAGGAAACGCTCGTAGTTCCCCAGATCCTGGTCGATCTCTCCGCCGTCATCGGTGACCCATACCTCGCCGTGTTCGGTGGGGCGCAGGGTACCAGCGTCGTAGTTGATGTACGGGTCGATCTTAACGGCCGTGGTCCGGTAGCCGTATTCGCGGAGGATCTTGCCCATCGAGGCCGTCGTCAGCCCCTTGCCGACGCCGCTCATGACGCCGCCGGTGACGACTATGTACTTAGGAACTTCATGGCTCTCGGTCTCAGACAAGGTCTCCTCCCGGCTGATAAAGAAAAAGCGGCGACACGAAGTCGCCGCTGTCAGTCGATCACTTTCGGTACCCGGAAATACCCTTCGTCCCGGTCGGGGGCCTCTGCGAGTATCGCCTCGGTCCCGCGGAAATTCTCCACCCGATCAGCACGGAACGCGTTGGCGATAGGGACAACGTGCGAAGTGGGTTCGATCCCTTCCGTGTCGAGTTCGGAGAGCTTCTCCATGTACTCGAGAATACGGTTGAGATCGCCGGTCAGCGCCTGCTCTTCCGCCGCCCCGAAGGAGAGCCTGGCCAGCGCCGCGACCGACCTCACGTCATCTATCGTAACTGTCATAAAAACAATAAATTGCCCAATAAAAAACGGCGACTAAGGAGACCTTTGCCCGTCGCATGGACAGTTCAAATATGCGACACCGAAAATCGGCGCGCAACCCCTATTATCGAGTCGGCGGCGACCCGTCGAGGTCGGCCGCTTCCAGGCTCTTGCCGCATCGGAGATCGGCTTGTGGCGTCGGCTAAGTTGTGCTATCATCCCGGCGCCCGGCCCCCGTTCCTTCCAAACGTCAGCGATGGATCAAAGAGCTTTCACTGTCGAAGAAGCCAACGCAATGCTGCCATCGATCGAGACGGCGCTAGACCGCCTCGAACTGCTCAAGACCAAAATGATGAGCATCGATGAGAAGCTGCAGATCCTCGATGCACTCTGGAACGGTGATGCGGAAGAGCAGAACAACCCGGACCACGAGGAGTTCAACAAGCTTCAGCACGACCGGGCGCAGCGCATCGAGGAGATCCAAAACCTGGTACGCGAGGAGATCCAGGCGAAAGGCCTGCGGTTTCCGGTGGGTGGCCTAGAACAAGGACTCATCGACTTCCCGACCACCTTCGAAGGGCGCTGGGTATACCTGTGCTGGCGGCGCGGCGAGGGCAAGATCGCCTACTGGCACGACGTGGACGCCGGCTTCCAGGGCCGCCAGGAGATTGCCGCCGAGCACGTGATAAGGATGGGCAAGGAGGACGACCCGGACGAGATGGACAACTCCGCGCTGGACCTGTAACTGCCACCTCGTGCGGGTCGTCGAAACGCACCACGTACACGGGACAACGCTCGACCAATTAGCGTTAGCGCAGTAAGATCAATCCCTTTCGGCCCCCCAGTTCTGCAGATTGAAAGCCTGGTCCGCCGACCGGCACAGAGCCACGCCCGCGGAGGTGAGAGTCAGCGGGCCGTGGCTCCGGCTCAATTCCAAGGTCGCGTACGGAGCCGGCGCGACACCAGGTGCGCAACGGGCGTCCGCGTACAAAGAGCCGGTGAAAAGCTCTAGGTCAGGACCGTCCCCGAACAGGTCGAAAGCGTAGCCGGTTACCTTGCGCTGATGACGCCAGGCTTCTGCCACGGTCAGGAACCGATTCGCGACATCCGCAAACGCCGGGTCCGCGCCAGGCTCAGGCCGCCATTGTCCGCGGTGCCTGCCTCAGTTCCTGCAACTCCTGTCTGCAGGTCTGAATGTCTGCTTCGAACGCGTCCCGCTTGGCATGAAAGAAGCGGCGGTCGCTGGCGCGCCGGCGGGAGATCTCCATCAGCTCGTCGAGCTGCGACTCCAGTTCCTGAACCTCTTCGCCGTAGCGTAGGAGCCGCGCCTTGAGGCGTTGCTTATTCACGGTGGTGAACCAGCTGAGGAAAATGGGAATAGAAATGAGCAGCGTTGCTTCGATCAAAGCAGCCCTCCGAACCCTTGTTATAATACCATTTAATACTAAGTATATCGACCGGGCCAGGGATGGCTGCACGCTTTTGTCAACTGGACTGCGAGGTTTCTCTGGCGATCTCCAGCTTTTCCAGGTCGTTGAGCAACAACCTGACGATCTGCCGCTGCCGCTTCGTGCATCCGGCTACAACGCCCAGCACGAAGTGTATGTCAGCTCCGACGTTGAACTCTTCGCTCAGCGCCGCCACCACGTTGCCCCGATCTTCGGGAAGCTGCCTGAGAACGTCCGCCAACAAATCATCGAACTCCAATTGCGCGCCTTTCGTAAATTACCTTGACCGGTAATTCAATATATGGTATTATATCCGCGACTCTACCCCACGTCGTAGTGTATCTCCCCTCTCTCAGACACGACGTGGCGGGTGGCTACCGACTCCCCGTTCGACCTGCCACCCCCTGACGTCGCGTCGGGTAGTATCACTGACTCTGATCCGAGATTGCTCCTCAAACTCACTCTCGCTGGCGCATGACGAGCGATTGCGACTTTCCCAAGGAGTGTGGATTTGCGCCTCACCAACCTGGATATTTTCGGCTTCAAGTCGTTCGCTCAGAAAATCCAAATTCCGTTCGGTCCTGGCATCACGGCCATCGTGGGCCCCAACGGTTGCGGCAAATCCAACATCGTGGAGGCCATTCGTTGGGTCCTTGGCGAACAGCGCGCCGGCGCCTTTCGCAGCCACAAGATGGAAGAGGTGATCTTCGCCGGATCGCGACAGCGCAAGCCGCTCGGCATGTCGGAGGTCTCTCTAAACATCGAGAACACCAACAACATCCTCCCGATCGACTTCAGCGAGGTCACACTCACTCGGCGGCTCTTTCGCTCGGGTGAGAGCGACTACCTGCTCAACAAGATTCCGTGCCGCCTGCTCGACTTCCACAATCTGTTCATGGACACCGGCCTCGGTCAAGGCGCATACGCCGTAATGGAACAGGGGATGGTCGACGAGATCATCAGCGAGAAAACCGAAAACCGCCGGAGGATTCTCGAGGAGGCAGCCGGCATCACCAAGTACAAGGTGCGGCGCCGATCCACCTGGTCGCGGCTGGAATCCACGAAGGCAGATCTGACCCGCATCGAGGACATCATCACCGAAGTCAAGCGCCAGGTAGACTACATGGGCCGGCAGGTCGGACGGGCCCGTCGCTATCAGCTTCTCAAGACCGAGCTGGACGAGAAGGAGGTGCTGGTCGGTCGGTCGCGCTTCTTCTCGATCCAGGACGATCTGGAGCCTCTGCGGCGGGAGCTGGAAAGCCTGAACACAGAATCGACCGAAGGCTACACCCGCTTCACGGCGCGCGAAGCGGAGCTGGAGAAACTGCGCCTGGCGCAGACCGAGGCCGAGCACGCCCTGCAGGAAGTGGGACGCGCGCTCAACACCCTTGCAGAGGAGATCCACGGGCGCGAGCGCCAGCTCGTGGCCGTGCGGGAGCAGCTCAATGCCGCCACCCAGACCATCGATCGGGGCGAGAGGGAGCGTCGAGATGCGGACGCACAGCTCGAGCAGTATGTGAAACTGCATAGGGAAGCCGAGCGCGACCTGGCCACCGCCCGCCAGAGACTGGATCGAATCGAGGCCGGGCTCTCTGAACACCAGCAGCTCTGCGTAGAAACCGAGCGCACCTGCGCCAGCCGTCGTGCCGACCTCGAACGCCGGAACCAGGAGCGCATGGACCAGATGCGCATGCAGGGCGAGTTGAGCCGCGCGCTCGAGCGTCTGCTCGCCGAGCGCGACAGCCTCGGCGAGCGCCAGAAGACCACCGGCGAAGAGCTGGAGACACTCGTCCGCGACCAGCGGGATACCGCCGCCCGCATCCAGACCCTGCAGGCGGAGTTCGGGACCCTGGACGCGCGGCTGGAGGAGCAAACCCGGAAGCGGGATGCGGGACAGGAGCGCACCCGGTTGATCGAGGCCGATCTTGAGCGAGTGGAGAGCGATCGCCAGGAGATGTTGCGACAGATCGAAGCCAACCTCGCCCGCCTGCAGGTCATGGAGAAGCTGCACGCCGGTTTCGAGGGATACTCCAGCGGCGTGCGGACGCTCATGCTCGAATCCCCGCACTCTCCCCAACTCTCGGGTGTCCTCGGGGACCTGATCGAGGTTGACTCGGGTTACGCGCAGGCAACCGAGATCGCCCTTGGCGAGTCGCTCGAAGCGCTGCTTGGAAGCTCCGCTGCCGGGGCCGTTGAGGCGATCGATTACCTCAAGTCGAGCGGCGGTCGCGCCGGCATCTATCCACTGGACCGCTCCCGTAACCCGGGGAACACCGTCGAGCCACCCCCGGTCGCCGGTTTGCTCGGGCCGCTTGCCGCTCGCGTCCATGCCCGCGACGCGGCGGTCTCCGACCTCCTTTCCCTCCTGCTGCACAACACCTTCGTAGTCGAGGATCTCGCCGTGGCGCTGGAGCTGAGCGACCGCTGTGCGGGCCAGGCGTTACGCCTGGTCACTCCGCTCGGCGAGGCGATCGAGATCGACGGTCGCATCACCGGCGGTAAGTCGTCCGCGGAGGACAGCTCGTTGATCGGCCGGCGCCAAGAAATTCGCTCGCTCAAGGCTACCGCTGCCCGGCTGAAGTCGAGCCTCGCCGCACTCGACGATCGGATGACCGGGGCGCTGGAGCGCAGGCGTGTGCACGCCCTGCACCTGGCTCGCATCGGCACCGCCTTCGATGGTCTCACCGAGCAGCGGCGGGAAACCGCCCATGTCTGCCGGGGACTGGAGAGCGAAGAGATGCGTCTTCGCCAGCGCATCACCCAGCTGGAGACGGAGCGCACCGACCTGATGACGCGGTGCGAAGGCATAGTCGATTCGATAACCGACCAAGAAGAGAAGCTGACCGCCATCGAGCGAGAAAGCGCCAACCGCGATCAGGTCATCGCCGTGGACGAGCGCGATCTGCAGACCGCGGAAGGAGTTCTGCGCAGCGAACTGGAGCAGTTGTCCGAGCTCAACGCCGAGCAGGCGCGCACCAAGGAGCAGACGCAGAGCCTGGAACGGGAGCGGGAACGGCTGGAAAGCATGCAGCGCAATCTGGAGAGCGGAATCGAGCGCCTGACCGTCGAGGTGGCGCAGGCGACCGAGTCGAGAGCGGCGCTCACCGAGCAGGATTCAGGCGGCTCCGGCGAACTGGAGGCGATGCACGCCGACCGGGACAGCCTGCTCGCCGACAGCGACAGCAAGCGACAGGCCTGGGACCAGGTTAACACCAACACGCGGGCAATGGAAGAGGAGATCAGCCGGATCCAGCGGCAGCTTAACTCCCAGCGCGAGCGCCGGCACGAACTCGAGCTGCAGATCACCGAGCTTGAGAGCCGCACCGGGCAGATCCGCGATCGCCTTCTGGAGGTCCACCAGTGCGACGTCGGTACACTCGGGAGAGTCGAAGATTCCGACGTCGATGTGGACGAGCTGGAGGCGCGTGTCGAGGCCATTCGCCAGTCCATCCAGCGGCTGGGCACGGTTCACGTCGGCGTGCTCGACGAGTACGAGGAACAGAAGGAGCGTTACGACTTCCTCTGCGAGCAGCGCGATGACCTGCTGGCCGCAGCCGAGGATCTGCGTAAGACGCTCAGCCTGATCGACCGCACCGCCCGCCGCATGTTCAAGGAGACGTTCGAGCAAATCAGGGTGCAGTTCCGCGAGACCTTCGGCCGCTTCTTCCCCGGTGGCGAGGCGGACCTGCAGCTGGATACCGACGAGGACGCGCTGGAGGCCGGCATCGAGATAATCGCCCGCCCGCGCGGCAAGCGGCTCCAGAGCATCGGCCTAATGTCGGGCGGCGAACGGGCGCTGACGGCCATCTCTCTCCTGTTCTCGATCTACCAGGTGAAACCAAGTCCGTTCTGCATCCTCGACGAGGTCGACGCCCCTCTCGACGACGCCAACATCCACCGCTTCGTCAAGGTGCTCAAGGAGTTTGCCCGCACCACCCAGTTCATCATGGTGACCCACAACAAGATTTCCATGCACGCCGCCGACTGCCTGCACGGCGTTACCATGCCAGAGGAGGGTGTATCCCAACTGGTGTCGGTGCAGATGGACGAGGACTTCCTGGAAGAGGCGGCGGGCTGAGTCTGACTGGTATCCGGCTAGAAATGGCGCGGCCACGCGCCACCGGGATGTTCAGGCAGTAAGCGCTTCCATATCCAGGTCGTAGGGATTCTGCTCTACGAGCATCCGCGCTCGTGCTGCCGTGCTGTTCTGCGGGCTCTGCAGCGCAGCACGCAGGAACTCGCCGTGGCTCAGAAGGAAATCGGACATCGCCGCGTGCGGGTCGCGGTAGTACGCCGACAGGGAAGCCGCCTGCGCCCGATCTATCCGCCCGGTCGCGAGCAGTTGCCCGAACAGGCTCTCATCCACCCGCAGCAGCGCACTCGAAGGGACGCCCATTTCGCGAAGGGCCTGGATCCCTCCCTGCCCCCGATCAACGACATTGACTGACTGGAGAAGCTTGCCGCCGGCACCCGCGATTGCCGGAATCCAGGCGCGGAAGTAACTGGACGCCTCGGTGACCAGGTCGGCCACGTGCAGTGCGCGCGCTCCCTGCAGGTCGGTCACAGGGCGCCCGTCGTCTCCGTCCTGAAGATAGAGTTCCGCGTCTTTGGAGATCATCAGGTGGGGCTTGTTCATGGCATGCGCCACAGCCGCGGAGAAGAACCAGTCCCGCCGCTCTCCACCGGACACGAGATCGATGTCGTCGGCTCCGATCGCGGTTCGCGCGTGCTCGACCAGGGCGTCGACCACGGACGCATAGACGCCATCGTCCCGGTAGCGCCCGAGCACCCGCTCGGTCAGTTGGCGGGCGAGTACCGATCGATTACCCTTGCCCGCGTCGATGAATGTGAGCAGCTCATCCGCCGGTCCCTGCCCACCGTAAAGGAAATGGGTATTGATGTAATACGGTCCTATCGTACCCGATGTGTACCAGAACATCTCTCCGGCCGGGGCCAGCTGCAGGGCCCGGGTCTCCAGCAGTGCGTTCAGCAGGTCTACCGACATATCGCCTCTGTGGGTTCGAGATTTCGGGCTGGCAGCGCGCCGGGCACTAGTGCGCCGTTAAGAAAAACTAGCCTTGTATTTCGCCGCGTACTAGCGGCCGCAGCACTTCTTGTACTTCTTGCCGCTACCACACGGACAGGAATCGTTCCGTCCCACCTTCGGCTCGTCGCGCCTGAAGGTTTCCACCTTCTCCGGCAGCAGCCGTCCGCCTTCGAGCAGCTCGCTGGGGCGCTTGCCTTGCAGACTGTCGCGCGGCGTCTGCAGCCACTCCTCGTGCAGTTGCTGCATTTGGTCACCCATGGCGTCCTGCTGAGCCTGCGGATCCATTCCCCGCTCCTCGCAGTAGGCGCCGAAGTCTGCCAGCAACGAACCCTGGGGGGAATCCATGAGCGCCTGGAGCTGGCTTGCGTCGACACCAGGCGGCAGCGCCAGACCCTGGAGGTCGGACAGACTTCCCTCCTCCTGGCCCGCAGCTGCCGTCGCCCCCCCCGTCGTCGCTGGCGTTTCGATGGCCACATCAGCCGCTAGCTCGGGGCTCGAGTCCTCCTCGGATTCCGGGATGGGCTCGGGAGCAACCTGAGCGGCGCATTTCTCGAGAAGCTGACGCAGCTGTACGCGCGCATCGGGCTCGGACGCTGGTTCCGCCTCCGGTGTTGGCAACACCTGATCGAGAATCCAATCGACCGTTTCCCCCTCTTCGAGCAGTTCGATGATCTCGTCGGCGGAAAACCGTCGAATCCCCTCGCTTTCACAGAACTGTGTGAGCCTGGCAAGCGTCTCGGTCAATTGCACATCCCTTATTGTCATTATCTGCAGGTAGTTATGTCCTCAGCATCGGCGACGCCCCCATCGCCACGCGAGGCGCGACTGAATCTATCCGAGCCGATGCACCGTGTCAAAATCTCTCAGAAAAGTGAGGAATAATGTCAGATTCCTGAGGAATATTGCCCGGGTTTTATACCATTCCGACTCGTACGGACAGCGGCATGATTCTTGCATCTTCTGGCCCGACACCTGAACCGTGGACACGCCCGCGGAGTGCAGGCCACTGCGGTTCGGTCAGCCGGACCAAGTTAGGAAGAGAGGAGTGTATGAATCAGACCCAGAACATCAACGGCTCTGCAGATGCCCCAGTCCCCACGGACAAGGAGATCCTGATGCGGGCTGCCGAAGATCAGTCCTGTCTTGCTATCCTCGTAACTCGATACCGAACACCACTTTACAACTTCGTCTACCGGTTCGTCGGAGACCGCGAAACCGCTGAGGACATCGTCCAGGAGACGTTTCTGCGGTGCCTGCGACACAGCCATCAATATCCGGCAATCGAGCAGGTCTCGACCTGGCTGTACACGATTGCCGGCAACCTTGCAAAGACGGAGTTGCGACGGCGCAAGCGCTGGCACTGGGTGCCGATCGGCCCGAGTGACAACGAGGAGAAGACGTCCTTCTTCGAGCCCATCGACAAGGCCCAGCTACCCGGGGAGCTGACCGACACCCGGCGCGTGCACGAGACCGTCGTCGCCGCCATACACGGTCTTCCCGACGAGTTTCGCCAGGCGGTGCTGCTGCGCGACCTCAACGGCTTCTCCTACGAGGAGATTTCCAAGATCATCAATTGTCCAGTGGGGACGGTGAAGTCACGGGTGAATCGGGGCCGAATTCGACTCCAGAAGAGCCTTCAGGGGATTGCGCACGAGGTGATCGGCAGCCTGGCGACCGCCAGAGCCTAAGAATGACCGGGTCGTAGCCCCGGGGAGTTATACCCCGGATACCCCTCACGAGAGCAGTCAGAAGACGCGCGCCACCAGAAAATCCAACATCTCGCCGAGCAGGTCGCGGGCGGGAGACGGTTCCACCCGCTCGAGGTATCGACGGCTTTCGTCCGCCTTGCGGCCACAAACGGCCGCGGCGTATTCCATGCTGTCGTAGCGATCGACCAAGTCGATCACCCGCTCGATTTCCGCCGCCGTGTTGTACTGCCTCTCCTGGTGCAGGATGGTCAGGACTTCCTCGCGCTCCGCATCGGTGCACTTGCGCAGCAGGTCGATAATTATCAGGGTGCGCTTCCCCTCGGCGATGTCCCCACCGCGCTCCTTGCCATAGGCGCCCGAGGTAATCCCGGGAGCGATCTCGGACTCTTGCTGGGAGGTGCTGAGGTTGAGCAGATCGTCGCGAATTTGGAACGCGATGGCCATCGCCTCGCCGAAGTTGCCCAGGTTCTCGCGCTGGACATCACTCGCCCCGGCGATGATGGCACCAGCGCTGCACAGACCCCGACCCGAGTACCAGCCGGTCTTCTTGCGCAGCATGGTCATGAACTCCTCTTCGGTGGGGATGTACTGCTGCTTGATCCACCCCACATCGAAGGCCTGGCCCTCGAAGGTCTCCCGCGACCCGCGTATCATCTCCTCGATCAGGTTCAGCGTGGTCGCGCAGCCGAGGATCTCCTGGTTGGCGGCCAGCATCTCGAACACCTTGGCGTAGGTCGCGTCGCCGATGTTCACGCTCAGCGGAATGCCGTGGAGCTTGTGGATGCAGGGCTTGCCACGACGAACTTCGGAATCGTCCTCGATGTCGTCATGCAACAGTGCGAACGATTGGAACATCTCGAACGCAGCCGCGGTGCGCACGGCCCGCTCGAAGTCGCCGTCGAGGGCCTGACAGGCGATCAGCAAGAGAGCCGGTCGGAAACGCTTGCCGCCCCGTTCGGGGTAGTCACGCATCGGCCGGTACAGGAAATCCTCTGGCTCTTGGACCGGCAGGAAGGAGAACATCTCCTCCTCGATGATGGGAATCGTCCGTTCCAGGAAGACCTTGAGGTTGGGTGCCACGGTAGTCATGGAGGCAACTCCACGGTGTCGGCGCGCCGCAGTGGCTGCGGGCGGAAACAGAAGGGCCAATCATCGTGGGATGATTGGCCCTGGATTGCGCTACGAGCTAGTGAACCGACCTCAGGACGCCTGCGAGATCCTCAGCCGGTTGAGGGCCCTGTTCAGTGCCAGCTTGGCCCTCACCTCGTCGATCTCGTGCTCGTCGTCAGCGAGGCGCTCGAGGGCTCGGTCCCGCGCCGCTTGCGCCCGCTCCATGGCGATCTCGGTGGCGACTTCGGCAGGCTCGGCCAGCACGGGGACCTGCTCTCGCTGAACCTCCACAACGCCCCCGCTGGGGGCCACCTGAAACTTGCCGTGGCCCTCCTGGATGAAGTCGAGGCACCCGACCTTCATCGCAGCGAGCATGGGCACATGCCCGGCGAGAGCGCCGAAGCTGCCCTCGGTCCCAGGGACGCGCAGGTGCCTGACTTCACCGGAAAAGAGGGTGAGTTCGGGCGTGACGATGTCCAGTCGGTAAGCCATTCCAGTCCTAGAGCGACTTAGCCTTTTCGACTGCCTGCTCAATAGTGCCGACCATGTAGAAAGCCTGTTCGGGAAGATCGTCGTAATCGCCCTCAACGAGACCCTTGAAGCTTCTGACCGTGTCGTCAATCCGCACGTACTCACCCGGGATGCCGGTAAATCCTTCGCCGACCGTGAACGGCTGGGTGAGGAACAGCTGCAGGCGCCGGGCGCGGCCGA